>JAFTEL010000179.1 GCA_017453685.1 Clostridia bacterium
CTCATGAGTTTCTGCATCGTTCAATCCTTCAGCAAAGCTAAAATTTCATCGCTCAGTTTCAGGTATTCCTCCTGCGAGGCGATGATCTTATCGCGGATGAACGCCCACGAAAAGCGTTCACTGTAGCTTTCGGCGGCGTCGTCGCGGAAGGGGTTGTTCTTTATCAGATCGATCAGTTCCGCGCTCAACGCCGCGTCGCCCTTTCGCATGACGCGTTTGGCGACGAACACGAGCGAATATTTGTAGGTGTTCAGCCGACCGAAATAAACCGTGCGCAGATAATCGTTCTGCGCGATGAAGCCGACCATGTGATCCTTATTTTTGCGGTGCATCAGAAAGCGGCTCGTCAGCCGCGCCAGACAGGCGCTCGGCGCGCGGGCGGGGCCGAACAGCGCTTCGTTTTCCCTCAGCAGGTTCACCGCGAAATCAAGCGCCGCCTGCGGGTCTTCGGCGGTCAGACTGTCGATCTGCGCGCCAAACTCTTTTTCCTTTGCCAGCAGTTCTTCAGCCGTCATAGTCCGCTACCAGCTGCTTGAACGCGTTGCCTTTTTCTTCAAAGTTTCTGTATCGGTTATAGCTTGCCGCCGCGGGTGAAAGCAGGCAGCTCTTGCCCGCCTTGGTCAGCGCGAAGCTGCGCGCCACAGCGAGTTCGAGCGTTTCGCATTTTTCCACGTGAACAGGCGTGTCGTACTTTTTCATTTCATCCGCGATGGCGTAACCCGTTTCGGGCATGCACAGCAGGTTGTCAATGCTGCTTTCGCTCAGGTCGCGCACAAAATCCGTGTAATCCAGCCCGCGGTCGAGCCCGCCCACGATGAGCGTGCCCACGTTGTCCAGCGCCCGCACGTTGCCGATGGCGGCGGTGGGGATGGTGGCGATGGCGTCGTCATAAAACGCGACGCCGTTTTTGACGGCGAACTTTTCCAGCCGGTGCTCAATGCCGCCGAAATCATCCACGGCTTTTTTGATCGCTTCGTCGCTCACGCCCAGTTCACGAACCGCGGCGGCGGCAAAGAAAATATCCTGCCACTGCTGTTCACCGGGCAGATGCTCGTTGTGCCCGACGAGCGAGGCGAAAAACGGATCGGTCTTGTATTCGTTTTTGCTGACATATTGACGGCGGGAACGGATGAAGCTCTCGTCCCCGATGATCGGCGCCAAAGGCTGATCGGCGTTGGAAATGAACAGGTCACTTTCTTTCTGATAGCGCACGATGTTCAGCTTGGCGTTCACGTAACCGGCAAAGCCGTTGTAATGATCGAGGTGCTCGGGGTAGACGTTGGTCAGCACGGCAATCTCCGGCGAAGCGTGGGCGAATTCGAGCTGATGGCAGCTCATTTCGATCACGGCGGTCTTGCCCGCGATCTCGTCCAGACTTTCAAAAACGGGCGTGCCGATGTTGCCCATGATCATGGCAGGCACGCCGCCCGCGCAGAGCATCTGATAAATGAGCGTGGTGGTCGTGGTTTTGCCTTTCGTGCCGGTGATTCCGATTTTTCGGCACGGCACGAAGCGCAAAAACAGATCCATTTCGCCCGTGATGACGGTGCTTTCGCCCACGGTCACGTCACGCAGGGAAATGCCCGGGCTCTGCATGACGATATCGAACTCGCTCAGGCGGTCGAGATAATGGTCGCCGCAGATCAGCTCAACGTTGTCGTCCTCGACCGTCACCTGCTTTTTGTCGGCGACGGTGAAGCGCACGTCGGGATAATGCTTGCGCAGAAAGGCAAGCGTCGCCTTGCCCTCGCGCCCGTAGCCGAGGATGAGGGTGCGTTTGTCTTTGAAAAAATCAATCAAGCCCTGATACATAAGCGTACATTTCCTTTGTGTAGGATAAGAATTCATCGGGGATCGCGTTTTCGTCGTTGTATTCCCGCAGCAGCGGTCGGATCGGTTCGCCGCCGCCGTAGTCTTGCAGCAGCAGCGGCAGCCGTTCGCCGCGGGCGAGATATTGCTTTTTGGTCTCGGTCAGCGCGGCGTTCACTTCGCGCACCGTGCCGACACATTCAAAGGGCTTGCTTTCCGCCTGCCCCGTCAGCCCGATGAAGTCCGCCCGCAGGTCTTCCTTGTCGAGCAGGTTCGAGCCGAAAATCTTTGTCAGTTCTTCGGGAGAGAGGAACGGCGAAAGGATGATATAGACGAACAGGCATTTGGCGCAGCGGCCGCACCAGACGTTTTGCTTGCTGCCCGCGTTGCAGCTGACGAACACGCCGTGATACTGCCTGAACGCGGCAAACTGCGCGGCGATCTGCAATTCGTTGAAGCAGCGCAGCAGGCTGAAATAGCGGGCGAAGCCGCCGAAATGCGCCTGAATATAGCGGTTCAAATCCTGCTCGAATTCGTAGGATTTGGAATACTGGTGGTTGACCGCCTGCCCCGCCACGCTCGCCTCGTTGGCGCTGCTCTCGTTGGAAAGCACCAGATTTTCCGCGCCGATGAGATAGGAGCAGTAAAGCCCCAGAAAGCCCACGATGGCGGAAAACGGCGTGTGCCCGTTGAGATAGCCTAAGCGATTGAGTTCCAGCAGCTCAGGCGCGATGATGCGTTTTGTGCGCACGACGTCGCTTTCCTTCAGCCCCGCGGCTAAAACGCCCTGCGTGCGCGCCAGCTGATCGTTGACGGTGAAGCATTTGATCTTGTCCTTGCGGTCGCTCAGGAGCGAAAGCGTCACGTCACTGTCCTTGCCGCCGCCCACGGGGACGAGGCTCAGCCCGTTCGTGCGGCAGCCCTGCCAGACGGGAGAAGCGCCCTCGCTTTCGATCTGCACGAAGGAGTCAAAATCGGTCTCGATTTGATTGCGGTAGAAGAATTCGCCTAAACCGCCCCACCACAGCTTTTTCCACCAGAGCACGTCTTCGGCGCTCAAGGCGCCGCACCGCACCCGCACAGTCGGCGGGCAGGCGGCTTTCCAGTAGCTGACCAGCTCCACCATGCCCAGCGCGAAGAGGATGCTTTGCGCGGAGGGGGAATCAAAGCCGTTGAGCAGGGTCAGATTGTCGGTGAAAACGGTCGTGGTCGGGTGGAATTCGCAAACGCCGTCCAGCGCAAAATCGAACGTGACGGTGATGCCCTTTTCATCGCGCACGGCGGAAAAGCCATTGAACGAAAAGGTCGGGTTCTTTTGCCGCAGTTCGTTGAATAATGTGTTCACAGGTTCACCCCGTATTAATCTTTGGTTGTTTTGGTCGGGTCGCCGCAGCACTTTTTGTATTTTTTGCCGCTGCCGCAGGGGCAGGGGTCGTTCGGACCGACCTTTTGCGAAGCGGATTTGCGCACGGGGCGCTTCTTTTCGGTGGCGTCGCCGCCGGCGTTGGTGCCCGTGACCTTCACCTTCTGCTCGCGCTTGGTGTCGTCCTCGGTCCTGACCTGAACGGACAGGAACATGCGGATGGTGTCCATGCGGATCTGGCGGGTCATATCGTCGAACATATCATAGCTTTCAAAGCGGAACACGACGACCGGATCCTTCTGGCCGTAGGCGCGCAGGCCGATGCCGCGTTTGAGCTCATCCATGGCGTCAAGGTGATCCATCCACTTGGCGTCGACGTTGTCAAGCAGCACCTTGCGTTCGAGCAGGCGGGTGATCTCCTCGCCGAACTGCTCTTCGCGCGCGTCGTAACGGTCGTGACCCATCTGAATGAGGTCGGCGAGCAGCGCGTCGCGGTCGGTCACTTCGCCGAGATCGTAATCGGGCGGCAGAAGCCAGCCGGTCAGCTCCGCTTTCAGCCCTTCAAGGTTCCATTCCTTTTCGCTGACAGAGGCGGGCAGGAAGGTGTCCACGATCTCGCCCAGGTCTTCGTCGAGCATTTTGAGCAGCGCGGGCTTGAGCTCGTCGCCGTCCAGCACCTGATTGCGCTGTTTGTAGATGAGCTCGCGCTGTTTGTTCATCACGTCGTCGTACTGCAGCACGTTTTTACGGATGGCGAAGTTGTTGCCTTCGACCTTCTTCTGCGCGTTTTCGACGATGTTGGAGAAAATCTTGGTATCCAGCGGCATATCCTCGGGCGCGTTGAGGCGTTCGAGCATAGTCTGGGCGCGTTCGCCGCCGAACAGGCGGGTCACGTCGTCGTCAAAGCTGAGAAAGAAGCGGCTTTCGCCGGGGTCGCCCTGACGGCCGGAACGCCCGCGCAGCTGGTTGTCGATGCGGCGGGATTCATGGCGCTCGGTGCCCACGATGTAGAGACCGCCCACTTCGCGCACGCGGTCGGCTTCTTCGGAAATCTCTTCCTTGTATTTGTCTTCCAGCGCGGTGAAGGTGCCGCGCGCTTCGAGGATTTCTTCGTTGTCGGTCTCGGCGAAGCCGGTCGCCTCGGCGATCATTTCCTCGCTGTAACCCATGCGGCGCATCTCGCTCTTGGCGAGGAATTCCGCGTTGCCGCCGAGCATGATGTCGGTGCCGCGGCCCGCCATGTTGGTGGCGATGGTCACCGCGCCGAACTTACCGGCCTGCGCGATGATCTCCGCCTCTTTTTCGTGGAACTTGGCGTTGAGCACTTCGTGCTTGATGCCGCGTTTTTTGAGCAGGGCGCTGAGGATTTCGGATTTTTCAATGGAGATGGTGCCGACCAGCACGGGTTGACCCTTGGCGTGACATTCCTCGATCTGATCGAGGATGGCGCGGAATTTGATCGGCTCGGTCTTATAAATCACGTCCGGATGGTCGATGCGCGCCATGGGCTTGTTCGTGGGGATCTCCACCACGTCGAGGCTGTAGATCTCCTGGAATTCCACGCTCTCGGTCTTGGCGGTACCCGTCATGCCGGAGAGCTTGTCAAACATGCGGAAATAGTTCTGGAACGTGATGGTGGCGAGCGTTTTGCTCTCGTGCTCGACCTTCACGCCCTCTTTGGCCTCGATCGCCTGATGCAGCCCTTCGTTGTAGCGGCGGCCGAGCATGATGCGGCCGGTGAACTCGTCAACGATGAGCACCTTGCCGTCCTTCACGACGTAGTCGATGTCGCGGCGCATGACGCCGTTGGCCTTGATCGCCTGATTGATATGGTGCTGCAGCGTCAGGTTGCTGCCGTCCATGAGGTTCTCGACGTTGAAATAGCGCTCCGCCTTTTCCACGCCGCTCTTGGAGAGCGTGGCAGTGCGCGCTTTTTCGTCTACGATATAGTCGCCGTCAGCCACGCTCTCGTTTTCCTGCTTGCTGTCGAGCTCGCGCACGCGGGTGACGGAAAGCGTTTTGGCAAAGCGGTCGGCCAGTTCGTAAAGCTGGGTGGAGGCTTCACCCTGACCGGAAATGATGAGCGGCGTTCTCGCCTCGTCGATTAAAATGGAGTCGACCTCGTCCACGATGGCGAAGCTGTGACCGCGCTGCACGCGCTGTTCTTTATACATCACCATGTTGTCGCGCAGGTAGTCGAAGCCCATTTCGTTGTTGGTGCCGTAGGTGATGTCGGCGTTGTAGGCCGCGCGGCGTTCCTCGTTGGTGCAGGAGTGAACGATCAGGCCGACGGTCAGCCCCATGAAGCGGTAGACCTTGCCCATCCATTCCGAGTCGCGGCGCGCCAGATAGTCGTTGACCGTGACGATGTGAACGCCCTTGCCTGCCAGCGCGTTGAGGTAGGCGGGGAGCGTCGCCACAAGGGTCTTGCCTTCACCGGTCTTCATTTCGGCGATGC
>JAFTEL010000180.1 GCA_017453685.1 Clostridia bacterium
AATTTATGCAGTCTGATGGTATTGTCCGCCATAGGTTACTCTTCCCCCGAAGAAATGTTGTTTGATTTGCTGAAAGAATCGGATCAAGCGATCGAACCGACGGCTTCGGCTGATTTCCTTAGTCACGGCAGGCAGCTCTGTTTCCGAGAGCAGCGGCGTGCTCGCGACACAGCGGTTTCCGTCGTAGACAGCCATCGTTCCGAGCACCTGCCCTTTTTCGACCGGCGCGAAACAATAGGGCTGCATCAGCACACGCACCTGAAAGCGAGAGCAATCGGTCTGCGTCGTCACGGATAACGCCCGCGCCGCGCAAACATTGACGCAATTGACCGCCGCGCCGAAAACGGGCACGGTCGCGGTCGCCGCCGGTATTGTGCCGCGGTGAACCAGCGAAAAGCCGTAGTCAAACAGCTTTTCGTGGTCAGCCCAATCGTTCGGCGCGTTCAGCGTGACGCAAACGAGCAGCACGCCGTTCCGCTCAGCTGCCGAAACCAGGCACCGCCCGCTCTTTTTGGTGTAGCCGGTTTTCACGCCGAGCGCGCCGGACAGCGTTCGCAGCAGGCGGTTGTGGTTGCGGTAGGTGCGGTCAAACGATTCGTTTTCAAAGCGAACGGTCGCCTTCTGTGACGAGCAGATCTGAACAAAAAGCGGGTTTTGCATCGCGTAACAGCCGAGCAGCGCCATATCGTAGGCGGTGGAAAAATGGTTGTTGTCATCCAAACCGGACGGCGTGACAAAGTGCGTGTCGGTCATGCCGAGCTGTTTTGCCTTTTGATTCATCATGCCGGCAAAGACCTGAGCCGAACCGGCAATCGCCAGCGCCGCTGTGTTGGCGGCGTCGTTGCCGGAGGGCAGCAGCATCCCGATGACCAGATCGTGAAAGCTGACCCGATCACCGACCTGCAAGCCCATGGAAGTGCCTTCCACGTTCACCATTTCGGGCTTTGCCGTCACCACGCGGTCGGGCGTCGCCCGTTCAAGCGTGAGCAGCGCCGTCATGATCTTGGTGGTGCTGGCGACGCCGAGGCGCTCGTGTTCGTTTTTGGCATACAAAACCTCGCCCGTGTCAGCAGCCATCAACACAGCTGCGCGCGCGGAAACGTCGGGCTTTTCCGCCGCACAAGCGCAAAAGCCAAGCACAGCCAGTAAAACCGCTGTACAGATCATTTCTTTCAGCATCCGAGAGCACCTGCCATTTATAATGTAATAAAACATATGCAGGCGCCCGAACGGAGTTTCTTATTCGCTGACGATTTCGGCAGATTCTTCCTTCTTCTTGTTGATCAGACCGTTGACGGTGTCAACCATTTCAGGAATAAGACTGACGAGCTTTTCCGCCGTGCCGTCCGCCGTGGGAACCGACTTCACGGTAACGGTTTCCTTGTTGATCACAACAAACGCTACGGGCGTGATGGTGATGCCGGCGCCGCCGCCGCCGCCGAAAATATCGGCATTGGACTTGGAGGGGAAATCAGAACCGCCGGAGGCAAAGCCGTAGGTCACCTTCGACACCGGAATCACGGTGATGCCGTTGGCGTTGTAAACGGGTTCGCCGACGATAGTGCTGACGTCGACGAGGTCGCGGATCTTTTCGATCGCGGTGGCAAGGATGCCGGATGCAGATTGTTCTTTCATTATTTTTGTTCCTCCTTGGAAATTTTGACAGATTGATTGGTTGGCTGCTTCGGCTGTTTCGGTTTTTTGGCGCCTTTGAGGAATTTCAAGACCACCTTAAAGAACAGCTTGACGCCGCTCACAAGCAGCGCGTTTATGTAAAAAATGGGGCGAACGGAAAACACGGCGCGCAGGACTGCCGATTTTTCACCCTTGATGAAATCCGGTCTGACCGCACAGTCATATTCTTTGACGCGGCAGGTGCTGGTGATCAGCCCCATCACCGGAAAAACAGCAGCACAGGTCTTGCCGTAAAGCATAGAGGTCGCCGCAGCGTCGTCGCCGGCGCCGACCGTGAAATAGCACTTTAATTCACGGAAGATGAAATGGCGCCCGAAGGAAGAAAGCATACCGCCCATGATGCGCTTGACGTTACCGAGCAGCTCCATCACGCCGGAAAAGCCCTGATTCTTGTAAAAGGTCACAAAGATGTTCTCTTTTTTCGGCTTTTCCTCTTTCGGTTCTTCCTGAACCGGTTCCTCTTCCTTTTCTTCTTTTTCTTTCTTGGGCTTCTTTTTTTTCGGCTTGGTCGGATAAATGGGAATTTTGATAAACAGCCAGCGCACGTCCAGCTTCAGCTCTTCGTTGTAATCAAAGAACACGATGACCCGAATGGAGAGCAGCAGCACGAAAAACAGGATAATGCCCAGAATAATGTAGAGTGCAAGCAAACCGGTTCACCCCCTTGCGTTGTCTTTTTATGAAAAGGCTTCCTGAAAAGCGGTATCCTCCGCTTCGGAAATCCGATCTTCGTCATCGGGCAGGACGACGGTTTCGATCTGATTCGCGTTTTTCCGCTCCAAGCGGTTTTGTTCGTTCGCGGCGATGGTCTCTTTCAGCTTGTCGTCGCTCTTTTCGGGCAGCGGCGGCAGTTCGTCCAGTTCCGAAACACAGAAGCACCGCAGAAAATGCGGCGTCGTGCCGTAGATCAGCGGGCGACCCGGCAGCTCCAGCCTCCCCTGTTCTTCGATCAGCCCGCGCTGACAAAGGGTGGAGATAACGCCCGAGCAATCCACGCCGCGCACCTGCTCCACAAAGGATTTGGTGACAGGCTGATTATAGGCGATCACGGCGAGTACTTCAAACGCCGCCTGCGATAACGGCGTGTTGCGTTTGAGGTCGAGAATGTCGCGGATCAGCGGCGCAAACTGCGAGCGGGAACACATCTGATACTGATCGCCGAGCTTGAGCAGGCAGAGCCCGCTTTCGTTTTCATCCAGCCGGTTGGACAGGTTGAGCAGCAGACTTTCGGTCTGCTCCACGTCACATTCCAGCACTTCGGCGATGCGGGAGATCTCGAGCGGCTCGCCCGAGGCAAACAGCATCGCCTCGACGGCCGCGGTCATTTCTTTCGCGTTCATTCGATTTCCCCCTCTGCGATCAATTCCACGGTTGCGGAATCTTTTTCTCCGTCAATATAAATCTGCTTGGATTTGACCAGCGACAGCAGCGCCAAAAAGGTCGCCACCATTTCCGATCGGGAAACGCTTTCCGCAAAAAAATCGGAAAAGCTGCGCTTCTGACCGACGGTCAGAAAGTTCAGGATGGCGCTGACGCGCGAGCCGACCGAAACGATCTTGGAAGCGACGATCTTGGTGAACGCTTCTACCGGCGGCGGCAGCTTGCGCCCGCCCTTGCCGATGGCGGAAATGTAGGCTTTGAGCAGCTCCTCCGGCACGTGGACGCGGGCATAGGTCATATCCGCCTCGATCTTTTCCGGCGGCGTGGGCAGCAGATCGAAGCCGTTGGCGATCTTGGCGAGCTTGCCCGCCATGAGCTGACAGTCGGCGTATTCGCTCAGTTCGCCGCGCAGTTCGTCCTGCAGCTTGTCGGCGTCCTCATAAACGGGCAGCAGCGACACGGTTTTGATATAGACCAGCCGCGCCGCCATTTCCAGAAACTCGCTGGCAATATCCATGTTTTCCAGCTGCATCTGACGAATGGCTTCGATATACTGGTCGATCAGATCGGTGATGACCACGTCGTTGATGCTGACCTTATGCTTGCTGATAAGGTACAGGAGCAGATCGAGCGGACCCTCAAAAACTTCGGTTTTGTATTGAATGGCTTCCAAAGCGTCAAACTCCCTTGATCAATTTGAACGGCAGGCTGACCAGCGAATCCAGACCGCCGATCACAAGCTGCTGCAGCAGCCCGAGCGGCGTGCTCAGCACACCGGTCAGAAGCAGCAGGAACAGACCGATCATGATATAGCGTTCGTACTGCATGAGCTTATAATAAACCCTGTCCGGCAGGATCACGTTGAGGATACGGGAACCGTCCAGCGGCGGGATGGGCAGGAAGTTGAAAATCGCCAGCGCCACATTGACCGCGGCGCAGTAATAGAAGAAATAGTAAAGCACGGCGGTAAGCGTAGACATCGGGATGAGGTAGCTGATCGCGTTTTTGACAATCAGCGACAGAATCGCCATGAGCAGATTCGCCGCGGGCCCCGCCAGCGCGACCAGAGCCATGCACCGCTTGGCGTAGCCGGAATCGTATGTCATATCGGAGCCCATATAGTACACGTTGCCCGCTTCGCCGTCTTTCCTCTTGCGGCGGAAGTTGCGCATATTCACGGGCACGGGCTTGGCGTAACCGAAGCCGACCAGAAAGATCATCAGCGCGCCGATGGGGTCGATATG
This sequence comes from Clostridia bacterium, assembly GCA_017453685.1. Classification (GTDB taxonomy): domain Bacteria; phylum Bacillota; class Clostridia; order Oscillospirales; family Acutalibacteraceae; genus UBA8612. The sequence goes on from JAFTEL010000180.1 coordinate 4,320, forward strand.
CGCCATGGGCGCGAGGGTCAGCCGCCCTTTCAGGCGGGCGGTATCGTCGCCCAATTTCGTGGCAACAAGCGCGTGGGCGTATTCATGGATGGGCAGCACGCAAAAGATGACGAACACCCGCGCGCAGGCGCTCATCAGCAGCGCCATGCGCTGCGTACCGTCCATACTGCCCATACGGAATAAATCAAACAGCATTTCTTTTCGCGATACCGCCGGGCGGTATCATTCCCTTTCTAAGACTTCCTGACCGATCGTCAGAATTCTGTCATCCAACACGGCGAAAACGACGTCGAGTTCCGATTCGCCTTGCCGATCCAAAAACGCTCGGCAGGCGTCAATGGCGATCTGCCACGCCAACTCAATTGGATAACCATAGATACCCGCGGAGATCAGCGGAAAAGCAATTGTTCGGCAGCGGTTTTCAACCGCCAGCTCCAGCGCCTTCGTGTAAGCGCCAACCAGCAGTTCCGGCTCATGATGACCGCCGCCCCGCCATACGGGGCCGACCGCGTGGATGATAAACTTCGCTTTCGCGCGAAACCCGGGCGTGATCACCGCGCTGCCGGTATCACAATGACCGATCACATCACAGGCGTTCTGCAACTGCGCGTATCCGGCTGCGCTGAAAATAGCTCCGCAGACCCCGCCGCCCGCCAAAAGGTCTTCGTTCGCGGCGTTCACGATCGCGTCGGTTTCCAACTCCGTTATGCTGATTTTCCGAATTTCGATTCTGCTCATAAAAGTTCACCTGCGATCCTTGGCGAAGACCATGCGGTCAAGACCGCTGTAATCTTTGATAACCGTGACACAATCAAAACGATCGTCGAAAATCTCTCTGACCGCCTGCCCCTGCTCCTCACCGATCTCAACGGCGAGGAAGCCGTCCTCAGTCAGCAGCGGCGCATAGCGTTCCGCGATCGCGCGGTAAAACGTCAGACCGTCCGCGCCGCCGTCCAGCGCCATGGCGGGCTCCTGCCGCACTTCAAGCTGCAGCGAAGCGATCTCGGCGGATCGGACGTAGGGCGGGTTGGACACGATCGCGTCAAACGGCGCGTTCAAACGGTCGTGATCCGTGAACAGATCGCCCCGGATCGCGGTAGTATTGTTAACTTGATTCTTTGCGATATTCTCAAGCAGGTAGGCAAACGCTTCGTCCGATTTTTCGAGCAGCGTCACAGCCGCGTCGCCGCGCTGTTTGGCGACGGTGATCCCGATGCAGCCGCTGCCGGCGCACAAATCCAGCACCTTCGGCTTTTCCTTACCTTCCAAACGGGAAAGGACAAGCTCAACCAGCTGCTCCGTTTCGGGTCGCGGGATGAGAACCCCCTGCCCCACGGCAAACGGCAAGCCGAAAAACTCCCATTCGCCCAGAATGTATTGCAGCGGTTCCCCCGCCAGCCTGCGTTCGGCTTTTTTTGATAAATTCCGCTCGGTCGCCTCGTTAAGCGCCCGCTCAGTCATCAGCGGCAGCTGCGCGTTGCGGCAGCCGAGCGCGTCCGCAATCAGGCAATCCGCTTCAAAAGCGGCGTCGTCATCCGATGCGGGACGCAGCCGCTGCGTTAAAACGCGGCGAAATTCACTCAGCTTCATCGGGCTTCGCTTCGGTCTCGTCGGGCTGCGGCTCGGGTTCTGCGGAGGTCGCTTCCGCATCTCCCTCGGGATCGTCGATCACCACGCGGATGGCGGCAATGGCGACTTCAATGATGTCGTCGGTCGGCTCTTTGGTGGTAATGCGCTGCATGAAAAGCCCGGGCGCGGAAAGAATGTGGGTGAACACGTTGTCGTGCCGACCCGCGATGCGGATGCACTCATAGCCGAGGCTCATGATGAGAGGCAGCAGCAGAATTTTAATGGCGATCCACAGCGGACGGATATCACGCACGCCCGGGGCAATGACCACCACGAGCGAAGACACGGCGATGCTGAGGATGATGGTGATGAAAATGAAGCTCGTGCCGCAGCGGGGATGAAAACGAATCTGTTTGCGGACGTTTTCCACGGTGAGCGGCAGACCGTGCTCAATACAGAAAATGGATTTATGCTCCGCGCCGTGGTACTGGAACACGCGCTTGATATCCTTCATCTGCGAGACCGACCACATATAGACCACGAAGATGATCATACGCATCACGCCCTCGATCAGCGGGCGAACCCGCACCAGCGAACCATGGGCGAGATATTTGTTGATGAGGTCTGTCAAAAAAGTCGGCAGCCAGAAGAAGATCACAAACGCCAGCGCGAAGCCGATCACCATGGCGACGCCGCCGATGACCGCCATCATCTTGGGACCGAAATGGTCCGCCAGCCACTTGTCGAGCTTTGACATTTCCTCTTCCTTGAGATCGGACGTGTCAAGGCTGGTCTTCTCAGCGGATTCCATCATGCACTTGTAGCCGAAGATCATCTGCTCCACGAACGCGATCGGTCCGCGGATAAACGGCGTTTTGAGTATCTTATACTTATCCAGCACCGAGTGGAAATCCTTCATCGTCACGTCGATGCTGCCGTCCGGCATACGGCACGCCATGGAGGCGCCCTTGGGACCTTTCATCATGATGCCTTCGATCAGCGCTTCGCCGCCGACGCCGGAATACTTGATCTTTTCTTTACTCATCGGTTGTTGTCCTTTCCGGCAACGGCGATTCGGGCAGCTCCACCGGCTCGACCGGCAGCGTGACCGTGACCGTGGTTCCGTCGCCCACTACACTGTTTATTTCCAGCGTTCCCCCGTGCATCCTGACCAACTCATCCGCGACCGCCAGCCCGATGCCGGTGCCGTGAACCGTGGAATTGGCACGGAAGAACTTATTTTTGACTTTGGCAAGATTCTCCGGCGCGATGCCGCAGCCGGTGTCGGTGAAATAGATCACGAGCTTTTCCCCGTGCAGTTCCGCTAAAATGATCACCTTGCCGCCGTGTTCATTGTACTTGACGGCATTGTCGATCAGGTTGACGAACACCTGACGGATGCGCACCGGATCGCCCTGCATGGGGATGGGATAATGCGGCACGTTGTAGATCAGTTCCAGCCCCTCGCGCAGGATGTGGTCTTTGAGGGTGAACACCGCGTCGTCCAGCTCCGCCAGAACGTCGATCTTCGCCATGTTCACTTTCATCTGACCGTTCTGGATGCGGGAGAAATCGAGCAGCTCTTCCACCATGTCGGAAAGCCGCTGCGACTCGCTGACGATGATGCTCATGCCTTTTTTCGCCGTTTCCGGGTCGGTATCGCCGATCTGAATGATCGTTTCGCCCCAGCCCTTGATAGCGGTCAGCGGCGTGCGCAATTCGTGAGAAATGGTCGAGATAAAATCGTTTTTGAGGCTCTCGGATTGCCCCAGCGCGACCGCCATGTTGTTGAAGCTGCGCCCCAGGTCGCTGACTTCGTCGTGCATGCCGTTCAGATCGACCCGCGCCGACAAGTCCCCCGTACCGAGCTCGGTCGCCGTTTCGTTGATGCGCTGCAAGGAACGCGCAATAGAACGGATGAACGGATAATTCAGCAGCCAAACGCTGAAGAGCAGCAAAACGGCAAACCCGAGAATGATCAGCCCGAAGCCCCAAAGCTGGCGGTCGATGTTCTGCATGGAGCTGATAAAGCGCACCGCGCCGACGCGCGCCGGCAGAAGCGTGGTGACCGCCATGACCTTTTCTCCGCTTTCATCGCGACCGATCCACCTGCCCTTTTCAGTGGTGGAATTGAGCGCCTGCACGTAGTCGGGCATCTGCGCGCCGCCGTCGATCAAAAAGCCGGAGGAGGATACGATCGGCTGACCGTTTTGGTCAAGCACCCAAACCTCCATCATGCTCTTATCGGAGAAATCCTCGATGAAGCTCACCGCGCCGCTCACAAAGCTCTCCTCCGCACCGTCGAGATAAGGAGAAAAATAATTGCTCACCAGATCGGAAGCGCGGGTATCGATCACGGAATAAGCGTATTGATAGTGATAATTGGCGATAAAAACGAAAAGAGCGGAAAACAGAATGACGATCAGCAGGGCGAACGCGCAAAAATAGGAAAGGAGCCAGCGGCGGTGCATGCCGCCCTGTTTGAGCCTGACCTTCATTTTTTCACCCCTTTCTGTTCAGATAAAGAAATCTTACGGCACCCACTTATAGCCCATGCCCCAAACGGTCGTGAGATGGACCGGATTGGAGGGAACGTCCTCGATCTTCATGCGCAGGCGGCGGATGTTGACGTCCACGACCTTATCTTCGCCGAAATAATTCTCGCCCCACACGCGGGTCAGAATATCGTTGCGGTCAAGCGCCGCACCCTGATTGGACAGGAAGTATTCCATGATCTGGAATTCCACCTGCGTCAGCTCGATCGGCCTGCCGTTCTTGGTCAGCGTGCGGTTGCGCAGGTTCAGCGAAAAGCTGCCACTCGTTAAAAGGTAGCTGCTTTCCTGCGGCTTTTCAGCGTGCGCCTTGTTCATCGAAACGCGGCGGTAGATCGCGTCCACGCGCGCCATGAGTTCCGAAGGCGAAAACGGTTTGGTCACGTAATCATCCGCGCCCACCATCAAGCCGGTGATCTTATCCATCTCCTGCGTTTTGGCAGTGAGCATGATGATGCCGATATTCTGATCTTTTTCGCGCAGCGTACGGCAGACGGTCAGACCATCGACCTCCGGCATCATGATGTCCAGAATCGCCATGTCGATCGCATCGCCGTTTTCTTCATAGAGCGCCAACGCCTGCGCGCCGTTTTCGGCTTCCAGCACTTCATAGCCGCTGCGCTTAAGGTTGATCACGATAAATTCGCGGATCGCAGCCTCGTCTTCGGCTACCATGACCTTTTTCACTTCGTGGTTCCTCCCGCATAGTATTCAAAATAACTTTCCAGTTCTTCTTCGGTCACACCGAAAGCTCTGCCCTTCTCGGTGACGCGGCAGAAATACGTCATACCGGGCGCCGACGTATCGTCCAAAACCGTCACGGTCGCATTGTTGGATTTGAGCGAAGCGCTTTCCTGAACGGAAACGGAAAACAGCGTTTCCCCTCGTCCGTTCACAAACTCCCAATGCGCTGCATCCGTGTAATGAACAAAAACCCTTCCGTTCCATTCCTTCGGCAGGAACAGCCGGTAATCCTGCGCGACGTTGACCGCGTAATAGATTTGCGGCGTAAGCGTTTTTCCTTCCACGCCGCACCACGCCAGCAGGTAGCCCACCGCCACTTCATCGGCGGCGCTTTGAATGAAGCGTTTGCGCAGCGGAATCTCGATCAGACCGTCATCGTCGACGTCGGCGCTCTTCAGCGTACCGCCGCGCTGGGTCTCGGTGTTGAGACCTTCGTCGCTTTGGCGGAACGCGCACTCGTAGTTATTCCGCTCCTCCGACCAGAGGAACACTTCGGTGATCATCTGGTTATCCGACAGCAGCGCGTCCGCAAAAACGCGGGGGTACGGCTCGCCCTTCGGTCGATCAAACAGGAGAGAATCAATGCGCACGATGCGCGGGTCCATCGGCAGACTGCCGGCGGTGAAAACATGACCGGCGGCATCCATCCCGATGCGTTTGAGCGTGGCCGCGATCGGTGTTTTGGAAACATCGGCATAGGCGATAAACAATTGCTTTTCGCCGTTGTTCTTCACGTCGGTCAGCACGTAGTGGTCGTATGACTCTGTCGTGCAGACCGAAACGGAAAGCCCATCGTTCGCCGAAGCGGAATACACCGTCAGCGCTTTTTTGGATTTATCGTTGAACAGATACCAGCCGACGAAGATCTCACTGAACCCGTCGTCGTTCATGTCGTCAAAGCTCAGCGAATAAACGCCGCTGCCGTCGCCCGGGAAATCATTGACCTTTTCCCAGGAGCCCGCGTTCTGCCTCAACACGCACAGGCGAACGGAATCCGTGGCGCGGCTGTAAAACACAAGCGCCTCCTGCTGCCTGTCGCCGTTCAGGTCAAACCGCGTGACCGCCGTGTGATAGTCGCCGGACTGCGGCGCCCGCAGCGAAAAGCCGCTGCCTAAAATCGTTTCGAGCGCTTTTTCCAGCTCTCGTTCGCTGCCGGCGTGCGGCGGGCGCATCAGACTTTCGATGGAATGAGGCCCGATATCGCAGCCGCATAAAACAGAAGACAACAGCACCGCAGCGCACAGAACACAAGCGAACGCTCTGCGCTTTTTCACGGCTGCCATCTCCTTTCATTATTTTTTCGCCACGGTCACGGTATAAGAGCCGCTGACCCAGCAATCGTTGATATCTTTCAGGGAAACCTCCGCGCGGAAGGTCTGCTGCGCGGCGTCCGCGTCGGCGTCGGTCAGATCGACGGTCACGACAATATCCTGCGCCGTGACAGCACGTAAAGAATCATAAGGACCGACAAGGGTCACACTCTCGATTCCGCTCACGATGCTGCCGACCTCATATCCCTCCGGCGCGTTGACAAAGCTGACGCTGCTTTCAGACAGCTTCTGCGTCGCGGTCGTGCAGTTGGGCACCGAAACCGTCACGTGAATGGTCTGAACGTCGGAGATCACTTTCACGCCGGTCAGGCTGCTGACAGGGATATCGAAGGAGTTGACGCCGGGCTGCAGCTCGGCAAAGTCAATGGTAGCCACGGTCAGGGAATCCAGTTCGTCTTCATCCTCGATCCCCTGCACGCCCGCTTTGAGCGAAGACGGCGTGACCGTGTAGTGCAGCGGCGCGGCATGATAGCTGAGCGGCGCGTTCTTGAAGGTGACCGACGTCGGCTTCTCGGTGACCAGATAAATCGGCACCGTCAGCGTAACGACGGAATTATCCTTGTTGAAAGTCAGATAGTGCGCGACCCCGCCGTTCTCGTTCAGGGCGACCATCTCAGCGTCAAACGTCTTGGTCTGCGTCAGGGGCTTCTCCAGCTCCACGCGCGCCTCCACGCTGACGATGCTGTTCACCTCCGTGGCGGGACCCGACACGTTGACGATCTTTTCGGACAGGACAGGGTCGGAGGTGATATATCCGTCCTTGGTCACGCCGTCCGGCGCGTCCAGCTTGACGGTCAGCGGAAAATCTTTTTCCACGTAGGTGTCAAAGTATACTTCGATCACGTCCGACGAGAGCGAAACGATCTCGAACTCATCGCTCTCGCGCGCTTTCGTTGCTTTCAGTTCCAGTCGGCTCTTGCCGGCGGAATCGACGTACTGCGTCTGCGCGACGACCTTCACCGCTTTGGAGTCGGAGGCCAAGCTGCCGATCACATAGCGCTTGCCCGTGATCTCAACGTCCACCGTAAAATCGCGCTGACCGAACACTTCCAGCCCGAACTGCGCCGGCACGCTGTTGGCAAGGTCGATCTCGACCGGCACGCTGCGCAGGGTGACGGTATCGGTCGGGCTGAGCAGAATGGTCACAAACAGCCAGACGAACACGGAAACGGCAAGGGAAACGATCATCAGCAGCTTGTTGTCGTAGATCAGACGGTGCGCAAATTTCGCCAAACGCTTCATGCTTGATCCCCTCCGTTCCGTTTTCCTTTGAATCGCTCAACCAGACGACCGAAGAAGGAAGGACTGCGGCTTTCAAAGTTTTCGATCAGATCGTTCTGCAGCTTCTCGCGCAGCTCGGCGGCGGAAATATCCCGCGTGATCGAACCCTGCTTCGCGATAGAGATATAGCCCGTTTCTTCCGAAACGACCACGACCACCGCGTCGCTCTCTTCCGTAACGCCCAGCGCCGCGCGGTGACGGGTGCCGAGCTCTTTGTTGATGCCGGTGTTTTTCGTCAGCGGCAGGATGCAGCCGGCGGCGATCACACGGTCGTTGCGGATGATGGCGGCGCCGTCGTGCAGCGGCGTCTTGGGGAAGAAGATGGTGCCGATGAGTTCCTGCGAAGCGGCGGCGTCAACCACCGTTCCGGTCTCAATGATCGAGCCGAGCAGCGTTCTGCGCTCAAACACGATCAGCGCGCCGATCTTCTTTTCACTCATGGAGCTGACAGAACGGCAGACCTCGGTAATCATGTTGTTGAGCTGCTCCGAATTCTTTTCCCGCTCTCTTTTACCGATGCTGACCACGGAGGGCAGACCGCTGCGCCCCATGCTTTCAAGCGCGTGGCGGATCTCCGGCGAGAAGATGATGACCAAAAACAACAGGGCGTTGGAAGCGACGGAATGGAACAGATAACTGCTCGCCTGCATCTGGAACAGCGAAATGAAGAAATAGATGATGACAAATAATATGATGCCTTTGAGAAGCTGGATGGCGCGGGTCTCGCGCACCAGCTTGATCGCGTTGTAAAACACAAAAGCCACCAGCAGAATATCCAAAAGATCAGACACGCGGAACGATGAGATCACGCCGCCGGCCTGAACGAAAAAATCTTTGATTTGGTCAAAATACTCCATTTGGTTCTTCGCCCCCATTCTGAACGACAATTGTACCACAGTTTTTTTATTAAATCAAATCTTTTTGACTTATTTTATAATTTTTTAATATAAAAGATTCCGACAGGCGTCGATGCAAATCGTCGGATCTGCACGGATCGTCTGTCGGAGCAGTTTAATCGGTGGGATAGAATGGAGATCAGAACGCGAAATACTTCTCGCGCTGTTTTTTCATGCGGCCGTGAATGGCTTTGAGCACGCGCGCGGCGTCCTCGTCGCCGCAGACGTATTCACGCATCAGGCGGCCTTCTTCGTAACAAAGTTCGTCATGCAGCGGCAAAAAGTTGTTGTAGAGGAAGTTGGCGTATTTGACCAGACGCAGCTCGCCCACCAGACGGTATTCCGCGCTGATGGTATCGACCGCGACGCTGTAAGAGGCGCTGATCGAATCGATCAGCGCTTCGCGCGTGTTTTCCGGCGCGAAGACAATGGTGGAACAAATGCGTCCGTTGCGGTTGTTGACGCTGTTGTGGCTGTCGGTGCTGCCGACGATGGGACATTTGTACCCCTTGGCGCACTGCTCATAGTAGAAAATGGTCTGGAACCCATTTTGTTCAAAATAGCTCTCACCGCCGAGCACTTCAAACGCGCTGAATTTACGGTTGGCAAACAGCGCCTCGCTCAGCACCTGCGGCACCTGATAGACGTTGCTGATCCAGAACGGATGCGCGAAGATCGCCAGACCGCCGGCTTTTTTGATCTGTTCAAACTCCCATTGGCAGCAGGCATAGGCAAACCGCTCCACGCCTTCGGGAATGTCGATGGTGTCGGCATAGGCGTCGATCGTCCGATAGAATTCTTCCTCGCTCATCTGGTCGGGGCAATTCTCGATCAAAGAGCGGTTTTCTTTGACGTTGCAGATATCCATACTCGCATCGTCGCGGCGAATCATCGCATTGATGCTGTAAAGCCCGCCGAAGTTGACGATATGCACGTCGTTTCTGTGATCCTCATCGCCCTTGGGCAGATGGACTTCTTCGCCCGGCACGAGCGTGTATTCCAGATCGACGTCCTTGTAGGCGTTGATTGCCTCCAACGACGGGAAATAACGGTTGTGGTCGGTGATGGCAAGGAAATCATAACCATAACGGCGGTAGTTCGCCGCCACGACCGCGGGCGACTGCTTCCCGTCGGAACGGCAGGTATGCATGTGCAAATCGCCCACAAACGGGTAACGGCCGCACAGATCCTCCGCCACGGCGAAAACCGATAACTGGACCAACCGTTTTCCGTTCGCAAACAGGCGGATAAAATATTCCTCTTCTGCAGGATAGGTGTGCGCAAAGCGCAGACAGCCGTCCGCCTCGGGCTTGAGCTCAAAGTGCTCAAAGCCGCTGTAATGCGGGTAATCGCGATCCGTACCGTGATCCAGCGGACACAGGAGCATTTCATAGCTGCTTTCGGTGAAAGCGGCATGCAGCCCCATGGGCTTGATCGTCACCGTCACTTCTTTTCCCGCCGGAAACACCTTCGGGAAAATGTCATAATCATGCAGTTCGGTTTTCATTGTTTATTTCTCCTTTGCAAAGTCGGACGGGATATCCGAGCTGAAAATATCGTACGGCAGCTCCGAATAATCAGCGCTTCTCCATGACCTGCCGTCCTTTTCGGTGAATCTCACTTCGGCATAGTCGCGGAAAAGGGGCGCAAGGAACTGCAGATAATAATGACCGCCCTGCTGCGCGAAGGTCGCGATCAACTCAACGCGCCCATTTTCGTCGTCATACTGATGCATGGTGATTTTCATGGCGGTTTTATCTTTGCTGAATTCAACCACTTGATCAAACAAGCCGTAAGCATAGGTATAAACGCCGTCTTTTTCCGTGATCTCGGCGCCCGGGGGTACGGAACCGTCTTTCATAAAGGCGAACACCGCCTTGACGTAATCATCCGACGCGATCAGCAGCGACAGATCGGAGGAAGGGATGTTTTCCGCTTTTCCGCTATTGACGAAGCTCTCGTAAGCCGGTTCGTATTGGTTGACGAACCAGTCCTCATACGCGCTCGCCTTCTTTTTGCCGGCGCAGCCGAACAAGCCGAACACAAACACGAAAAGGAAAAAAACGGCGAGTGGTTTTTTCAGCATTTTCATAGGAAACCCTCCTTTTGTGCCATTATAGCACAACCGCAACGGAATTCAAACAGATTTTTTATTTCCGCACGAGAATCCGTCGGGCAGGGGTCTTGCATTTTCGGGATATTGTGGTAACATAAAAAAGATAGATCGCAATTACGAAGGTGGGTTGACATAATGAAAAGGAAAGGTGAAAATGCGCTGCAGCGCAGCCGCTCCGACAAAATGGTCAGGAGCTATTTCATTCTGTTTGCCGTTTCGCTTGTGCTGACCGTCGTCGGCATGCTGATGACCCACGGGCGTTCTTTTACCGACACGCTGTTTTATAATTACCGCGGCAACGGCGACACGTTCATGGATTTCTACAATTCCATGCGGGACGCGGGCACAAAACAAGTCTATAAAAACGGCGTCATTTACCCGCCGCTCGCTAACCTGTTTTTCTTTCTTTTGTCAAAATTTGTCGACCCCAAGTTGATCGCTCTGCCCTATGAACAGCGTTTTGAACTGCAGACCGATACGGTCTGTCGAATCATCATCGTCGTCTATTTGATCGTCTGCCTTGTTCCGATCCTTCTGATGCTTCAAAAGAAGGCAAAAAGCTTCTGTTCTTTCCCTGCCGCATGGGGATTAGCGATCGCTTTGGTTCTCTCCTACCCCATGATCTATTGCATCCAGCGCGGCAACCTGCTGCTGCTGAGCATGGCGCTTTCCATGTTCTTCGTGTTTTACCGCGGCGATGAAAGAAAATGGGTGCGGGAACTGAGCCTGATCGCGCTGGCGATCGCGGCGGGGTTCAAGCTCTACCCTGCCGTATTGGGCTTGCTGCTTGTGCGGGAAAAAGAATATAAGCGCGCCCTGCGCTTGATCGTTTACGGACTCGTTTTTACGGTTCTGCCGTTTTTCTTCTATGACGGGTTTGACAGCATGCGCGACCTGGCGGTCAATCTTCAGGCGTTTTCCGAAGCCAAGAAGCTGTCGCCCGCCTACGTCACCACGGACGTATTTGCCACTTATATCACCATGGTTCTGCCGGTCCGATTCAGCATCGCACATTGGCTGCTGTTCCTGCCGACGATGGCGGCAGCCGCGGCGATGTCCTTCCTGTGTGAGGAAGAATGGAAACGCGTGTTCTGCCTCGCTTATCTGTTCATGAACCTGAATTCGAGCGGTCAGACCTATATTCTGATCTTTTTGCTGATCCCCTTTGTCTTGTTTTTGAAAGGCTCCGAGCGCAGGAAAACCGATTGGCTGTATTTCCTGCTGTTCGTATTGCTGCTGATCGCCATACCGGTGCTCTACTATCGCCTGATCAACCCGAACGGCGAGGTGCTGCTGGAAACGAGGAAATTCATGGTTCGTCCCAACCAGCTCCTTGCCGCTCCCGCCCTGCACGGTATGCTGCTGACCGTGACCGTTGAAACGATTGTCACGCTGATCAAAAAGCACATAAAAGAAGAGGTTTGATGATGGAAGACGCCTTGATCCGCTCCGCCATGCTGTTGGGCGAAGAAGCAATCGGAAAGCTGAAAAACAGCCGCGTCCTGCTGTTCGGCGTGGGCGGCGTCGGTTCGTTTGCCGCCGAATGTCTGGCGCGCAGCGGCGTGGGCTGCGTCGGATTGTGCGATAACGACGTGGTGTCGCCCTCCAACCTCAACAGACAGCTCGTCGCGCTGCATTCCACCCTCGGACAGCCCAAAACGAGCGTGGCGGCACAGCGGATGCGCGACGTCAACCCCGAAATCCAAGTGATTGAGTATCCGTTCTTTTACGGCGCGGACACCGCCGATCAAATTGATCTGACAGAATATGACTACATCATCGACGCCATCGACACCGTTTCGGCAAAGCTGCTGCTGATCGAAAGAGCCGCCGCGCTCAACGTTCCGATCATCAGCTGCATGGGCACGGGCAACAAGCTCGACCCGACCGCGCTTTGCGTGACCGACATCAACAAGACCAGCGGCTGCCCGCTTGCCAAGGTGATGCGGTATGAGCTGCGCAAGCGCGGCATCACCTCGCTGAAGGTCGTGTTTTCCACGGAACCGCCGCTCAAGCCGCTGTTTCAGCCGCAGGACGCAGGCGGCAGACGCGCGACGCCGGGCAGCGTTCCCTTTGTGCCGCCGGTCGCCGGCATGATCGCCGCGTCGGAAGCTGTCAAGTACCTTGTC
>JAFTEL010000181.1 GCA_017453685.1 Clostridia bacterium
ACTATCATCTTGTCGGAATGCTTCTTCTTGTCGCGGGTCTTGTAACCAAGAGCAGGCTTGCCCCAGGGTGTAACAGGGCCGGGACGTCCGATGGGGCTCTTGCCCTCACCGCCGCCGTGGGGGTGGTCACAGGGGTTCATGACCGAACCTCTGACTGTGGGCCTCCAACCGAGGTGACGTTTACGTCCTGCCTTACCGATCTTGACGTTTTCATGGTCTACGTTGCCTACCTGGCCAACTGTTGCCATGCACTCCATGGGAACGTTTCTCAGTTCGCCGGAGGGAAGACGAAGGAGGGCAAAGCCGCCTTCTTTCGCCATGAGCTGCGCGCCGTTGCCGGCTGCTCTGGCGAGCTGGCCGCCGCGGCCGGGGTACAGTTCCACGTTGTGGATGAAGGTACCGACGGGGATGTTGAGAAGGGGCAGCGCGTTGCCGGCGATGATGTCGGCGTCTGCGCCTGCGCGGACCGTTGCGCCGACCTTGAGGCCTTCGGGAGCAAGGATGTAACGGAACTCGCCGTCTTCATACTTGACCAGTGCGATGTGAGCGGAGCGGTTGGGATCGTATTCGATGGTCTCGACCGTTGCGTTCATGTCGGTCTTATCTCTCTTGAAGTCGATGATGCGATACTTTCTGCGGTTGCCGCCGCCGCGATGGCGAACGGTGATTCTGCCGTAGCTGTTGCGGCCGGACTTCTTGTTGAGGGTGGTCAGCAGGCTCTTGTGAGGAGCGACCTTGGAAAGCCCGGAGTAATCTGTAACCGACATGTTGCGTCTGCCGTTGGTAGTCGGATTATAGACCTTGATAGACATAACTTTCACTCTCCTTAAAGCGGCTTTGCGGAGTATGTCCGAACTCCATACCTTACCGCCGGATTATTGGTTAATAATGTTTTTAATAAGCAGCGGTCGATTACATCAAACCGTCGAAGAACTCGATGGTCTTGGAATCGTCCGTCAGGGTGACGATCGCCTTTTTCCAGGAAGCGGTCATGCCCTCGAAGCGGCCGTATCTGCGGAGCTTGCCGAGGCAGTTGATGGTGTTGACCTTGGCGACTTTCACGCCGTCAAACAGGGCTTCGACTGCCCGGGCGATCTCGATCTTGTTGGCGTCCTTCGCTACGACAAAGCTGTACTTTTTGTAGGCGGCGCCTGCCATGCTTTCCTCTGTGATGAGAGGGCGGATGATAATATCCTGCGGTGCCTTGCTCATGCGTAAACCTCCTCGATCTTGGCAACGGCATCCTTGAGAACGAGCATCGTGTCGCAGTTCAGGATGTCGTAAACATTCAGAGAGTTGACAACGGTCACTTTCACGCCGGCAATGTTGCGTGCGCTTCTGTAGATGACGTCATCTTTCTCGGGGAGAACGATGAGGGTCTTTTTCGCGGTGTTGAGCGCGTTGAGAACCTTGACAACCTCTTTGGTCTTGATGGCGTCCATCTGGAAGGAGTCGAGCACGACAAGCTCTTCGTCGGCAACCTTGGAGGTGAGCGCGGACTTCATAGCCAGTCTTCTGACCTTCTTGTTGATGGAGCCGCCGTAAGTGCGGGGCTTGGGACCGTGAGCGATGCCGCCGTGATACCACTGCGGAGCTCTCGTGGAACCCTGACGGGCGCGGCCGGAACCTTTTTGTCTCCAAGGCTTCTTGCCGCCGCCGCTGACTTCTGAGCGCGTGCGGGTTGACTGTGTACCCTGACGCTGGTTTGCCAAATAATTGACAACTACAAGGTGCATGGCGGGGATACTGGGCTCGATGGCGAAAATGCTTTCGGCAAGCTCAAGCTCGGAAACCTTTGCACCGTTGATATCAAAAACTGATACTGTCGGCATTTTAGTACACTCCTTCCTTACGCTTTAACGCTGTCTTTGATGATGACATAGCTACCCTTGGGACCGGGGATGGCACCTTTGATAGCGATGAGGTTGTTTTCCGCGTCGATCTTGACGATGGTCAGGTTCTGAACGGTGACTCTCTCACTGCCCAGATGACCGGCGAGTTTCTTTCCCTTGTAAACGCGGGAGGGATCGGAGCAGGCGCCCAGAGAACCGGCATGTCTGGCAACGGGGCCGGTACCGTGGGATTCCTTCAGGCGGCCGAAGTTCCAGCGCTTGATGGCGCCGGCGGTACCTTTACCCTTGCTGGTGCCCGTGACGTCGACCAGGGCGCCGACTTCAAAGGTGTCAGCCTTGAGGATATCGCCGACGTTGAGGGAGGCGACGTCAGAGAGTCTGAACTCTTTGAGGACCTTCTTCGGGGCGACGTCAGCTTTTGCGAAGTGACCCTTGAGGGGCTTGCTCAACCGCTCGACCTTCACATCCTGGAAGCCGAGCTGAACAGCTTCGTAACCGTCGGTGTCGACCGTCTTCTTCTGGGTGACGACGCAGGGACCTGCTTCCACCACGGTGACGGGGACGACGTTGCTGTTCTCGTCGAAGATCTGCGTCATGCCGATCTTCTTGCCAATAAGACCTTTTTGCATTTTGTTTTCTCCTTTCGGTTATTGGTTGGTCTTCACCAACATGACCTGAAGCGAGCTATACTATAATGTATATAATATAGGGAACAGGCAAATTAAGTAGGGTTTGCTTACAGTTTGATTTCGATTTCAACGCCCGCGGGGAGCTCAAGGTTCGTCAGCGCTTCAACGGTCTTGTTGGACGGACGGACGATGTCGATGAGTCTCTTGTGGGTGCGCTGCTCAAACTGCTCACGGCTGTCCTTGTACTTGTGAACAGCACGCAGAATGGTAACGATTTCTTTTTCGGTCGGCAGCGGAACGGGGCCGGAAACCTGCGCGTTGGTGCGGCGGGCGGTTTCGACGATCTTCTCTGCCGCTTTGTCTACGAGGTTGTGATCGTAGCTCTTGAGTCTGATTCTGATTTTGTTTTTGACTGCCATAATGACGCCTCCTAAAAATTTGGCGGGCCGCGCTTTTTGCACACGGTTCCGGGTGTTTCCACCCGTCCGATTCAAAATCCGGAAAAGGGGTTACCTTTCCGGCTCAGTAAAAAGCGCAATTTCACCCATGCCGCCCGTGAGAAAGCAGCAAAACGGGGTGATTACTATTTACTAGTCGCCCGGTTCTTTGATCGGACATGCTCCGCGAAAATTCCCTGCCTCAACGGGCAGCCACCTTTCGCTTCAACGCATACCTGTACACTATGAGACAGCGTACTGGGGTATAATACCATAACAAGACGGGAAATGCAAGAACTTTTTCAAAAAATTTATTTTTTTTACAGCAGCGAAAAAGCGCGGGATAAACCGCGCTTTTTTCATTGGATACAAACGGTACTTCAGGAAAAGGTCAGTCGGTAAAGGAGCAATTCGTCCTCTTTTCCGATTGGAACAAAACCCATCTTTTGAAACAGACGGATGGACGGAGCATTGGTTTCATCAATGCTGACCTCGACCGTGTTGACCTGATCGACCGCCAGAGTGAAAAGCTGCCTGAGCGCCGTTTCGGCAATGCCGCGGCGGCGGTGGTCGGCTGCAACGCAGATACTCAGATACAGCGTGTCGCCGCTGAACTCACCATGAATGCCGCCGACCGTTTCGCCGTCCTCGATGATCTTGTAGTAAACAACGCCTTTTGTGCCCGTGACGTATTCAAAATAGTTTTCCGATAGGGAGATATACTTTGCGACAGCCGAATCGCGGTGGATTTCAATCAGCTTAGGAATATCTCGATCACCGGAAGAAAGCGGCGCCAGTTCCATGATCATCTGCTGTCTCCTGTTAATTGAAATTTGTCGAGCTGACGCTCGACTCGATATATTGCTGCGCAATTCGATATGCGCTAAGACGCTCGATATGCCTTACGGCTCGATATGTCCCTGACGGGACAAGTCTTGTTCGGCTTTGCCGAACATATCGTGTGCGAAGCACATATCGAATCTCGAAGGGATATATCGCAAATTCCGTCAGGAATTTATATCGCTCGTAATTTGGCTTGAGCCAAATTACGATTCCGCCGACACGGGTTCGGCGGTCAGCTGTGCGATGGCGAGCTCATGCTTCTTGCGGTCGACGTTCAGCTCTTCCAAAATCTCTTCTCTGCGCTTGCCGGTGAAATTGTCGAACAGGAACACCGCGCCCGCGAGCACGTTGCCGATCAGACCGCACAGGGAAATGACCAAAAACAGTTTGCCGAGCACGCCCCAGTATTTGTCGTTGGCGGGGATGCGTTTTTCGATCTCGGACACCTTCGCTTCGGTCAGGCTGTACTGCTTGACGATCGTATCCGTCTTGTTGGTGTTGTATTTGTAATCGGCGGCGATGAGCGAAACGTCGTACAGATTCCGCTGCAGCAGGCTGCTGATCTTGTTGACGATATTGGCGGCGGAGCTGAGGATGCCGTCGCTGCGGATCTGCGTGCCGAATTTGCGGAAGCCGTACCATTCCATGTAGTCAGTGGAGTCGGCGATGATGATCTTTTTCGCCGCGCCCTGCGCCGCGTTGGGCATACCCGCCAGACCGAGGCAGGCGCCGATCACATAGCGATACTTCCGCAGGAACTGAATGTGACCGCTGTCAAAAACGCCCTTTTGGCTGTTTCCGCCGAAGTTGAACAGCGCCATGATCACATAGAAGAACGCGGTGTAGCCGTAACCGCCGATCATCATGTTGCGCGCGGAAATCTTTTTGCCGACGAACGGAACGGCGAACAGCCCGACATAGGACAGCGCGCCGCTGATCGGGTCGATGATGCCCTTCATGCGGAAGTCGCCCAGAATGTTGTCGTACAAAATCGGCAGCGCCTTAAAGGTCACCTTGCGGATGTTTTCAAAAATCAGCGAGAGCTGCGCGATCATGAACGGGCGGTTGTGGAGAATGGAGCTGATGGTCTCGCGGTTCCACTGCACATGCTCCTGCTCGTTTTCCCGCTTCTTCCTTGCCAGTTCGCCGATGGCCGCGTCGATCCGCTCGCCCGTGGTGAAATACGGCAGGTACATCGACGCCACGCCGAGCACGCAGAAGACCAGCGCCACATAGAAATAACGCCACTTTTTGCTCTCCAGATCGTCGGTCGCGCCGACAATGAACGGAATGATCCACCCGGGCAGCATGGAGCCGACCGTTGACGCCAGCGACGCCAGCGTGAAGAAGCCCGCGCGATCCTTCGGGTCGGTGCAGAGCTTGAAGCCGAGGCTCGTCATGGCGATGTCGTAGAACGTATCCGCCGCGTCGAACAGGATGCGCAGCGCGATGATCCAGATGAAGTTGTAGATCGGATTGCTGCTGGGCACGATGAACAGCAGCAGCGAGGTCAGGGCAAAGGGGATGGGCACGGCGCGCAGCGCAGCGCGCAAATGGCTGATCTTGCCCCGCTGCGGGGAGTCGATCCACGCGCCGACCGCGGGCGGCAAAAGGAAGCTGAAAGCTGTCGCCACGTTGTTGATGATCAGCATCCGCGTGTCGCTGATCTTGGCAAAGTCACGGCTGAACTTGTCGCTGTAGGTGTCCATGACGTCGCGGCTCATGGCGCTGCCCAGGGAACCGCCGGCATAGCCGAGCTGTTCCTTCATGGACGCGGAGGAACAGGAAAACGTCTTGTCACGCAGCGCAACGGCCTTTTCTTTCAGGCTCATAGTCTATCTCCTTTTCTTAGGGAACCTCTGAATATGCGCGAGACTTTTCAGAGATGACCTTTATTTCTGCTGGGTCGGACCCATGTTGGCCGCGCCCGTGTAAACCACGTCTTCGGGCAGGGGGTAATATTTGGGCTGCGACAGATCGCGCTGATACAGCCGCACGTGTTCGCCCCGCGGGGTCAGATCGACCACGTCGCACCCGCGCCAGTACACGGTGTAGTCCGTGCCGCGCACGTGCTCTTTCTTCGCAACGGTCTGCAGCGGGAAGCACAGCTCCAGCACGTCGCCGTTCTTCAATGCGGTATGCAGGATCGCGCCGCTTCTCTCGGACTGTACGGGCGCGCCATTGACCGTCATGGTCAGCTCCTCACCCATCCAGTCATAC
Organism: Clostridia bacterium; assembly: GCA_017453685.1. Taxonomy (GTDB): domain Bacteria; phylum Bacillota; class Clostridia; order Oscillospirales; family Acutalibacteraceae; genus UBA8612. The sequence goes on from JAFTEL010000181.1 coordinate 5,983, forward strand.
ACGCGGAAGCCCGCCCGGCAATCCTTTTTGGCGGTTAGACGAATCCTGCCTTCGTTGGGCAGGTCGGATTCCATTCTGACCTGCTCCGTTTCGCGTTCGCAGGGAATGTTGACGGCAAAGACGCCGTTTTCCTCCGTTATGGCGGTATCCCACGCAAGTTTGAGCGCCGTGGGCGCCGTTCCGACGCAGCAGCCGGCGATGGAGCGGAAGCGCGTGAGTGAAATGGAGTTCGGCTCGCTGCCGCCTGTGAAGCCGCCGATCATGCGCTTGTCGATGTCGCGGTAGGTGATGCCGTTGCCGTCCGGCAGGGTATTGTCGCAGGTAACGTAGCCCGTGTAGCGCACCTGGTTTTCCATGAGCTGATTGCGGGTAAACAAGTTAATATCGTTCCAGTATTGTTCATAGCCGCACTTGGTCAGCTCGTGCGCGGCGATGATCATATCGCGCACGCAGCAGGTCTCGCAGTGTTCCTCCTCCATGGGGTGCCACTGGGCGTATTCCGGCACCCAGCCGAAATCGGAAGAGATGGAGCGGATATAATCGTAGATCGCCTTGCCCTTTTCGATATAGCGTTCTTCTTCCGTCAGCCTGCCGAGATAGATCAGCCCGTAGGCGAACCACGCGGCGGAATGAACGTGACCGAAGAATTCCATTTTGTAGTTGAAATAGCGGGACGGTCCCAGCACGAAGTTGGCAAGACCGCGCGCCAGATCGAGCGCGACCTCATCGTGTTTGAGTTCATACCGCCGAACCAGCGCAGGCAGCATGAGCGCGTTGCGGATGGGCTGCTCTCCCCTGCCGGTGTGTCGGGTCAGATCGAAGCCGCCCTCTTTTAAGTAAACGTCGTTGGGAAATTCGTAGATCGGCTCGGTCTCGTTATAATCGCCCGACCAGAAGGTGCGCACCTTGCGCTCGATCACCAGCGAGCGCATCCCGCGGATGAGTTCGCTCGTGCGGCGTTCGGCCTCCTCGTCGTCGGGGTATTCCTCGGTGATGAGGTTGAGCGCGGGCAGGATATAGCCCATTTCGTGGAACGAGGCGTGCACCGTGTGCGTCCACGGATATGGTTCGCAAAAGCGCAGCCCGTGTTCGCCCCACGATTTCATCAGATGGCGGCGCAGCGACTGCTTGACGTCGTCGCCCGCGTCGGTGCCCAGCACCCGCATGGCGCAGGTCAGACCCTCATACCACGAGCCGACCAGCTCCGCGTCGTCCACGCGGCAATGCGCCGCTTCCGCAGGCTTTTTGTTGGGCAGGAGCAGCCAGTAGGGCAGATTGTCCTGCGCCTCGTCCACCATATGCGTGATGTAATGATGGATCAGCTCCACGCTTTTTTTCAAATCAAAGGTCTCGTACATGACGTTCCCCCCTGTCTCACGCAAAAAGTCTGATAAAAAATTCCTTCAATAGATTCCAAATCTTTACGAAAAGGCTCAGCGGCACGGCGTCGCCCTGTTCGGCGGG
>JAFTEL010000182.1 GCA_017453685.1 Clostridia bacterium
GTGCGAATGCCGGCTTCTTTCTGGCGGTGGCTTCGCTCCAGACCGATGAGACTGCCGCAAACGCAGGCGACAATAATGCGAAGCAGGTATTCCCAGTTGTTTGCGGCGAGGTTAAGCAGTTTTTCCCAAAACATCGGGCATGACTCCTTTATGGTGGCTTTTGAAAGAATTATTTATACATCGGGCCGTAGGTCTGGCAGGCTCTGTAATCCGCGCCCTCAAGGTCCTTGGTGCCGAACGCGCCCCAGGTGTGCGGGCGGTAAATGTCGCAGTCGGGCACGTTGTGCAGCGCCACGGGGATGCGAAGCATGGAGGCGAGGGTGATGAGGTCCTTGCCGATGTGGCCGTAGGTGAGGGAGCCGTGGTTGGCGCCCCAGTTGGCCATGACGGAATAAACGTCCTTGAACGCCTCGTTGTCGCCGATGCGCGGCGCGAACCACGTGGTCGGCCAGGTCGGGTCGGTGCGCATGTCGATGGTCTTGTGTACGTCGTCGGGCAGGGTGACGGTGTAGCCCTCGGCGAGCTGCAGCACCGGGCCGAGGCCTTCGATGATGTTGAAGCGAATCATGGTCACAGGCATTTCAGCCAGCGTTTTGAAGTGGGAGGAATAGCCGCCGCCTCTGAAATAGCCCAGATCGGCCTGGCACCAGTCGGTCGCTTTCAGCATGGCGTCGATGTCTTCGTCGGTGACCTTCCACCATTGTTTGATGAGATTGTTGCCGTTTTCGTCCTTGCTCGCGCCGGTGCCGTCCAGCGCGGCAGCGCCGGAGTTGATCAGGTGAATGAAACCGTTGGCGGCTTTGCCTTCGGGCGTCCAGCCGGTCACGCGCTTGACCGCTTCGGGGCTCCAGTAGGTGCGCACGTCGGCGAAAATGCTCGCCGTGCCGGTGAGCAGTTTTCCCACGAGCATCGCCATGCCGTTCAGTCCGTCGTTTTCGGTGGCGAAGGTGATGGGCTCTTTTTTGCCGTTCCAGTCAAAGCTCGTGTTGAGCAGCGCTTCGGTGAAGTCGCAGTTGGGCATGAAATCCGTCCACTGCCGCTGACCCTGGAAGCCGCCGAGAATGGCGTTTTTGCCCAGCGCTTCTTCGTGCCAGCCGGTGGTCAGCGCGCCGTTTTTGCCCTGAATGGCTTCGGAGGGGATCACGTCGTCGAGCTTCGGGTTGCCGAGCATGATGTCGCGGATGATGAGCGTCATCTTGGTCACGAATTCCCATTCCCAATCCTTGCGTTCCTTGGAAGAGGGCTTCGCGTTCTTGTCAAAGCCTTCGGGGCAATGCTCTTTGACCCACGCCAGCGCCTTTTCATATTCGTCCTTGTCGTAGATTTCAAGTTCGACTCTGCGGGTGACTTCGCACATATCGACCCATTCGGGGCGGATGCCGAAATAGTGCTGCAGCACGTAAGGATCGCAGCAGGAACCGCCGATGCCCATGGCGACGGCGCCGATGTTGACATAGCTCTTGCCCTTCATCTGGCCGACCGCGACGGCGCAGCGGGCGAAGCGAAGGATCTTTTCTTTCACGTCGTCGGGCACGGTCTTGTCATCCGCGTCCTGCACGTCGTGGCCGTAGATGGAAAAGGCGGGCAGGCCTCTCTGCGCGTGAGCGGCAAGGGCGGCTGCCAGGTAAACGGCGCCGGGGCGTTCCGTGCCGTTGAAGCCCCAGATGGCTTTGATGGTGATGGGGTCAAGGTCCATGGTCTCGCTGCCGTAGCACCAGCAGGGCGTGACGGAAAGCGTGGCGCACACGTTCTGCGTGGCGAAGTATTCGGCGCATTTGGCGGCTTCCGCGCCGCCGCCGATGGTGCAGGGTGAGATCACGCACTGCGCCGGGGTGCCGTCGGCGTAAAACACGTTTTCTTCAATGAGCTGCTTGGCTGCGTTGGCCAGCGACATGGTCTGCGCTTCCAGACTTTCGCGCACGCCGCCCCAACGGCCGTCAATAATGGGTCTGATGCCGATTTTTGCGTTTGCCATTTTACAATATCTCCTTTGAAATGATTGATTATTTTCAGCTCAAATCTGAGCTTTTTGACATATTATTGCGTGACCTGCAGAAAGTGTTTGTAGTGTTTCGCCCAGACGTCCGTGTCTTCGGGCAGGTATTCTTTGGTGTCTTCACTTTCGGCCACGATGCGGCGGGCTTCTTCAATGCTCTTAATATCGCCGCTGGCCAGCAGCTGCACGGCGATGTTGCCCAGTACGGTCGCTTCGATCGGCCCCGCCACGACCTTACGCGCGCAGGCGTTGGCCGTTAAGCGGCACAGCAGGGTGTCCTTCGTGCCGCCGCCGATGACGTGGATGACTTCGTAATCCCGTTCGGTGCAGTCGCGCAGCTTTTCAAAGGTCAGGCGGTATTTCATCGCCAGACTCTCATAGATACAGCGCATGATCTCGCCCACCGTTTCCGGCACGTATTGTCCGGTCTTGCGGCAGTATTCCTTCACGCGGCTCGGAAGGTCGCCGTGCGGCACGAATTCCGGCGCATCCGGATCGATGAAGCAGGCGAAGGGCTTGGCGGCGAGCGCCAGTTTTTCCAGTTCGGCGTAGCTGTACTGCGTGCCCTCGCGCGCAAACTGGCGGCGGCTCTCCTGAATGAGCCACAGACCGATGATGTTTTTGAGGAAGCCGGTGGAATCACCGTAGCCGCCCTCGTTGGTGATGTTGATGCCCAGCGTTTTTTCGTTCACGATGGGCTCGGTCAGCTCCGTGCCGAACAGCGACCAGGTGCCGCTGCTCAAAAAGGCGAAGTCGCCCTCGGGGCAGGGGACAGCTGTGATCGCCGACTGCGTGTCGTGTTCGCACACCGCGACCACAGGCACCTTGCCCACGCCGCACTCTTTGCAGATGTCGTCCGTCAGCGTGCCGATGACGGTGCCAGGCTTGACGATGTCGGTCGTCAGGCGCTTCGGGATGTCGAGCGCTTCAAAGATCTCATCGCACCAGTCGCCCGTTTTGATGTCGATCATCTGCGAGGTGGTGGCGATGGAATATTCGGTGGACTTCACGCCCGTGAGCAGGTAGGCGAACAGGTCGGGCATGAACAGCATTTTGTCCGCTCTGTCCAGCAGATACGGGCGCTGCTGTCTCAGGGAAAACAGCTGGAACACGGTGTTCAGCTCCATGAACTGAATGCCGGTCAGCTCATAGAGTTTTTCTTTCGGGATCTTTTTGAACGCTTCCTCCAGTATGCCCACCGTGCGCTTGTCGCGGTAGTGGATGGGGTTTTCCAGCAGCAGCCCGTGTTCGTCGATCAGCCCGAAGTCGACGCCCCAGGTGTCGATGCCGATGGAATCAAAGCCGCCGCCGATCTTCGCTTTGATCAGCCCCTGTTTGATGTCGTAGAACAGGCGCAGAATATCCCAATAGGTGGTGCCGTGGATGCTCACAGGATCGTTGGAAAACCGGTGTACCTCCTCCAGCGTGATTTTTTTACCGTCAAAACAGCCGACGATGGCGCGCCCGCTGGAAGCGCCGAAATCGAAAGCGAGCACTCGTTTCACAGGTTTCGCTCCTCCTTTTTACAATCGTATTCGTGAATCGTGTTGTTCAACACGGAATTTGTCGAGCTATTGCTCGACTCGATATATTGCTGCGCAATTCGATATACCTTCGGTTCGATATACCTGACGGTTCGATATGTCCCTGTCGGGACAAGTTTTTCTTGTTCGGCAAAGCCGAACATATCGAATGCGAACAGCGTGAGCATATATCGAATTTGTGCAACAAATATATCGAACGCCGCAGGCGAATATCGCTCAGAATTTAACGCAAATCAGTGCGTTAAATTCTGACTATCTTTTTCACCGCGTCATAATCGCCCGTGAACTGCAGCCCGTCGATGCCCGCTTCTTTCGCGCCGAGCAGGTTGTCGGCGCGATCGTCCACAAACAGGCAGTCCTGCGCGTCAAGCGAATAGGTCTCCAGCAAATGCCGGTAGATGCGAACGTCGGGCTTGAGCAGATGCACGTCGCAGGAGACCACGACGCCGTCAAACAAGTTTACGTCGATCTCCCGCGGGAAATACGTCCAAAACTGCTCGCTCGCGTTGGACAGCACGAACAGCCGGAAGCCTTTTTCTTTCAGCTCTTGCAGGAACTCCTTCACGCCGGGCAGCGGGAGCATCGTGGTGTGCCACGAATGAAGGCACTCCCGCAGGGCGGGGCGCAGTTCCTCCGGCACGCGGGGCGACAGCGCCGCCAGCATGGCGTCCTCCGTCAGGTCGCCGCGGTCATACATCACCCATTCCGGGGCTAAAAACAACGTGTTCTTGATGAGCTGCTGCGCCGCGGGTTCGACCGGCAGCCGCCGCACGGCGGCTTCGGGGTCGAAATCCAGCAGCACGTTCCCCATATCGAAGATTATGTTTTTCATTGCTTCACCATTAGGTAATCGTCGATTCAATCGGGGCGTGCAGATTGGCGAGAGAGTTTTTTGCCAGATGAAGCGAAAAACGCAGGCAATACTGGATGTATTAACGAGTATTTTCGCAAAATATGGCGAGAAAGGCTCCGTCAAGATGTGCGCCAGCGATTGGATCGGCGGTTACTTTTCCTTCACAACGCCTTTTTTCAGAATGACGTTGGCGTAAATGGCGGTCTCACCCGTGGCGATCACGGCATAGGCCTTTTTGGCGCGGTCATAGAACGCAAAGCGCTCGATCTTTTCGATCGCCTTGTCGCCCTCTTTTTCCTGCACGATTTTTTGATAGGTGTCCCAGATGGGCGGGATCGTTTCGCCCTCGCCGATGTTCATCAGCGCCACGGGCGCCTCCACGTAAGTATCCAGCGGCATGAGCTGCAAAATCGCTTCCAGAATCTCGGGCACGCCGTGACCGTCGAGACGGATCAGGCGCTGGGCGATGGAGGCGGCGGGAAAGTTGCCGTCGCCGATGACGATCTCGTCACCGTGTCCCATTTCCATGAGCACTTTGAGCAGCTCGGGGGACAGGATCGAGGGAATATTCTTGAGCATAACAGGTTACCTCCGTTGTTGTTCCTTTAATTGAGCGCGTACAGCGCGTACATATCAGCGTAAAGCCCGCCTTTTTCCATCAGCTCTTTGTGGCTGCCCTGCTGCACGATGCCGTCGGGCGTGAGCACTAAAATGTTCGAGGCGTTGCGGATGGTGGTCAGGCGGTGCGCAATGGTCAGCGTGGTGCGCCCCTTGGCGAGCCGTTCGAGCGATTGCTGCACCAGCCGTTCGCTCTCGTTATCCAGCGCGCTCGTCGCCTCGTCTAAAATCAGGATCTCGGGGTTCTTCAAAAACAGCCGCGCGA
>JAFTEL010000183.1 GCA_017453685.1 Clostridia bacterium
CCCGAGGGTCACCCCCGAACAGATCGCCGAAGCGAAGAAAGAACTTAAAGGCAGCGCAAAACCCGGCAAAAAGAAGAGGATAACCATTGAAGTTGACGAGGACGACACCTCGTATGACGAACTTGTAGTTAAAAACGGCGGCTCGTCCGGTGCCGCGCACAGAGCAAGCCGTATTGAAATGCTTTCCGCCGACGAAAACGATCTGCCCGAGAAAAACCGGGCTGACGAACCCGCGGGCGAAGATAACAAAGAGGAAGAATGATTTATGTTAAAACAAGTTACAGTTTCCGAAAAGACCGTTGAACAGGCGGTGAATTCGGCATGCGAACAACTCGGCGTCGGCGTTGACGAAGTCGAATACGAAGTGATCGAGGAACCCAAAAGAGGCATACTCGGCATCGGCGCGAGCGACGCGAAGGTCACTGTCACGCTTAAAGAAACCCCCGCGACGAGAGCGGTCGAGTTTCTTGAAAATCTCGTTAAAAATATGGATCTTGAAGCAGAAGTTGTCGTTACCGAAAAGGAAGAGGACGGCATTTCGATAAACGTCAACGGCGATTCGCTCGGGCTGCTTATCGGCCGCCGCGGCGACGTGCTCGACGCAATTCAGTACCTTACCACAATTTCGGCAAACCTCGGGAAAGAGGATTTTTACCGCGTCAACGTGGACATTCGCGGCTACCGCGAAAAACGCGCCGAAACGCTTCGCGGTGTTGCGCGCAGGATGTCCGAAAAGGTGCTTAAATACAAAAAGAGCTTCGCTTTGGAACCGATGAATGCCTATGAGCGCCGCATTATCCACGCCGAATGCCAGAATATTGAAGGCGTTACGACGCGCTCGGTCGGCGAGGGAGTCGACAGAAAAGTCATTATCTCCCCGGTCAAGAAATAATTAACAACAGAAAAAAACGGCTGCCGGTCGACAGCCGTTTTTTGTTTTTACGCGTTACTGAGCCGCGGCGATAATAACGCCGAAGTCGGGCGCTTTGAGCGAAGCGCCGCCGATAAGTCCGCCGTCGACGTGTTCTTTTGCAAGAAGTTCCGAAGCGTTCTTCGCGTTCATCGATCCGCCGTATTGAATGGTGATCCCGGCGGCGGCTTTCAAACCGTAAAGCCCGCCGATTACCATTCTTATCGCGCCGCAGACCTCGTTTGCCTGGTCGGCGGTGGCGGTTTTGCCGGTGCCGATCGCCCAAACGGGTTCATAAGCGATTATAACGTTTTTAAGCTGTTCCGCGGTTACGCCGAGCAGAGCGATCTTGGTCTGTTTGGCGACGATCTCGGCTGTGACGCCCTGTTCGCGCTCGGTGAGAAGTTCGCCGACGCAAAGGATAACTTTAAGGCCTGCCTCGAGAGCGGCGTGAACGCGCTTGTTGACGGTTCCGTCGGTCTCGCCGAAATACTGTCTGCGTTCACTGTGGCCGATTATAACGTATTCGACCCCGCACTCTTTAAGCATATCCGCGCTGATCTCACCGGTATAGGCGCCGGATTTTTCCCAGTGAACGTTTTCCGCGCCGATGTGGATGGGACTGCCTTTTGCCGCTTCGACCGCGTTGGCGATATCGACATAGGGCACGCAGGCGACTATCTCGCAGCCGTCGGTTTTTTTACCGTCAAGTTCGGCTTTGATCGCGTTGATAAGCTCGGTGGCTTCCGCGGGGGTTTTGTTCATTTTCCAGTTGCCGGCGATGACGGCTTTACGGAGCTGTTTGTTCATAATAATTCTTTTCCTTTCTTACACATAAAAATCACAGAAAGGGGGCGGCGCATTTTCAAAATGCGACGACCCCCTTTTATTTTGACTTAGTCTTTATCGTTCAGGCAGACGATGCCGGGAAGCTGCTTGCCCTCGAGAAATTCGAGCGAAGCGCCGCCGCCGGTGGAGATGTGGGTCATCTTGTCGGCAAAGCCGAGCTTCTGCACGGCTGCCGCGCTGTCGCCGCCGCCGATGATGGAGATCGCGCCGGAGTCGGCGACCGCGTTGGCCACGGCGATGGTGCCGCCGGCGAACTGATCCCATTCGGAAACGCCCATCGGACCGTTCCAGATGACGGTGCCGGCGCCCTGAATGGCTTCGGCGAAGAGCTTCTGCGTTTCGGGCCCGATGTCAAGACCCATCCAGCCGTCGGGGATATCGTCGGAATTGACGAGCATGGCTTCGGTATCGGGAGCGTATTCTTTGCCGACCTTGTTGTCGATCGGGATGAGAAAGCGAACGCCTTTTTCTTCGGCTTTCTTCATCATTTCGCCGGCGAGTTCGACCTTGTCTTCTTCGCAAAGCGAAATGCCGATGCTGTGACCGAGGTACTTCATGAAGGTGTATGCCATGCCGCCGCCGACGATCAGGGTGTCGACCTTGTCAAGCAGGTTGGTGATGACGCCGATCTTGTCGGAGACCTTCGCTCCGCCGAGGATGGCGACGAACGGGCGCTTCGGGTTTTCGAGCGCGCCGCCGATGAAGCTGATCTCTTTTTGAATGAGATAACCGCAGACGGCGGGGATGTAATCGGCTACGCCGGTGGTGGAGGAGTGCGCGCGGTGCGCGGAACCGAACGCGTCGTTGACGAAAATGTCGGCGAGGGAAGCGAACGCCTTGCTCAGCTCGGGGTCGTTCTTGGTTTCGCCCTTTTCAAAGCGGACGTTTTCGAGCAGCAGCACTTCGCCCTCTTTGAGAGAAGCGGCGAGCGCCTGCGCGCTTTCGCCGACGACGTCGGCCGCCATCTTCACTTCGATGCCGAGTAGCTCGGACAGGCGGGCGGCGACGGGCGCCAGCGAGAATTCGGGCATGACTTCGCCCTTGGGTCTGCCGAGGTGGGAGCAAAGGATGACCTTCGCGTTGTTCTTGAGGAGATACTGGATGGTGGGAAGGGAAGCGACGATGCGCTTGTCGCTCGTGATGACGCCGTCCTTCAGCGGCACATTGAAGTCGCAGCGGACCAGTACTTTTTTACCGCTGACGTCAATGTCTTCCACAGTCTTTTTGTTCAATGCGTTCATGTTACAGGTTCCTTTCTTATGAATCATTATCATTTGTATCAATCATATTGCCGAATTGCCAAATTGCGCAAATCAGCAAAATACATTCTAACGGATTCAATCAGGAAAAACAATAGTCTTTTTCTTTAGTTTGAAGCACATTATTTTGAAATTTTTGTGTATAGTGCCAATCTTTCCGCGAAACGGCCGCGAATGCCCGATTCTTCTTGACTTTATCCGACACGCATGCATATAATGTATGTAATTTTGAGTTCTCATCAGCGGAGGTTATCACTATGGCAAGAGTATTCAATTTCAGCGCCGGTCCCTCCATGCTCCCCGAATCCGTGCTCAACCGCGCGGCGGCGGAAATGCTGGATTACAAGGGCAGCGGTCAGTCCGTTATGGAAATGTCGCACCGCTCCAAGGTGTTTGAAGAGATCATTCAGGAAGCGGAAGCGCTGTTCCGCGAAGTTCTCGGCATCCCCGAGAATTACAAGGTTCTGTTCCTGCAGGGCGGCGCCACGGCGCAGTTCGCGGGCATCCCCATGAACTTCATGAACAAGAACCAAAAAGCGGATTACGTCCTCACCGGTCAGTTCTCCACCAAGGCTTACAAAGAAGCCCTCAAATACGGCGACGTCCGCGTGGTCGCCAGCTCCAAAGAGGCGACGTTCTCCTATATCCCGAAGCTCGAGCGCAAGGATTTCGATTCCGAAGCCGATTACGTTTACGTTTGCTTCAACAACACGGTTTACGGCACCACGTATCATTACATCCCCGACACGGGCGACGTGCCGCTGTTTGCCGACGTTTCCTCCTGCTTCCTCTCCGAACCGATGGACGTGACCAAATTCGGTCTGATCTACGGCGGCGCGCAGAAGAATATCGGCCCCGCCGGTCTGACCGTTCTCATCGTCCGCGAAGACCTGCTCGGCAACGCCAGAGACATCACGCCTTCCGTTATTGATTACACGCAGCAGGCGGCAGCGGGTTCGCTGCTCAACACGCCGCCCTGCTACTCCATCTATATCTGCAAGCTCATCCTCGAATGGATCAAGAACCTCGGCGGTCTGGAAGCCATGAAGGAGCGCAACCTTGCCAAGTCCAAGCTTCTCTACGATTATCTCGATTCTTCCAAATTGTTCACCAACGGCGTCAACAAAGAGGATCGCTCTATGATGAACGTCACCTTTGTCACCGGCAACCCCGATCTCGACGCGAAGTTCGTCAAGGAAGCCACCGCTGCGGGCTTTGTCAACCTCAAGGGGCATCGTTCCGTGGGCGGTATGCGCGCCTCCATCTATAACGCCATGCCTTATGAGGGCGTGGAACAATTGGTCGCGTTCATGAAGCAGTTTGAGAGCGACAATACCTAAGTTTTTTTGTAAAGGCAGTTGTTAGTTATGTATGATATTCTGACCCTCAACAAAATCGCCAAGTGCGGTACTTCTCTGTTTTCCGACGCTTACGCCGTGTCGGATTCCTGCGATAAGCCCGACGCGATCATGGTGCGCTCCGCCGCCATGCACGATATGGCGCTGCCCGAAAACACGCTCGCCATCGCCAGAGCGGGCGCGGGCGTGAACAACATCCCGCTCGATAAATGCACTGCCGCCGGCATTGCCGTGTTCAACACCCCCGGCGCGAACGCCAACGCGGTCAAAGAGCTGGTCGTCTGCGGTCTGTTCTTAGCTTCCCGCAAAATTCCCGCCGCCATGAACTGGGTCACCACCCTCAAGGGCGAGGGAGACGCCGTCGGCAAGCTCGTCGAAAAAGGCAAGTCGCAGTTCGTCGGCCCCGAGATCATGGGCAAGACCCTCGGCGTCATCGGGCTGGGCGCCATCGGCGCGCTGGTCGCCAACGCCGCCGTGTCGCTGGGCATGAAGGTGGTCGGCTACCTCAACCCCGAATTGACCGTGCGCGGCGCGCTCGCCATTTCGCCCGAGGTCACCATGGTCGACAGCGTTGAAGAAGTCTACGCCTGCGCGGATTATCTCACGCTGCACATCCCCTGCATCCCCGCCACGAAGGGCTGCATCAACAACGACACAATCGCCACCATGAAAGACGGCGTGCGCATCCTCAACTTTGCGCGCGGCGAACTGGTCGACAACGCCGCCATTCTGGCTGCGCTCGAAAGCGGCAAGGTCGCGTCTTACGTCACCGATTTCCCGACCGACGATCAGCTCGGCGCTGCGGGCGTGGTCGCCATCCCGCATCTGGGCGCTTCCACCCCCGAATCCGAAGATAACTGCGCCGTGATGGCCGCGAAGGAACTGATCGCCTACCTTGAAAAAGGCGAGATCGTCAATTCCGTCAACCTGCCCGAAATGAAGCTCGGCGCGCCGAAGGGCAAGCGCATCTGCGTCATTCACGAAGAATCCGCGCTGGCGGCCGTGATCGCCGCGTTCGGCGATGTGGCGAGCAACGTCGCCACCGCTTCCCGCAAGGGCGTGAGCTACACCGTGGCGGATTGGTCGGGCGAAGCCCCCGCCATCAATGTCAACGGCATCTACCGCGTTCGCGTGATCGGCTGATTTCCCACCAGAATAATCGGAGCGCCTGCATCGATTTCGATGCAGGCGCTCTTTCTGTTTTTTGTTCAGTGATAGCGCTCCATTAATTCTTTTAATTCGTCGAGCTTGTCCGTCACGCGGCGGCGAAGTCCCGGATTGACGCGGAAAAAGCGGATCATTTTTTCCTTGCCCTGCTGCGCTTTTTCGGTCAGCTGAGCGGCGATCTTATTCTGCTGGAGCAGCTTGCGCCCGCTCTCAATCGACGCGTCCAACTGCTCCCGAATCTCGGCGGAAAGCCCTTTGGCTTTTTCCGACGTTTCCGTTTTGAACTTGTTCAGTTCCCTGGTCAGCGCGTCGATCTTCACCGTCAGCTTGCGCAGGTCGGCGGTCTTTTTCACCGTCAGCACCAAATCGACCAGGAATACGGCGAAAATCACGCAGGTGATGATCGTTCGGGCAAGCGCGGGGACACTCCACAGCAGCGCGCTCACTTTCGGGTCGATGAAATAAAGGAAGATCAGCGTCGCCGCGCCCCAATACAGGGTATGCGTCAGGCAAATGCGCCCCTGAATGTTGAACTTTTTCTGCGAATAATCCCACCACCGCGCGTGGAACAGCTTTTCCATGACGAGGCTGGTGAGAAATTCCAGCACGTCGGCGAGCAGCGCGCCGAGCAAAAAGGTGAGAACGGGCGTGAGGTACCACCCGTGCCGGTAGATCGGCAGCTTGGAAAACTTGCCGAGCGCCAGCGAGAGCATGACCGCGCCCGAACCGTAGATCGGACACATCGGTCCGTAAAGAAAGCCGCGGTTGACCCATTTGCGCGGGCGCACCGAGCAGTAGCACGATTCGAAAAACCAGCCGACCGCGCTGTATAGGAAAAAAGTCAGCACATAAAAGATTATTTTTTCAACCATGTTCCGCCTCCCCGATCCCGTCGATCTCGTCGATCATCCGCTGCAGTTTCTCGCGGCGTTCCGGCGTTTTCGCGTAGTATAACTCAAGCGAGGCGCAGATTTTGTCGGCAATGGTCAGCGCGTAACCTTCGGCATATTTCGGGGGAATGACCGTGAGCGGCCACATGTGGCGCAGAATACTGTTTTCGATGCGCTCGTCCACTTCCTTGCCGCACAGCAGCTTGGCGTTCACCAGCGCAAACCCCGGGTGACGCAGCCCGTGCGGGCGGTGCCACCATTCGCCGTCGTGCCAGTCATAATAGAACAAATCGTGCAGCATGGCGGCTTTGACGGTGGTTTCCTTGTTGATGCCCCACTGCTCGGCGATCTTGCCGCTCAGGTAGGCGACGCTCATGATATGTGTGATGCGGTTGACGTCGTGGTGCTGGATGTATTGCCCCAGCGACTGGAATTCGGGCGTATCGTAAATCGGTTTGGCGGTTTCAAAAAACGGGTCTTGAAACAGCTTCTCCGAACGGGAAAAGGCATAGTAAGATAAAATTTGGTTCAACGATCTCTCCTCCTCGTTGAACCAAATTATAATCTTATTCGGAACTATTTGCAATTGATTTTTCCAAATCTTAATAAAGTTTATTAATCTCTCGGAACATTTTTCTTAATTTTCCCGCAATCGGCTGCTTGGTTTCATCCTTGACCAGCTTGGAATAGAAAATGTTTTTCTTTCCGTTGCGCCCCTGCAGGCGGGACAGCAGTTCAATGCGATGCTCTTTTTCGGAATCGTTCTTCTTTTCTGTAATGGCAAACAGCTTTACAGAAACACTGTCGGCAGGCGAAACGGCGTCGATCGTGACGGATATGGCGCCGTTTTCGCGTTGCGGCTCGCAGGGCTTTTCTTCGCCATTCACCTTGATTTCAAGCCGTTTACAGGAAGTTACATCGCGGAAAGAGAGCTTATAGGCTCGTGTTTGCGGTAAAACGGAACGATCTCCGTTTGTCGACGAAATCGTAAAGGCTAACTCCTTGTCGGTTTCGCTGACGGCAAACTCGGTCACGGCAAACGCGCCGTTTTCATAGGCTGTCGTTTCGCCGTCGTCTTCATACAGATCGAACCGCCCGTTCCCGCGGAAAATGAGAATTTCCAGCGCTTTCGGGTTTTCGCAGCCGTTGCTTTTGTCCTCGCAATCCAGCGGAATGATCGAACCTTCGCGCGCAAAGACGGGCAGCTCGTTCAGGTCACGGAACAGGGTGAACTCATTGCCGCCTTCGTAAATGCGGCCTGTGAAAACGTCGGTGAAGCGTCCCTCGGGCAGCCACACGTTGACGGGCGCCAGCCCGCTTTTTTTGTCGCTCGGTCTGGTCACGGGGCAGACGATCAGCTCGCTGCCGAACAGGTATTCATTTTTGACGCGGTAGGCGCCTTCCTTCTGCGGGTATTCGTAATACATCGGTTCGATCAGCGCCCGCCCTTCGGTATGCGTGCGGTGGTTCATCGTGTAGAGATAGGGGATCAGGCGGCGGCGCAGGCGCAGGAAATCGGCGGCGGAGCGCTCCACGGCGCTGCGGTATTTCCAAGGTTCCTTGCCCATGAATTCGTTGGCGGTGGAGTGCAGGCGGTTGATGGGGCTGAACACGCCGAGCTGCAGCCAGCGCAGGTACAGTTCATCGTCGCGATAGCCGCCGCAGTGGCCGCCGATGTCGTGGCTCCACCAGGTGTAGCCGATGTTGGAAGCGGTCGCGGTGAAATAGGGCTGAAATTCGAGCGACCGCCACGTTTGCTTGGTGTCGCCGGAAAAGCCCAGCGGATAACGGTGCGAGCCCGCCCCCGCAAAGCGGGAGAGGATGAGCGGACGTTTGCCGTTTTTCGCGCTGTCATAGAAGTGGTAGTGGTTCAGCGCCCACAGCGGGTCAAGCCCCGGCATGGCGCTGCGCTTGCCCTGCTGCCAGTCGATCCACCAGAAATCGACGCCGCTTTCTTCCATCGGGTGATGCAGAAAACGGAAGTAACCCTCCACAAACTTTTCGTCCGTGATGTCAAAGAAGATTTGCTCTTTCGATTCGGGGTCGATCCCCATGAATTCACAGAACGGCTTGTAACTGTCCTCAAAAAACCTTACGCCCGCGGAGGGGTGCAGGTTGAGCGTGATCTTCAAATTCTTCTTTTTCAGTTCGTCCAAAAACGCCTGCGGGTCGGGGAACAGGTCGGTGTTCCAGGAGTATCCCGTCCAGCCCGGCATGATTCTGTCGTAGAGCGACGCCATCCAGTTTCCCTTGGTGCCCTTGCTCACGCTCTCTTTGCCGAAGCGTTCCACGATTTTGACCCAGTGCCAGTCCATATCCACCGTGGCGACGGTCAGCGGAATCTGTTTTTGCGCGAATTTTTCCATCAGCGTCAGGTATTCTTCCTGCGTGTATGCCTTGTAGCGGCTCCACCAGTTGCCCAGCGCAAAGCGCGGGATCAGCGGCGGCAGCCCCGTCAGGCGGAAAAAGTCGCGCACCGCGCCGCGGTAATCGAAGCCGTAGGCGAAAAAGTACAGGTCGGTTTCGCCGTTTCGCTGCTTGAAGGTCACGTCTTTGGTCAGGATCAGTGTGTCGGAATCGTCCAGCACCGCCACGCCGCTTCGGGAAACGACACCCTGCCCCAGCCGCGCGAACCCGTTGGTCTGATCGAGCGTGCGGCAGGTTCCTTTCAGGTTGCCCTTTTTAAAATCGGTCACGGCGCGCCCGTCGGCGAGCACGATTTTTTTCATGCGTTTTTGCGCGAGCGAAAAGCAGAACGCGGCGGCGTCGGTCTTGATGGTGACGGCGTCTTTATCCTGCGTCACGGTGAACTTCGGCTTGTCAAAGCTGCGGAACCAGACCGACTGGGTCGGCTCATCGCAAAACGTGCCGTCGCGGCTCACTTCCACGCGCAGCAGGGCAGGGGTGAGCACGGAAAAGCGCACGCCGTCCGCGGAAAAAGTGCAGTCTTCCGCCGTTTTCGGGTCACAGGGAAAAGAAAAACGGTCAAAGAATCGGCTCATCATTCTTGTCGGTACGACGCCGTGCGGGCCCGTACCTTTCCTTTCCAACTTATTTATCAAGAATTCCTCTTAGAATTTAACAAAACTTGTAAAATGTGTCAAGACAAAGTAGGTTGACGAAAAAAAAGGATTATGGTAGACTTACGTCATATTCGCCGTTATGCACGGTCGCCTTTTGGCGCAAGGAAAGGAAAAGAGTAATGTCCAGAGAAATCGTTTTGCGCACCCTGCCCGCCGTTGCCCTGCGCGGGATGACGGTGTTCCCCGGGATGCAGCTCCATTTTGAGGTGAGCCGCAAGCAGTCCATCGCCGCACTGCGCACCGCCATGGACGGGGATCGGGAAGTGTTTTTGGTGATGCAGCGCGACATTCGCACGGAGGAGCCGAAAGCCGTCAAAGAGTTTTTCCCGATGGGCGTCATCTGCAAGATCAAACAAATTTTCAATACCCCCAAACATGAGAATATGCGCGTTGCCGTCGAGGGACTTTCCCGCGCGCGCATTGCAGACGTGCAGCGCACGTCGCCTTATCTGACCATGTTGGTCAGCGAAAAGCACACCTACGCCGTTCGTCCGGCCGATCTGGAATATGAGCAGGCGCTGGTGCGCGTGCTGACCGAATGTTTTCAGGATTATTCGCAGTTCATCCCCAACATTCCGACCGACCTGATTTTGCAGGTGCTCTCTGAAGACGACGCGGGCGGTCTGGCGGATTTCATCGCGTCCAACGCGTCGATCGATTCCCTGAAAAAGCAGGAAATCCTCAACGAACTGCACCCGCTGCGCCGCGCGGAAAAGCTCTGCGCCATTCTGCGCAATGAGGCGGAACTGCTCGAAATCGAAGAAGATATCCAGAACAAGGTGCAGGAGCAGGTCGATCAGAACCAGAAAGAATACTATCTGCGCGAGCAGATGAAGGCCATTTCCATTGAGCTGGACGGCGAGGAGGCCGACGAGGCGGAGGAACTGCGCGAAAAAATCCTCGCGCTGAATCTCGACGACGAGCGTCGGGACAAGCTGCTGCAGGAATGTTCCCGCTTTGCCAAAACCGGCAGGACGTCGCCCGAGGCGATGGTGATCCGCACCTATCTGGAAACCTGTCTGGCGCTGCCCTGGAACGTTGAAACCAAAGATAACCTTGATCTGGAACGCGCGAGAAAGATTCTCGACGAGGATCATTACGGCATGCAGCGGATCAAGGATCGTATGATCGAAATGCTTGCCGTGCGCAAGCTCTCGCCCGACATCAAAGGGCAGATCATTTGTCTGGTCGGCCCGCCGGGCGTTGGCAAAACGTCCATCGCCCGCTCCGTCGCGCGCGCCATGGGGCGCAAATACGCGCGCATCTCGCTGGGCGGCGTGCGGGATGAGGCGGAGATCCGCGGCCACCGCAAGACCTATATCGGCGCCATGCCCGGGCGCATCCTTTCCGCCGTGACGCAGGCGGGCAGCAGCAATCCGCTGATCCTGCTCGACGAAGTGGACAAGCTCGGCATGGATTATAAAGGCGATCCGTCCTCGGCGCTGCTCGAAGTGCTGGACGGCGAACAGAACGACACGTTCCGCGATCACTATATCGAAATGCCGTTCGATCTCAGCCGTGTGCTGTTCATCACCACGGCAAACAACCGCGACGAAATCCCGCAGCCGCTGCTCGACCGCATGGAAGTGATCGAGCTGAGCAGCTACACGCGGGAAGAAAAATTCCACATTGCCAAAGAGCATCTGCTGCGCAAGCAGGCGAAGCGCCACGGGCTGAATCTGCGCTCCCTGCGCGTGACCGACGGCGCGATCCGCGCGGTGATCGACGGCTACACAAAAGAAGCCGGCGTGCGCCGCCTCGAACAGGAGCTCGCCGCCCTGTGCCGCAAAGCGGCAGTCGCCGTTGCCGGCGGCGCCAAGAGCTTCACCGTGAATGAAAAGAATCTGGAAGAATTGCTCGGCGCGCGGAAATACCGGCGCGAACCCAAAAAGAGCGAGGATGAGATCGGGATCGCCCGCGGTCTGGCGTGGACTTCCGTGGGCGGCGAAATGCTCGACGTGGAGGCCTGCGTGATGGACGGCAGCGGCAAGCTGGAACTGACCGGCTCGCTGGGCGACGTGATGAAGGAATCCGCCCGCGCGGCGGTCAGCCTCATCCGTTCCCGCGCTTTCGCCCTCGGCGTTGCGCCCGATTTCTACAAGAACAAGGATATCCACCTGCACTTTCCCGAAGGCGCCGTTCCCAAGGACGGACCGAGCGCCGGCGTCACCATTACCACGGCGCTTGTTTCGGCGCTGACCGATACCCCCGTGCGCGCCGACGTTGCCATGACGGGCGAAATTTCGCTGCACGGTCGGGTTCTGCCCATCGGCGGTCTGCGGGAAAAAACCATGGCGGCCTATATCAACGGTATTCAGACCGTGATCATTCCGCAGGAGAACGTGCCGAATCTGGACGACGTGGAACCGATCGTGAAAGAGTCCGTCAGCTTCCTCCCCGTGCGGGATATCGACGAGGTGCTGGAAGCGGCGCTGACCAAGCAGCCGAAGCCCGTTCGGCAAAAGCCGATGATGCCGCTGACGGAAAAGAGTGTTTCGGCTGAGACTTACGCGCAATAGAGAGGCAGTTTATGAATTACAACAAAGCCCAGTTTGAGGCGGCGTTCGGAACGCTGCGCCAGCTTCCGCCGTCCGATAAAAAAGAAGTCGCGTTTGCCGGGCGTTCCAGCGTCGGCAAGTCGTCGCTGTTCAACAAAATTTTCAATCGAAAATCGCTGGCCCGTGTCAGCTCGGTGCCCGGTAAAACCATCACGGTGAATTTTTATGCGGTCGATACCAACCGTCTGGTCGATCTGCCCGGCTACGGTTACGCCAAGGCGGCGCCCGGTGAAAAACGCCGCTGGGCGGAACTGATGGAAGGGTATTTCAAAACCGGCCGCGATATCCGTCTGGTGGTGCAGCTCATTGATATGCGCCACAAACCGAGCGAGGACGATATGACCATGCTCGCGTTTTTGCGGGAGATGGGCTACCCGTTCGTGATAGCCCTGACCAAATGCGACAAGCTGAACAAGACGCAGTACCGCCAGCGGCTCGAAGCGCAGGAGACGGAACTGGCCGCTTATACGGATATCACGAAAATTCCCTGCTCGGCCGTCAACGGCACGGGCGTGGAGGAACTGAAAAGAATCATTGACGCTGCGTGCGAATAAACAGGAGGATGCGGCTGCAGCCGCAGAAAAAAAGAGATGTTTGTTTCCGATTGCATTTCCGTAAACGAAAAAGGGCACCTGACCATCGGCGGTGCGGATACGCTGGAGCTTGCCGCTCAGTTCGGCACGCCGTGTTACGTCATGGACGAGCAGCAGATCAGAAAAAACTGCCGCGCTTTCGTCAATTCCATCAAGGAAAACTATGACGGAAACGGTCTGGTCAATTACGCGTCCAAGGCGCTTTGCTGCAAAGAAATGTGCCGCATTGCCGCCGAGGAAGGGTTGGGGCTTGACGTGGTGTCGGGCGGTGAGATTTATACGGCGCTGTCCGCCGGCGTTGCGGCGGAAAAGCTGAATTTCCATGGCAACAACAAAACGCTCGACGAACTGCATTACGCCGTGAAAGCCGGCGTCGGCCGCGTGATCGTCGACAATCTCGAGGAGCTGAATGCGCTCAGCCGCATTGCCGCCGAAAACGGCAAAACCGTCGATATTCTGCTGCGCATCAAGCCGGGTATTGACGCGCACACCCATGAATTCATCCGCACCGGTCAGATCGACAGCAAGTTCGGTCTGGCGATCGAAACGGGCGAAGCGCTTCAGGGCATCCAAGCCGCGCTGCAAGCCGAAGCCATCTGTCTGAAGGGCTATCATTGTCACATCGGCTCGCAGATTTTTGACGTGGAGCCGTTTGAACACGCCGCGCAGGTGATGATCGGCTTTATCGCGGACATGAAAGCCCAAACCGGCTATGAGGCGGAAGAGCTCGATCTGGGCGGCGGCTTCGGCATCAAGTATCGAACGGACGACAATCCGATCGCTTTTGAAGAATATATGGCGCGCGTTGCGGCGGTGCTCAAACAGGAATGTGCCGCGCGGCAGGTCAAAACGCCGTTTATATCCATCGAGCCGGGTCGCTCCATCGTCGGCAGCGCGGGGCTCACGCTCTACACCGTCGGCGCAGTCAAGACCATTCCCGATGTGCGCACCTACGTTTCCATCGACGGCGGCATGGGCGACAACCCGCGTTATATCCTCTATCAGGCGGAATATGAAATCCTCAACGCCGCCAGGGCAAACGAGCCGAAGACGCAGGTCGTCACGCTGGCGGGCCGCTGCTGCGAGAGCGGCGATCTGATCCAGGAAAACGCGCCGATCCAGCCGGTCGCGGCGGGGGATATCGTTGCCGTGCTGTCCACGGGAGCGTATAACTATTCCATGGCGTCGAACTATAACCGGATCCCGCGTCCGCCGGTCGTTCTGGTCGATCGCGGTCAGGCGCGGGTGATCGTGCGCCGCGAAACCTATGAGGACCTTGTAAAAAACGACATTTGATGTTTGTTTGTCAGCTTATCTTGACAAACGGTTTTTTGCTTGATATAATTAACGTGTATCATTCCGTGCATTACTCGATTTAACCGACTAAGGATGAATTTTTTTGGAAGAGAATGAGATCGTCATAAAGAACAAGGGCTATCGCAAGCTCTGTTCGGCCAGCTTCGTGGCGGCTATCGCCATTACGCTGGTCTATATTGCCATCGGTTTCACCAACGTGATCCTGCATCAGTGCGACAACATTCCCCGTTTTTTGACCCGCACCCTTTTGGCGGTGGCGTTTACCGTTACGGTTTGCCTGTTTGCCCGCCGAAGTTTTATCTACATGGAAGTCGGCGGCGATTTTGCGTTGGCAAGGCGTTCGGGCGCGGTCATGATCATTCTGCTGCTGTTCAGCGCCATGGTCGAGGCGTATTACGCTTCGGTTTATCTGGCGGCCAACGGCAGGGGGCGCATCCTTTACATGGCGATCATTGCCGGCGTCGGCGCGTGCACGATCCTGCCGCTGCTTTTGCTGGAATATCTCAACTTTGAGATTTATCTCATGCGTCTGGCGGGCATCATTTCGTTTGTCGCTTCGCTGCTCTCGTTCAGTATCGGCATTTTCGTCATCGGCTTTCTGACCATTCGCTTTAACCATGTTTCCGGCGTTTATCAGGTGTTCGTCGTCTGCTTTGACAGCATCGCGCCGATCTATCTGATACAGATTTTCCCCTGTATCATGCTCATGGATATCGCGCGCCTGCTCTTTATTAAGGAAATGAAGTTCAACGCCAGATTTGCCAACGTCAGCGACGATGAAGATGCGCCGCAGCCGGGCGAATAAAAAGAGAATCCTTATTTAACGGGACGTTTGAGACGTCCCGTTTTTCTTTTTCTCGTCAAATCTGCCAAAAACTTTTTCTTCAACTCTTTTTTTACAGTAACAATTCTCTTTACATCGTTGACGAAAAGTGATACTATATCCATTGGTGCATTATCAGCATTCATTTGATTTTTGCAACATTTTTAGCAGGAGGATTTGTAATATGGCAAGAAAAAAGAAAACCATGGACGGCAACAACGCCGCCGCGTACGTTTCCTACGCTTTCACGGAAGTTGCCGGCATTTACCCCATCACGCCGTCGAGCCCCATGGCGGATTACGTTGACCAGTGGTCGGCTCAGGGTCAGAAGAACATTTTCGGCACCACCGTCAAGGTCGCCGAAATGCAGTCCGAAGCCGGCGCCTCCGGCACGGTTCACGGTTCCCTCGCCGCCGGCGCTCTCACCACGACCTACACCGCTTCTCAGGGCCTTCTTCTCATGATCCCCAACATGTATAAAATCGCGGGCGAACTGCTCCCCGCCGTTTTCCATGTTTCTGCCCGCTGCGTGGCGTCTCACGCGCTGAACATCTTCGGCGACCATTCCGACGTTTACGCCTGCCGCCAGACCGGTTTCGCTATGCTGGCCGAGACCAACCCGCAGGAAGTCATGGACCTCGGCGCCGTGGCGCATCTGGCCGCCATCGAGGGCAGAGTGCCCTTCCTCAACTTCTTCGACGGCTTCCGCACGTCTCATGAAATCCAGAAGATCGAGACCTGGGATTATGCCGATCTGAAAGAAATGTGCGATATGGACGCTGTCAAGGCGTTCCGCGAGCGCGCGCTCAACCCCGAGCATCCCGTCATGCGCGGTTCCCACGAAAACGACGATATCTTCTTCCAGCACCGTGAAGCCTGCAACGCTTATTACGACGC
>JAFTEL010000184.1 GCA_017453685.1 Clostridia bacterium
GATCCCCGCAACCCCGCTGTCATTGCCGACAATGTCGGCGACAACGTGGGCGACGTGGCCGGTATGGGCGCCGACCTGTATGAAAGCTACGTCGGTTCCGTGATCTCTTCCTGCGCGCTCGGTATTTCCGCTTATAAGAGCTTCGGCGCCATGGCTCTGCCGCTGTGCATCGCCGCGCTCGGCGTGCTCTGTTCCATCATCGGCACCTTTGTGGTTCGCACCAAAGAGGGCGCGACGCAAAAGCAGCTGCTCCGCGCGCTGTCCAAGGGTACCAATCTGTCCGCCGTTCTCATCGCCGTGATCTCGCTGCCGCTGGTTTATTTCATCCTCGGCAAAGAGAACTGGCATATCTATTTTGCGATCCTCTCCGGCCTCGTTTCGGGCGTGCTCATCGGGCAATCGACTGAGTATTTCACGTCCGACAGTTATTCTCCCACAAGGAAGCTGGCGAAATCCAGCGAGACAGGCACCGCGACGATCATGATCAGCGGCCTGTCCGTCGGTATGCTGTCCACGCTGCTGCCCATCATCATCGTTTCCGTCTGCGTGCTGGTCGCCTACTTCGTCTCCGGCGGCAAAGCCTCCGCGTCGATGGGTCTCTACGGCATCGCGCTTGCGGCGGTCGGTATGCTGTCCACGCTGGGCATTACCCTTGCGACCGACGCTTACGGCCCTGTGGCCGATAACGCGGGCGGCATCGCGGAAATGTCCGGCCTTGAAAAAGAAGTCAGAGAGCGCACGGACGCCCTCGATTCCCTCGGCAACACCACGGCAGCGACCGGCAAGGGCTTCGCCATCGGTTCCGCCGCGCTGACCGCGCTTGCCCTCATGGCGTCTTACATCAACAAGGTGAATACGCTCGAAGGCGGCGCCGCCAAGATCGCGAACCTCAATATCAACAACCCCACCGTTCTCATCGGCTTGTTCATCGGCGCCTGCCTGCCGTTCGTGTTCGCGGCGCTGACCATGAACGCGGTCGGCCGCGCGGCGCAGAGCGTCGTGATCGAAGTGCGCCGTCAGTTCAAAGAGATCAAAGGTCTCATGACAGGCGAAGCCGATCCCGATTACGCCAAGTGCGTCGATCTTTGCACCAAGTCCAGCCTGCATGAAATGATCCTGCCGACCGTCGTCGCCGTCATCGTCCCCATCATCGTGGGTCTCGTTCTCGGCTGCACCGGCGTGGTGGGTATGCTTGCTGGCGCAACGGCAACCGGCTTCCTCATGGCTGTCTTTATGTCGAACGCGGGCGGTGCGTGGGATAACGCGAAGAAATACATCGAAAGCGGCAACTTCGGCGGCAAGGGCTCCGAAAACCACAAGGCCGCCGTCGTGGGCGACACCGTCGGCGATCCGTTCAAGGATACTTCCGGTCCCGCCATCAACATCCTCATCAAGCTGCTCTCCATGGTCTCCATCGTCTTCGCGGCGCTGGTCGTCAAGATCTCGCTGTTCTGATCTCATGGAAATACACAGCGCCCTTCGGAGTTTCCGAGGGGCGCTGTTTTATATGTTTATAATCTTTCCACGATCTCGGGGTGCTGCGTCAGATCGACGCGTTGGAAGCCGTTGTCCTTGTCAAAGAACCACACCCTTGCGTCGGGCGAATCGCCCGCGATGATGAGCGAACACTTGCCGTCGATGAAGGCGACGGCGGCGTCGTTTTCGCAGCAGATGGCGGAAACGCTCCGTGTCGAAGCCACCTCGTTGAAGCTCTGCCAGTTCCGCCCCTCGTAGTGCGGCACGTTGCAATAGGGGAGCAGCCCGAGGCAGTCCACAAATCGGAATTCGCCCTCGGGGCCGCAGTCGTCATAGCCCTCCTGAAACCAGCACATGCTGCCCGACGACGTGCCGAAGAGCACCTTGCCGTCGGCATACGCCTCTATCAGATATTTGACCGTATTGGTCTTGTTCCATTTATCCATCACGTATTTCAGGTTGCCGCCCGGCACGTGGATGATATCCGCGTTCCGAATCATTTTGGCAATCAGTTCTTCCGTAATATAAGCGTGCGTCACGCACAGCACGTCCACGTCGCAGTCCAGCCGCGAAAACAGCGAAATGACCGAAGCGTCCGGCATGTCGTAACAGGTGGTGGGGATGTGCAGCACGTTCGGGTGTTCTTTGCCCGAAAGTGAAATGATCCTGCGCGCGAGATTCAGCCGATCCTGTCCGCCGAAGCCGCCGCCGATGCCGATGATCGTTCCCATGGTTTTCCTCCCGTTTTGGTGTTTGAGGTAAGTATAGCACAGCCGAAGCGAAATGACAATGACGCATCGGGAAGTTCGTCCGGCGGTCTTTTATTGACAAGCCCTTCATATTATGGTAAAGTATCAGCAATTCCGAATTTGGCGGTGAAATGATGAAAAAACTCATCCTGCTCTGCGCTTCGTTTCTGGTGTTGATGGCGGCGCTTTGCTTTCAGGCTTCCGCAAGAGACCTGATCCGGGATATTACGCCGTTCGATGAACTGCCCAACGGCGAACGCATCGATTATCATATTCTGCAGGAACGGGTCGACAAGGTGTATGACGCGCTCGGCATACAGACCTTTGACCTTCGTTTCACCGGCGAATTTGAAGAGATCAAAGACAAGGTCTATGAGGATTCCAATTTCGACGTCGATCTGTTCATCGGCAATATCCCCGACGTTTTCGCGGTGAAGCGCGACGTGCAGGACGCGCTGGGCATCGACTACGACGCCGCGCAAAAGCATTATTTCGCGCTGGCCGAGCGGATCAGAGAAGCCGGCAACCCGAAGCTGGCGACCATTACCCGCTTTATCGGTCTGCTTTCCGCCAGCCCCACGAGCATGTATATCACCGTGGACAGCGACGATCCGAGCGTCGTGCGCCCCATTCAGGCGCGGTATGAGTTTGCCGACGGCACCGAGTACACCGCCGAATTCGGCAGCTACTACGACAAAGAGCGGCATCTGATGTACAGCGAAAAAGACAACGGCGTGATCGGCATCGGCTACAATCTCGACACGGCGAACAGCACGCTCATTACCCCGCGCAACGTCTGGATGCGCAACTTCGGCTTTTGCCGCGCCTATGATTTCGCGGCGAACTATCTGCTGCCGACCTGCTACGATTACGACACGGTGCGCCTGTTCTATGAATACGACGGCAAAGACTGCATGCTGCAGATGTGGAAGGGGACTTACTTCATAACCTCCGGCGCGGAAGTCGGCATTTATGACAAGCCCAAGACCCGCCTTGTCCGATTCTACGACTGCGCGTCAGACGACGAAATGCTGGAAATGGAACTCATCGTCACGGCGGACGGGAAAGATATCGTCAACACGCCCCTGCAGGAGCACTGGTGGATCAACGGCTTCGCGCTGACGAAGAAGTATTACACGCCCGATGAAATGCTGCTGCGCTGCACGGTCGTTTGCAAGGATGAAGCGCAGCGGGACGCCATCGTTGAGCAGCTCGAACAGAACACGGACGTGCTGTCCTATTCGGTGGACGGCTTGGCAGTTACCTTTATCTGGTAAGAAAACAAAAGACGGATGCCGTGGCATCCGTCTTTTTTACTGCTCTTTGTTTGCTAAAATGCTTTCCAGCTTTTGGGCGATCTGGCGCAGGCGCGCGGATCGCTTCTTGTCTGTTTCGCCGATGGCGGCAGCTTCCCGCAGACAGCGGGCGGCCAGACGCCGCAGATAAACCGCCGCCAGCTGATCGGAGCTGTTCGGCAGTTCGCCGTAGTATTCGTAAAATGCGTCGAACTTTTGCGGCTCGTCCGTGTGCGCGCAGCTCATGAAGCAATACAGCTTGCCGTCGTCCTCGCAGACGCTTTCGCGCAGGATGCGGTAGCCGTTCGCCATCAGATAGGCGCGCAGGTATTCCGCGTGGGTCATCGGCTGCAGGACGAGATGCTTGTCGCCGCGTTTGAGCCACGGCGTTTTGTCGAGGATTTCCGCGATCAAAATGCCGCCCATGCCGGCGATGACGATATCCTGCGCTTCGTCGGCGCGGTAGTTGGTCAGCCCGTCGGACAGGCGCAGTTCGATTTGTTCGCCGAATCCCGCCGCTTCGACGTTGGCGCGCGCGTTTTCCAGCGGACCCTTTCGCAGGTCGGACGCGATCACGCGGCGGCAAATGCCGTGTCCGATCAGATAGATCGGCAAATAGGCGTGATCGGTGCCGATATCGGCGATCGTGTCCACTTTACGCACCAGCGCGGCGGCTTCTTTCAGCCGCGGCGATAACCGTTTCATGGTTTATTCGGCAAGAAAAGCGTTGATCTTTTCCACCAGTTCATCCGCGTCAACGCCGTGTACCATGCAGGCCTGTTCCACGCTTTCGCCTCTGGCGGAGGGGCAGCCGAGGCAGTGCATCCCCATTTCCAGGAAGAAGGGGGCGACGTCGCGGTTCGCATCAAGAATTTCACCGACGGTCATGGTTTTTTCGATTTTGGTCATCAGAAACATCCTTTCTTGTTAATATTTCATATTGGAATAATAATTTTCGTTTACCAAAACGCAGGTGCCGTTGAAGGGACCGAAGATCAGTTCGGCGTCGGCGGTCACCAAAACGTCGCAGTGCTGATGAAGCGACTTGATGTGCTTGGTGGCGGGGTCATAGACCAGATCGGAATAGGAATTGAAATATTTCAGGCTGTAATCCGCCGATTTGGTGATGGCGGTGACGATCTTGCTGTTCATGGCCTCGTCGATCTCCTTCTTGGAGGCGGGGCCGAACATCGCGCCGTGATAGCTGGGCGCTTTTTCCGCGCCGAAGGGGGTGGGTTCGGGGTTCAGCTCGGGCTTGAGCGTGATGATGATGCGCACGTCGCCGTTGGCAAGCTTTTCACATTTTGCCGATTGGATGCCGCTCGTGTCGGTGAGCAGGCAGCCCTTTTTGTTGCCGTAGATCGGGAATGCCGTGCCGTCGTTGCCCTTGGGGTAGACTTCGGGGTTCTTTTCGGCTTTTTCTTTGCTCGTCATGAAATTGGCGGCGATATTAATGACGGTGTTGTTGGAAAAATTCCGCTTCTCTTTCGGCAGGGATTGATAGCGCACCCGCGTGAAGCCGGCTTTCACGGTCTTGGCGTAGGTCATCACGTCGGTGTACGTCTGCAAGATCTCCATCGTCGTCTGCGGCAGGGCGTCCTCCTGCGCCGCGGTGGTTTCTTCGGCATCGCTGCTCGTTTCTTCCGCCGTTTCGCTCGTTTCTTCCGCGGCGGAGCTCTCTTCCTCGGTGATCTCCACCGCCGTGGTCGTGACGCTGTCCGCACTTTGCGCAGCGGTCTGCTCGGGCGCCTCGGTCACGGTCTCGGGTTCTTTGCCGCCGCAGGCCGACAGGCTCAGCAGCAGCGCCGCGGCTGCCAGCAGGGCAAGTATTCTTTTCATGGTTCTCTCTCCTTTTATACGCTCCCATTTTACAACGGCAGGGGAGCGGTGTCAAGCGTTACATCCGGGCGTTGATAAAAGCGGTCGTGACGGTCAAATCGTTCGGGTCAACGGTAAACAGGCGACCGCCGAGGGTCTCTTTTGTGTGGCTCGCGTGGCAGCTCAGGTAGCCGTCGTTGGCGAGCAGGACGCCGCCGTAGACGGCGGTGACGTTGTTTTCGTGATCGTGCCCGAAACAGACCGCTTTCACGTCGCCGCGCTCCAGAAAGGCGCGGAACAGACCGCTGTTGAGCCCCTGACAGCTCACGTCCTCACCCTGTACGCCCTGAAAATCCGTTTCGGCTCGGTTGACGGACGCCCAGCCGAGCTCCTGCAGCGGCACATGCATGACAGCCATGGCGGTCACGGTGTGACCGTTTGCCTTTTCGATGGCAGCGGAGGTTTGCCAGTAGTCGGCGACCTGCGCGAAATCCACGCCGCGTTCGGTGCTGTCCAGACCGCCTTGATTCGGAAAGGTCAGGAGCATGTCGTCGGCAAGCCCGTAGCGCTTGCGGTAATCGTCCTCACCGCCGTGAGAATCGAAGCAATAGACGCAGAATTTCAGGGCTTTTCCTGCTTCGTCATAGATCGGGATGACGTAATCGGAATCGCCGATACTGTCTCCGTCGCAAACCGACAGACAATGCGGATAGGTCTCATAGATGCGGGCGGCCTCATCGTTGGGCAGACCGAAGTTGTCGTCGTGGTTGCCGAACACGAACGCCCATGGGATGCCGCTTTGTTCCAGCGGCGCCGTCAGCCCGTCGAGCATGGTTTTCAACTGAGCGGCAGTTTCAATATGGATATAACCGGGGCCGGCGATGTCACCCAGCAGCAGCACCAGATCGGGCTTTGCCTGCTCTAATACGTCGTTCAGATAACGCACCGTGTTGGGTTCGTCATAACCGACGCCGCCGTGGATGTCGGACACGCAGAGGATGTGGAACGGCTCGTTTTTTTGAAAGCGGAGTTTGCTTTTTTGAC
Organism: Clostridia bacterium; assembly: GCA_017453685.1. Lineage (GTDB taxonomy): Bacteria > Bacillota > Clostridia > Oscillospirales > Acutalibacteraceae > UBA8612. The sequence continues at coordinate 6,383 of JAFTEL010000184.1, forward strand.
TGATCTTCATTTGACACCAGGCTTTCCTATATTTTGAATTTATTTTAGATTTATCGCCGCAAAAAGTCAATGCCGCGCGATCGAATCATAACGGTTTTGTTAAATTTTTTCGATCGGCTTGACTTTCCCGCCGCAGTACGGTATACTGAACTCACAAATTTGATTTGGGAGGATATTACCAGTATGGATTGCATTAAAAAGATTTGTAAAATCATCGGCATTCTTGCCGCCATCGCCGGCGTCATCGCGGGTGTGTGCCTTGTTTTGAAAAAAATCAAAGAGAAGAAAGACGCTTGCGAGAATCAGGACGAATGCTATGTTTCCTGCTCCTGCTGCGACGAGAAAGCTTAATTCACGCCACGATCGGCAGACGGTTTTCGACCGTCTGCCTTTTTTTGTAATTTTGTATAAAAAACACGCGTGTTTTTTGTCAGACCATTCACAAATATCGGTTGAAATACTATAGTTAGTATGGTAAAATCAAACAAGTACTATGAGGAGTTGATATGATGAGTTTACCCGTAGCGCTTCAGCTTTACACCGTCCGCGACGAAATGGAAGCTGATTTTGCAGGCACCCTGAAAAAAGTGAAGGATTTCGGCTATGACGGCGTGGAATTTGCCGGTCTGTTCGGCAAGTCCGCCGCCGAAGTCAAAGCGCTGTGCGAGCAGTTCGGTCTGGTTCCCGTTTCCGCTCACGTTCCGCTGGACGATATGGTCGCCGACCCCGACGGCGTGCTCTCGGTTTACGCCGAGATCGGCTGCCGTTACGTCGCCGTGCCGTATCTGACCGAGGAGCGCCGCCCGGGCACCGACGGCTGGGAAAAGACCATCGCCGACATTCGCCTCGTCTGCGAAAAGGCGAAGGCTCTGGGCATGACCATGCTCTACCACAACCACGATTTTGAGTTTGTCAAGATCGACGGCAAATATGCGCTCGACATTCTGTACGATACCATTCCCGCCGATCTGCTTCAGACCGAGCTGGACACCTGCTGGGTCAACGTTGGCGGCGAAGACCCGTCGGCTTATCTCATCAAATACGCCGGCCGCGCCCCCGTCGTCCATCTCAAGGACTTCATCAAAAAGGGTCAGGGCGGCAAGCTCTATGAACTCATCGGCATTGAGGACGACGGCGAAGCAGCCGAAGAAGAGGCGTTCAGCTTCGCGCCCATCGGCAGCGGGATGCAGGATATGCCCGCCATCCTCGACGCGTCGGAAAAAGCCGGCGCCGCCTGGGTGGTCGTGGAACAGGATCGCCCCCGCGGGCAGCAGACCCCGCTCGAATCCGCCAAAATCAGCCGCGACTACTTAACGACGCAAGGTTGGTAAAATAAACAGAAAGAGGGTACTATCATGGGAAACATTCTTGACAAATTCAAAGAAGATTTGTCCGTCGCGCTGGATTACAGCAAGAACGACAAGATCCGCGTCGGCATCATCGGCACCGGCTGGATCGCCGAAGCGCATGTCGCCTCCTACAAAAAATGCCCCGACGTTGAGATCGTGGCCTGCGCCGACCTGATCCCCGGCAAGGCGGAAAAGTTCTGCGAAGACAACGGACTGGACGTCAGCAAAATTCACTTCTACCCGAGCCACAAGGAAATGCTCGACGTGGAAGAGCTTGACTGCGTGAGCGTCTGCACCTACAACATGACCCACGCGGAATGCACGATCTACGCGCTGAACAAGGGCGTGAACGTCCTGCTGGAAAAGCCCATGTGTGTCACGCTTGACGAAGCCGTGGCGATCTGCCGCGCCGAAAAAGCGAGCGGCAAAGTTCTCTCCATCGGCTTCCAGCCCCGTTTCGATCCCAACATGAAGATGGTCAAGAAGATCGTCGAATCCGGCGAACTGGGTGAGATTTATTACATCCAGACCGGCGGCGGCCGCAGAAGAGGCATTCCGGCGCCGTTCGGCACTTCCTTCATCCAGAAGGAGACCGCGGGCATCGGCGCGCTGGGCGACATCGGCTGCTATTCGCTCGACATGGTGCTCAACGCCATCGGCTATCCGAAGCCCCTGACCGTGACGGGTTATAAGTCCGACTTCTTCGGCAAGAGCGCGAAGCACTCCAACATCCCGCAGTATGCCGACATCTTCGGCGTGGATGACTTCGCTGCGGCGTTCGTTCGCTTAGAGGGCGGCATCATCCTCGACTTCCGTATCGCGTGGGCGATGCATCTTGACACCCCGGGTGACACCATCATCCTCGGCAAAGAGGGCGGTCTGCGGATCCCCTCCACCGAATGCTGGAACGGCTCCATCGGCGGCCCGATGACCATTTATCACGACGTGGCGGGCAAGCAGGTCGAGACCATCATTCCCGAGATCAAGAGCGACACCGACAACTTCTACCTCAAGATCCGCTCCTTCCTCGACGCTTCCATGAGCGGCGGCGAACCGCCCGTTCCGTCCAGCCAGATCCTCTACAATCAGGCGATCATCGACGGCATCGCCCGTTCCTCCGAGCTTGGCAGAGAGATCGAGCTCGACATTCCCGAAATCTGAACACCGTTCCCCGGCGCGTCTCTTGCGGCGCGCCGGGATTGTACCTTTTGCAGATGATCCGTTTCGTCTGTGAAAGGTACAATCCTGTTTATGATACCATTCCGAAATGAGGCATTTATTTTGAAATATGCATTGATCGGCTGCGGTCGGGTTTCTCCGAACCACATCACCGCCGCGCTGCAAAACGGTCTGGAGGTCGTCGCGCTGTGCGACCTTTTGCCCGAGGCGATTGCGGCGCTGCAGCAGCAGTTCCCCGAACTCGGCGCCGTCAAAACCTATACCGATCACCGTGACATGCTCCGCGCCGAAAAGCCGGAGCTCGTCGCCATCGCGACCGTGAGCGGCGCTCATGCCGCCATCGCCGTGGACTGTATCCGAGCCGGCTGCAACGTCATCATCGAAAAGCCCATCGCTCTTTCTCTGGCGGACGCCGATCTGGTTTTGGCGGAAGCCGAAAAGGCGAACGTGAAAGTTTGCGCCAACCATCAGAACCGCTTCAATTCGTCCGTGCAGGCGATCCGTGCCGCTCTGGAGCAGGGGCGCTTCGGCAGGCTGTATCACGCGACCGCGCAGATCCGCTGGAACCGATCGAAAGCCTACTATGATCAGGCGCCGTGGCGCGGCACCTGGGCGCAGGACGGCGGCTGTCTGATGAACCAGTGCATCCACAACATCGACCTGCTCAACTGGATGCTCGGCAGCCAGCCTGTTTCCGTCACCGCCGTGACCGACAACCTCAGCCACGGCTATATCGAGGGCGAGGATATTGGTCTGGCGATCATCCGATACCAAAACGGCGCCTACGGTACGGTCGAAGGCACCGTCAACGTCTTCGGCGGCGACCTGGAAGAGGTGCTTTGCCTGTTCGGCGAGACCGGCACCGTGAAAGCGGGCGGCACGATCAACGACGTGGTCGAGACGTGGCGCTTTGCCGACGCGCCGCCGGAAGAAGAGGCCGCAGTGAAGCAGCGGTTCTCCAAGGCAGCCGACCATATCTACGGCTGCGGGCATACACCGCTTTACGCCGATATGATCGACGCCATTGTGCACGACCGCGCTCCGTATGTCGACGGTCACGCAGGCCGCAACGCGTTGGAACTGGTGCTCGCCATCTATCGGTCTTCGCTGGAACACAAACCCGTTTCCCTGCCGCTCAGCGCGGCTTCGACCCTTGATTCTGTCGGAATGTTTCCGAATAAATAAAAAGGAGAAATAATCGATGACCTGTCATAACTGCAACACGGAGTTAGTCCCCGAAGCAAAGTTTTGCCCCAATTGCGGCGCGCCCTGCAACGTGGCGCCGAGTCAGGAACCGCCTGTCGATCCGGCGCCTGCCCAGCCGACTGCTCCGATCGCCCCGCAGCCCGTCTATCAGGCGCCCGCGCAGCCTTACGCGCAGCCGCAGGATGCGGCGCCGGCGGGCACGCACCCCTATCATCAGTTGGACGGCTTTCTGCTGTTCGTGAGCATCGTGTATTCTTACATCGCGCCGATCATTCTGGCGGTGGGCGCACTCGCCCTTCTGATTCGTTTCTTCACGCTCGGCATCTTTAACTTCAAAGGGCTCGTTTACGTGATTTTGTCGCTTGTCCAGTCGGGGGTTGGCATCTGGTTCAGCCTTCGCGTCGGCAAACAGATCAAAGAAAGAAAACCGATCTTCCTCTGCACCTACCAGCAGATGGCGATTTGCAACGTCGTTCTTTCTTTCCTGGTCTCTTTGGTCAGCCGCGGGGTCGGCGCCGGAATCGGCGCGCTGATCGGTTCGGCGATCGGTCTGCTGCTGTTGAATCTGTATTTTATCAAATCCGTTCGGGTCAGAACCTATATGGGCTCGGATGAGTATTTGAAACAGAGCCTGTTCAATAAGAATACGCAGGCGCCCGCTCCGGCGGACGGCAGCCAATACACCGCCTGAGTTCATGCGTTCTAAGGAGGAACAGAATCATGCCTTTTATTCAAACCAAAACCAATCTCCCCGTTTCCCAAGAACAGGAAAAAGCCCTGAAAGCCAGATTCGGCAAGACCATCGCGCTTTTGCCCGGGAAATCCGAACGCTGGCTGATGCTTGATTTTGAGGATAACTGCCGCATGTGGTTCGGCGGCGACGACGCGCCCTGCGCCTATCTGGAAGTGAAGCTGTTCGGCAGCGCGAGCGGCAGCAGCTACGACAAGCTCACCGCCGCGATCACGGACGACGTCTGCGCCGTTCTCGGCGTTGCGGCTGATCGGGTCTACGTCAAATATGAAGAAATCGCCCATTGGGGCTGGAACCGCAATAACTTTTAACGAGAGGTAGCGTTATGTGGATCATCATTGTTCTCGCCGTTCTTTTTGTTCTGCTTGTCGTGTATACCGCCGTCGGCGTCAAGCTGTCGATCATGCGCCCGAAATCGGATGAGATCAATTACGACAAGCTCAGCGAAGTCCATAAGATCCGTTATAAGATCCGTCAGAGAAACAATCAGTATCTTTACGATAAAAACCCCGAGGATCTGTCCATCGAGGATCGTTTCGGTCACACCTTGCGCGCGTGGTTCGTCCCGGGAACCGACACGAAGAAGTTCGTCATCTGCGTACACGGCTACAAGTGCAACGGTCCCGATGAATTCAGCCATATGCTGCCGTTTTACAATGAGCGGCTCGGGTTCAACTGCCTGCTGCCCGACCACGCCGCGCACGGCAGAAGCACCGGCAAATTCATCGGCTTCGGCGCGTATGAAGCCGAAAACGTGCTGCTTTGGGTCGATTATCTGATCAAGCGCTTCGGCGACGATATCGAGATCGTGCTGCACGGCATTTCCATGGGCGCCGCCACC
>JAFTEL010000016.1 GCA_017453685.1 Clostridia bacterium
AAGAACCTGCCCAAGAGAAAGTCCCACGAGAACGAAGCCGTCAAGCGCGTTTACGACGAGTTCTTCGGCGAGCCCAACAGCCACAAGGCGCACGAGGTCCTGCATACCTCCTATATCCCCAGACCGAAGTACAGATAAGCTCGCGCTATATAATAGGTATTAATAAAAAGAGCCGATGGAAAAATCCATCGGCTTCTTTTCTTGTCAGTAGCGGTAGCCCAGCGTGACGTAGCGGTAAACGTTGCCGCTGTCGTCATACAGGGCGCGCACGTAGCGTAAAATGGGGAAGGCGGCGGCGCGTCCGTCGACCGTGTCGCGGGGTGAAAGGCGGAGCGTGCTTTCAAATACGAGGGTGATGCGCTCCTTTTCGTCCACCAGCGTTTCGATCAGCGTCTCTTTGAGGGGCGGCAGGGTGTACTCCTGCAAAAACCGTTCACCCAGTTCGTTGCCGAAACAAAACACGTTGTGCTTGTCCTTGACCAGCAGCCATTGAGCCACAGCCAGCCGCAGCGATTCCGCGGTTTTCAGCAGGTGGATCGCCACGCGTTCCCCTCCTCATCAAAAATGAATGACAGAAAAACAAAAAATGCAAATCTTTCCGTTGATATCCCCTAAAATTTAGCACAGATTCGGCACAAAAGCAACCACATTGACGGAATTTTCAAATAAACTTGCAAAAGTGAAAAATGTATAGTAGAATAAACGATAACTGAAACAACGACAGGTACAGGTGAGAAAAATGTCTTTATACAGCGGTTTATCGCAGGAACAGCTTCAGGCGCAGTATCAGGAAGTGAAGCAGCAATACGATGAATTCAAGGCGCGCAACATGCATTTGAACATGTCGCGCGGCAAGCCGAGCACGGCGCAGTTGGATATGTCGCTCGATATTTTCGACAGCGTCAACGCCCTCAACGGCTACAAGGCGAAGGACGGCACCGACTGCCGCAATTACGGCAACCTGACCGGTCTGGACGAGTGCAAGACCATTTTCGCGCAGTCGCTCGGCGTGCAGAACGACAATATCATCGTCTGCGGCAACTCCAGCCTGAATATCATGTTCGACTATATCTCCCAGTGCATGACCAACGGCGCCGGCGGCGAACCGTGGATGCTGCAGGGACCCATCAAGTTCATCTGCCCCGTGCCGGGCTATGACCGCCATTTCGGCATTTGCGAATATTTCAACATTGAAATGGTCAACGTACCCATGCTGGAATCCGGCCCCGATATGGACAAGGTCGAGGAACTGATCAAGGACAGCTCCGTCAAGGGCATGTTCTGCGTGCCGAAATATTCCAACCCGCTGGGCATCACGTTTTCCGATGAAACGGTGCGCCGCATCGCCTCCATGAAGCCGGCGGCGAAGGATTTCCGCATCATCTGGGATAACGCCTATTTTGTGCACGATATCGTGGAGGACGGCGACACGCTGCTCAACATCTTCCCCGAGGCGGAAAAGAACGGCAACGAGGATATGATCATCGAGTTTGCCTCTACCTCCAAGATCAGCTTCCCCGGCGCGGGCGTCGCCGTGCTGGCTGCTTCCGAAAACAACATCAAGCAGATCGCCGCGCGCATGAAGCGCCAGATCATCGGTTACGATAAGATCAACCAGCTGCGCCATGCCCGCGTGCTCAAGGACGGCGCTGGTCTGCGCGAATACATGAAGCGCCACGCCGCCATTCTCAAGCCGAAGTTTGAGATCGTCGTCAAATCCCTTGACCGCGATCTGACGGGGCTCGGCATCGCCGAATGGACGCATCCGCGCGGCGGCTATTTCGTGAATCTGGACGTGATGAACGGCTGCGCCAAGCGCGTGGTGGAACTGTGCGCCGAGGCGGGCGTCACGCTCACCGGCGCGGGCGCGACCTATCCCTACTTCAAAGACCCGAACGACAGCAACATCCGTATCGCGCCGTCCTATCCGTCGCTGGATGAACTGCGCGAGGCAATGAACCTTATCACGCTTGCCGTGCGCCTCGCCGCGCTGGAAAAGCTCATGGATAATTGACGCGGTTTTCCGCTTGTTTTACATGAAAAAGCCGCACAGGTACCTGTCAAAATGTACCTGTGCGGTCGTTTTTTGTTGTTACGCGAAGAATCCGGCTACGAACTCAATAATCGTGCCGACAGCGCCGAACAGGGTCTCAAACGCGCCGGTGAATGCCGAAGCGGTACCGGCGACGCCGCCCGCAACACCCAGCAGACCGAGGATGGCGTCAATGATCTCCATGCTTTTTTCTCCTTTCCTGCGGCAATTGTGCACGTTGCCGCATTTGGTTAGCCAAGGCTAACTCAATGGTATCACACCTTTTTCACCCTGTCAAGGTTCTTTTTCAAAAAGGGTGCAGCCGAATGAGAGGGCAAAGGCTTCCCTTGGGGTGCGGGTGTCCGGTGGACACCTCTGCCGCAGGCAGAAGCACCGACCGACCCGGCAGGGGAGACTGATAAGGTGGAGACGCTGTTTTATTTGCCACCAACGGCTGACATCTGCAAACAGCGCTTCCACCTCATCCGCTTCACTGCGTTCAGCACCTTCCCCTCTAAGGGGAAGGCTTTTCTTCGCCTCCGAAAATTCCCTGCTTTTCTGTTGCAAATATTCCTTCAATGTGCTATCATAAACTTGCCACACAACCGAATATTTACCAAGCGGAGTTGCACAGCATGTATTTTTGCTTTCTGGCAAAAATGCAGGCTCTCTTTTCACATGCTGTGGGCTTAATTTGTCTTGGTAATGTGGTTGTGTGGCGCAACAGGAGCTATGTGTTTTTCGTGCGTAGCTTCGGCTGCGCACTTTTTTATTTTGGAGGAAATGTAGTATGAAAACAGCAGGCCAAAAAGTCGTTTCCATTATTCTTTCGATAGCTTTGATTATTGGGACAATAATAATTGTTTGTCCACCACTCACGGCAATGGCTATTACGGAAAATGAAGTTATAACTCGTCTTGAAAACTGTAAGACCACCTATGTAAATGGTGGCGTTTGGTGCGGAACATATTATGCCAATAATGGCTCTGAAGGCCCATGGGAATGCTTTGGTTTTGCCTGCGAGATATTTCGGATGCTATATGACTGTGAGATGCCCAGATCGTACACTGGCTCAACATATAACGGTGCTACTCGTTATTATAAACTTGTTGTTAATCAGTATAGCAACGTTACCGAAGTAGGCTCACTGTCTCCCGGCTCTTATAACGCAGTTCAAATGAGAGCTTTGTTATCGCAGGCTAAAGCAGGTTATGTGATACAGGCAGCAAATTCCAGATCACAGCATACAATGATAGTCAATTATGTAACTGATTATGGGATTAGTGTTTATGACGCAAATTCTGACGGTCGTAATGGGATTCGCGCGGACGCTTCATATTCATGGGAAGAATTCTATAATTGGAGGCCGTATGGTGTATCATTGTATAAGTATATTTATTATGATGATACCCCATCAGCCGCCCGTATTGACATAAATCCCAATGGTGGCACAGCTCAAAATTCTTTTCATGTCAACTATGGGGAAAAGTGCAATTTAACGATTGATTCTGCATGGCGCGCCGGATATAAGCTGTCAGGTTGGAACCTGTATCGTCCGGCAGACGGAAAGTGGTTTGTTGGCGGGATTGGTTGGTGTACCTCTTCGGAAATCAGCGCAAACGGTTATGAAAAGTGCCTGTATGCTCCCAACCTTAGCATGACGCTTGACAGTAGTTGGTATAATAATTGTTCAACGACTATATCTTCGTTTACATTCTATGCCGTTTGGGAAGACGCTACCTACACAATCAATATCAATGCAAACGGCGGTACGGCAATTACTTCATCGTTATCGTTAAAATACAATCAAATTTGCAACCTTAGTCCGGATTACGTTCAACGGGACGGTTATGAACTGGCAGGCTGGAATCTCTTCCGTCCGGCAGACGCCAAATGGTTTGTTGGAGGAAAGGGTTGGTTCACCGAAGCGGAAATCAGTGCAAACGGCTATGAAAAGCAAAAATATGTTCCAAATCTCAGCATGACACTTGACAGTAGTTGGTTTGGAAAATGCAGTACGTCTGTTTCAATGTTTACGTTCCTTGCTGTGTGGGCGGAAAAATACACAGTCACCTTTGATCCCAATGGCGGAACTGTTTCGCCAATGTCGAAAACCGTAACAAATGGGTCAACCTACGGCTCGCTGCCAACTCCGACCAGAACCGGCTATATCTTTGATGGTTGGTATAACTACCTTTATAACGGCGGTGTTTTTGAAAACGGCAAAGTGGAAGGCAATTATCTTGCGCTTGGCAGAGATTATATGTATACGGATCAAATAGCCGTACATGTAGAGGCCTATCAAAGCGATTGGAGCAGCTTTGACGGGCAGCTGATCTCCTGCACCGAAGGCGGCGGCTGGGGTATGGGCTATTTTGCAGACTCCAACGGAAACGGTCCGGGTGTTGATGCTTATATTGACGGAGTTGGCTACAAAGGCGTCGCTTTTGATTACCGCTCCTTGTCAAGCGGCTGGCATTCTTTTGATCTGGTGTTTGACGGCAGCAACCTGATTGGTTATGTTGACGGCGTGGAAAAAGGCCGCGTTGCCACGGGAGGCACGACAATCCGATACAATGCGGCTAACGGCATCTTCATCGGGGCGGAAGCTGGTTTGGATGAAGTCACGCCCATTTCGAATTATTTCACCGGAACAATCGGCTGTGTCATCATCAGCCATTCCGACACGATGTGCGGTGCGATAACGAGCGACAGTATCGTCAGCATCACAGATAACCACACGTTATATGCCCAATGGATCGCCAACACGCCGGTGGTGAATCCGGCGGCAGGCAGCGGCACGGTGGTGGATGAAAGCACGCACTTCATTTACGGTTTGTCGGCAGGCGCGGCGCAGGGATGCGTTGCCGTAACCGACGGCACGGCGGCGTATGAATATGCCAACGCCACGCAGGTCTTGGGAACGGGTACGAAGGTGAACGTTTACAACAACGATAATGCACTTGTGGATAGTTACACCATCGTGGTGTTCGGTGATGTGGATGGCGACGGGTGGTACGACGGCACGGACGCGTATTATGTTTCGCTGTTGGCAAACGGGTTGATTCCGCAAACAGCTTTGACCGCCGCGCAGCGCGCGGCCTGCGACGCGAACCACGACGGCGCGATCGACGAAGCCGACGTTTCGATCATCGAGCAAGCAGGCTTGCTGCTTGCACAGGTTGACCAAACCGCGCCGATAGAAGAATTGCAAGCCAACAGCGTTTATCTCGAATACTGCGGCTTGATTGACCAAAACATTGAAATCACCGAACCCGATCAGCAGACTGCCGTTGACGAACCGCAACCCACGACGCAAACCGTCTGGGGCTGGCTCAAGGCGCTGTTTACCGTTATTTTGAACTGGCTGCTGCGAGCATTCTGATTCCCAATAACAAGCAAAGCATAGGCTTCTCCGATCGGAGTTGCCTATGCTTTTGCTATTATGGCTTCCCCTCTGAGGGGAAGCTGTCGCGAAGCGACTGATGAGGTGGAGACGATGGAATGATATGCCACCAACGGCTGACATCTGCAAACAGCGCTTCCACCTCATCCGCTTCACTGCGTTCAGCACCTTCCCCTCAAAGGGGAAGGCTGGCTCCTTCGCTGAGGGCGTTTTTTCGGCTCCCTTGTGTAAAGGGTGCGGGTCGCCGGTGGCGACCTCTGCCGCAGACAGAAGCACCGAACGACGCGGCAGCGGAGAAAGCGGCGCGAAGCGCCTGAGGGATTGTTAACAATGCCTTTTGTGGTTTTACAACCCCTTCGTCATCGCTGACGCGATGCCACCTCCCCTTGCAGGGGAGACGAGAACAGGCCTCCTCTCCGAGGAAACTGGACAGGCTCAGGCGTGGTGGAGGGAGTACAACAAAAGCAAAGCATAGGCTTCTCCGAACGAACGGAGCTGCCTATGCTTATATTCGTTATGGCTCTTTTGAACAGGAACAAATGGGCATCCTTAATCAAACGGGTTTTCGGTTTTGTAGGGCAGACCCTTCGGCTGATTGTAGGCAATATCCTTCACGCCGAGATAGCGGAACACCTCGTACAGCGCCTTGCCCCAGTGACCGAAGGCGACCGCGCCGTGGTGTGGGAAATGCTTTTCAATCAGCACGTGGCGATAGAAGCGACCCATTTCGGGAATGGCGAACACGCCGATGCCGCCGAAGGAGCCGGTCGGCACGTCGAGCACTTCGCCCTGCGCGATGTAGCTGCGCAGGTTGCCTTCGCTGTCGCACTGCAGGCGGTAGAAGGTGATCTCGCCCGCGGCGATGTCGCCCTCGAGTGTGCCGCGCGTGAAATCGGGCTCGCTGCCGGCGGGCTCAAGCAGGCGGTGCTGAATGAGCTGATATTTGATCGCGCGGTCGGCGCACATCTTGCAGCTGGGCGTGTTGCCGCAGTGGAATGCCATGAATGTGTCGGTCAGGGCGTAATCGCTCTTGCCCTTGATCTCTTTTTCATAGAGCGAGGCGGGAACGGAATTGTTGATGTCGAGCAGGGTCACCGCGTCGCCCGACACGCAGGCGCCGATGTATTCGCTCAGGCAGCCGTAAATATCCACTTCGCAGGAAACGGGAATACCGCGGGAAGCGAGCCGCGAATTGACGTAGCAGGGCTCGAACCCGAACTGCTGCGGGAACGCCGGCCAGCACTTGTCGGCAAAGGCGACGTAGCTGCGCGCGCCCTTATGTTCTTCCGCCCAGTCGAGCAGCGTCAGCTCAAACTGCGCCATGCGCGGCAGCAGGGCAGGGTAGTTGTTGCCCATGACGCCCAGCTCGTTCGCCATATCGTCGCAAACGGCGGGGATGCGCTCGTCGTTCTCATGCTCCTTGTAGGCGACCAGCAGATCGAGCTCGCTGTTTTCTTCCACTTCCACGCCGAGCTCATACAAGCCCTTGATCGGCGCGTTGCAGGCGAAAAAGTCCTGCGGACGTGGGCCGAAGGTGATGATCTTCAGCCCCTTCAGGCCGATGACTGCGCGCGCGACGGGTACGAAATCGGCAATCATCTTCGCAATATCGTCCGCCGTGCCGACAGGGTAGGAGGGGATGTAACCCTTCAAATGGCGCATTGCGAGGTTGTAGGAGCAGTTGAGCATGCCGCAGTAGGCGTCGCCTCTGCCGTTGATCAGGTCGCCGTCGCCCTCCGCCGCCGCGACGAACATCACGGGGCCGTCAAATTTTTCGGCGATGAGCGTTTCGGGGGTCTCGGGGCCGAAATTGCCAAGGAACACGACCAGCGCGTTGCACTCCTCCAGCACAACGTCCGTCACCGCTTCGAGCATATCCAGCTCGTTTTCCACGGTGATGGGGCATTCGTAAACATCGCCGCCACAGGCTTTCACGATCGCCTCGCGGCGTTTGATGGACAGGTCGATGGGGAAGCAGTCGCGCGATACGGCAATGATGCCGAGCTTGACGTCGGGAATGTTTTTCATAGCTCAATTCTCCTTATAAAACGATCTCAGCAGCGGGTAAAGCTGCCTGAATTTTTGATACTTTTTCTCATACAGCGCCGTCCTGTTCGGATCGGGCTTGACGGTGGTTTTGATGGCGGGCTCGTGCGCGATCCCGGCGGCCAGCAACGCGCCGCCGTAGGCAGGCCCTTCGTTCTGGATCACGCTCATTTCCACGCCCAGCACGTCCGCTAACATTTGCATCCAGTCTTTGCTCTTCGTGCCGCCGCCGCAGACGGTGGCTTTTTGGATCGCGTTCGGGCAAAGGGCGACGCAGTCTTTGATGGCGAACGAAACGCCCTCCAGTACGGCGCGCTGCAGGTCTTCCCGCGTGGTCGCGTGGGTCAGACCGAGGAACGCGCCCTTCGCGTCGCCGTCGTTATGCGGGCAGCGTTCGCCCGACAGATAGGGCAGGAAAAACACGTCGTTCATGTCACTGCAGCCGGTTTTATAATCGCTTTTCAGCACCGTTTCGTTGAGCCATTTGTTGCAGCTCGCGGCGGAAAGGATGCAGCCCATGAGGTGGTATTTGCCGTTGGCGTGGCAGAAGGAGTGCAGCGCAGGGTTCGCCGTTTTCACGTAGCGGTCGGTCGGGATAAACACCGTGCCGCTCGTGCCGAGGGAAATGTTGCATTGCCCTTCACTGACTGTGTTCGTGCCGATGGCGGCGGCCGCATTGTCGCCCGCGCCGGCGACCACGGCGGCGTTCATGCCGAGCAGGCTCGTGCAACCGATGACGTCGCCGCTCTCATAAACCGTGGGCAGTTGGCTTTCGTCAACGCCGAGAATTTCCAGCATTTCTTTCGACCACTTTCGGTTTTCCACGTCGAAATACAGCGTGCCCGAAGCATCGCTCACGTCGGTGGCAAACACGCCGGTGAGGCGGTAGTTGACGTAATCCTTCGGCAGGCAGATCTTTTTGCATTTGGCAAACACGTCCGGCTCATTTTCCTTCACCCAAAGGATTTTGGGCGCGGTGAAGCCGGCGAAGGCGATGTTGCCCGTGAGCGCCTGCAGCTTTTCTTTGCCGACGACGCTGTTCAGCCAATCGGTCTCTTTGCCGGTGCGCGTGTCGTTCCAGAGGATCGCGGGGCGCAGCACGCGGTCGGCTTCATCGAGCATGACCAGCCCGTGCATCTGCCCGCCCACGCCGATGGCCTTCACGTGACCTTTGTCTACGCCGTCGGTCAGTTCGCCTAAGCCCTCGATCACGGCGTTCCACCAGTCCTCGGGGTTCTGTTCGCTCCAGTTCGGCTTCGGAAAGCTCAGTGGGTATTCCTTGGAAACCGTTTTCAGGATCGCGGCGCTCTCGTCGATCAGAATCAGCTTGACCGCCGAAGTGCCAAGATCGATGCCGATATAATAAATACGATCATCTCCTATTCCCGATTGAGGATGCTTTGTATTTCCTTCCACGCTTCTTCATCGAAGCGCTGATTTTTGTAGTAAAACGCCTTGTCGCCGTCGGTGATTTCTTTGATTGGTTTGCAGGGGTTCCCGACCGCCACGACGTTGGCGGGGATATCCTTTGTCACCACGCTGCCCGCGCCGATGACCGCGTTGTCGCCGATCGTCACGCCCGGGAGCACCACGGCACAAGCGCCGATCCAGACATTGTTTCCAATCGTGATGGGAATGCCGTATTCATAACGGGTGTTCCGCACGGCGGAGTGGATGGGATGACCGGCGGTGATTACCGACACGTTCGGCCCGAACATGACGTTGTCGCCGATGGCGACTTTCGCCACGTCGATGATGAGGCAGCCGCTGTTCGCGTAAAAGTTTTCGCCGATGGTGATGTGCTTGCCGTAATCGCAGCGAAACGGCGGCTCGATGTAAATGGTTTTGCCGTGCTTGAGCCCCATGAGCTTGAAAAGCACGTATTCCTTCGGCGCGTTGAACGGCAGCGAACGGTTGAACGAACGCAAAAGCAGCTTGGTCTTGAATTGCTCCGCCAGCACGCCCGCGTCGGAAATATAGGGCAGGTTCCGGTCGCGGCGTTCCTTTTGCTTTTGCATCGCTTCGCCCCCTCGTATTCCGATGATTTTTTATATTATAACATAAATCACAGGAAAAGTTCAACAATGTTTCCGCGTGAAAATCAGAAACTAACGGTTGAAAAAAACGACACGCTGTGGTATAGTCATGCTGTATTAGTTTTTGCGAAAAGAGTACGCAGCATGAACCTTTTTTCTTTCTTTTCCGCTCACTTCGGGGTCGATTCGCAGGGTGAGTTCTTCACGCCGTACCGCCTTTGCCCTTTAGGGGCGCACACCGATCACAACCTCGGTCTGGTTACGGGCTTTGCCATTGACAAAGGCGTCCGCTTCGCCTTTTGCAAGGAGGAAAGCGGCGTTGTCGAAGCCGTCAGCGCGCAGTTTCCCGCCGCGGCGCGGTGGTCGGTTCACCAAACGCCCGCGGTCAAACAGGGCGACTGGGCGGATTATCTGCGCGGCGCGACGCTGGAACTGAAAAAGCGCCATCCGCTTGATTATGGTGTAAGAGTTGCCATACAGGGAGAAATGCCCATCGGCGGGCTGTCCTCTTCGGCGGCGGTCACGCTCGGCTTTCTGGGCTGTCTGTGTTCGGTGAATCACATTTCACTGACCGATGAGGAACTGGTCGAACTCGCGTACACGGCGGAACGGAACTACGTCGGCGTTGCCTGCGGCAAGCTCGATCAGTCGTGCGAGGTCTACGGCAAGAAAGATCATCTGCTGTTTGTCGATATGCTCGACGGCGCGCGGGAGACCATCGCGCAGCCTGCCGCCATGAAGCCGTATGAAATGGCGGTGCTGTTCAGCGGCGTGGAACGCAATCTGGTGGGCAGCCGATACAATATGCGCGTGGATGAGGCAAAAAGCGCGGCTTACGCGCTCAAGGCATTTGCCGGCATGGAATACGGAAAATTTGACCAGACCGTTTTGCGCGACGTGCCCGTTGAGGTGTTTGAAGCCTATCGAAACCGCCTGCCCGACCCCTGGCGCAGGCGCGCTGAACACTGGTACGGTGAATGTGACCGCGTTCGGCAGGGCGTTCAGGCGTGGCGCGAGGGCGATCTGGAGCGATTCGGCGCTCTGGTATTTGAAAGCGGGCGCAGCAGCATTGACCTGTGGCAGACCGGCTCGCCCGAACTGATCCGCCTTTATGAACTGATGACGCAGACCGACGGCGTTTACGGCGGCCGTTTTTCGGGCGCAGGGTTCAAGGGCTGCTGTCTGGCGCTGCTCGACCCGAACAAGGCGGACGCTGCGCTGGAAGAGATCAGGCGGCAATATCTGCACGACTATCCCGATCTGGCTGACCGCTATGAGACTTGCCTGTGCCAGACGACCGACGGGATCGGAACGGAGAAAAAACATGAAAACAATTGACTTGAAAAATAAAACGGTTCTTGTCACCGGCGCCGCCGGCTTTATCGGCGCGTCGCTGTGCCGCGAGCTGCTCAAACGCGAGCCGGGCATTACGCTCATCGGCGTTGACAGCATGAACGATTATTATGACGTTTCCTTAAAAGAATACCGTCTGAAGGAACTGCAGAAGCTGGGCGGTGATTTCCGCTTTATCAAAGCGAACATCGCCGATAAAACCTTTATGCAGGAACTGTTCGCGCAGCACGATTTTGCCGTTGTGGTCAATCTGGCCGCGCAGGCGGGCGTGCGTTACAGCATCACCAACCCCGACATCTATATTGAATCCAACCTGATTGGTTTTTATAACGTGCTGGAATGCTGCCGCCACTCCTATGACGGGGGCAGACAGGGCGTGGAACATCTGGTTTACGCTTCCAGCTCCTCGGTTTACGGCAGCAACGCCGAGATTCCCTATTCAACCGACGACAAGACCGATTCGCCCGTGTCGCTCTACGCCGCGACCAAAAAGAGCAACGAGCTGCTGGCGCACGCCTACGCGAAGCTCTATCAGATCCCCTGCACGGGTCTGCGCTTTTTCACCGTTTACGGTCCCGCGGGTCGACCCGACATGGCGTATTTCGGCTTCACCAATAAACTGCGCCGCGGCGAGACCATCGAGATTTTCAATTACGGCAACTGCCGCCGCGATTTCACCTTTGTGGACGACATCGTGGAGGGCGTTATCCGCGTGATGCGCGGCGCGCCCGAGCGTCAGATCGGCGCGGACGGGCTGCCGCTGCCCCCCGCTCAGGTTTATAACATCGGCAACAGCCACCCCGAAAACCTGCTTGACTTCGTCGACATCCTGCAGCAGGAGCTGATCGCGGCGGGCGTTCTGCCCGAGGATTACGATTTTGAAAGCCACAAGCGCCTCGTTCCCATGCAGGCGGGCGACGTGCCCGTGACCTTTGCGGATACGACGCCGCTTCAGCGGGATTACGGCTTTTGTCCGTCCACTCCGCTGCGGGATGGGCTGCGCGCTTTCGCCCAATGGTACAAGCAATTCTACCAAATATAAACTCAGGAGGATCGTTCGATGAAAAAACGCTGGCTCACCGTATGTTCCCTGTTACTCTGCAGCGCGCTTCTCTTTGCTGCCTTTGCGCCCACGGCGCAGGCAAAAGGCAACTCCACGCTTGATTTGCCTGAAGGGGTCAAAACGGCGGTCGAAAGATTTGCCAACCTCGTGATCGACGTGGTCAACCGCGGGCTGCTGCTCGTGCGTTACCCGTGGGGATCGAAGGCGAACAGTACCGTTGATTTGTCCAAGTTCACGCTTGTGCTCGAAGACGAGTTTGAAGGCAGCAGGCTGAACTCGCGCATCTGGAACCACCACGATCAGGGGCCGAGACGCGGCGGATACTGGGACGCCGGTCAGGTCGAACTGCGCGACGGCAACCTCGTCATCAAAACGAGCTACAACGAAGACGGCAAGTACGGCCCCGGTTATTACAGCGCCTGCGTCGCTTCGGATTATTTGTTCGAGCAGACCTACGGCTATTTTGAATGCCGCTGCATCCTGCCGGCCGCCGAAGGTCTTTGGTCGGCGTTTTGGCTGATGAACAAGCAGGTGGGCAAGGACGGCAACCCGGGCACGAACGGCACCGAGATCGACATTTTCGAGTCGCCGCACTGGTATCGCGGCAAGACCGGACGCGACAACAGCATGATCACCTCCAACCTGCATTGGGGCGGTTACAGCTTCCAGACCAAATACCGCAACGTGACCATCGCCAAGGCGAACAACCCCTATGAGGAATACAATACCTACGGTCTGGAATGGAATAAAGACGGCTACATCTTCTACATCAACGGCGTTGAGACCGGCAGAAGCAGCGCCGGCGGCGTGTCTCAGGTGCCGGAATACATGATGCTTTCCGTTGAGGTCGACGGCGTCGACAGCGAACCGATCCACGGCTGGTCGGGCAACATCAAAAACAACAAGGACGGCGTACTGCCCGCGGAATTCGTGGTCGATTACGTTCGCGTTTATCAGTATAACAATTTGGTGGATTAAGAGAGCTTGACCGATATGGCTGCGTTTTTTACCGCTCATTCCTTCGTGATCGCGCAGGTGCTCGGCTTTTGCGCCATGTTCACCGTGATGCTCACCTATCAGTTCAAAAAGCAGCGGACCATCCTGCTGTTGTTGGTGGTCTGTTCGCTGCTGTGGTGCTGTCACTTCGCCGTTCTGGGCAAGCCCACCGCCGTGGCGCTCAACGCCGTCAACCTGATCCGCTGCGTCGTTTACTCCTTTAAGAGCGACACGAAGTGGAACAGCAAATGGATCCCGATCACGTTTATCGTGATTTCCGTTATCAGCACTGTTGTCACGTGGGAAAACCTCTGGAGCGTTCTGCCGCTGGTGGGCGGCGTCTTCACCACCATTGCCAACTGGCAGTCCGACACCAAGCGCCTCAAGCTGCTCACGCTGCCGGTCTCCGCGAGCTGGTTCACCTATAATCTGATCAACAGTTCATATGCCGGTGTGGCGAATGAAACGATCGTCGTTTGTTCCATATTGGTCTACTTGATTCGTACGCGTAAAGAAAGCGGTGAAACTTCATGCCAAGAGAATACGCCCGCTTGACCGTCACGCCCAAAGCGGAACGCGCCGTGCGCGCGGGGCACCCGTGGGTCTACGGCGAGGAAGTCACCGCCGTCAGCGGCGCGTATCAAAACGGCGATATCGTGGACGTCTGTTCCTCAAAAGACAGATGGCTCGGCGCGGGGCTGGTCAACGACCATTCTAAAATCCGCGTCCGCCTGCTTTCGCGCAACACCAACGACCGCTTTGACGAGGCGTTTTTTGCCCGCCGCGTGCAGTATGCCCTTGCCTACCGCAGGGATGTGATGGGCGGGGATTTTGCCTGCTGCCGCTTGATTTTCGGCGAGGCGGATGGGTTCCCGGGGCTGACGGTCGACCGCTTTGAGGATATTCTGGTGACCGAGGTGCTGTGCCTCGGCATCGAGCAGCGCAAAGAATGGATCTACCGCGCTCTGGTCGAAACGCTGACGCGGGAATACGGCGTGACGGTCCGCGCGATCTATGAGCGCAACGAAGCCGCCATTCGGCTCAAAGAAGGGCTGCCGACAGGGAAGGGTTTTGTGAACGGCTTCGGGCTGGCGACTGATCCGGACGGTCACGTGCTTATCACCGAAAACGGTATCCGCTACGATGTGGATTATATCAACGGTCAGAAGACCGGCTTTTTCCTCGACCAGAAATACAATCGCCTTGCCGCGGCGAAGCTCGCCAAGGGGCGCACGGTGCTGGACTGCTGCACGCACACCGGCGCGTTTGCCCTCAACGCCGCCAAAGCGGGCGCCAAACGGGTCTGCGCCGTGGATATTTCCGCCGACGCGCTCGAACAGGCCCAAAAGAACGCGCGCCTGAACGGGCTGGAAGACAACATGGAATTCCGACGCGCCGACCTGTTCGATCTGCTCACCGAGCTGGATGAAAACCGCGACCGCACGTTTGACTACATCATCCTCGACCCGCCCGCCTTCACCAAGAGCAGCGCCACGGTCAAAAGCGCTTACCGCGGCTACAAGGAGATCAACAAGCGGGCGATGCACCTCCTGCCGCGCGGCGGCTATTTGGCGACCTGTTCCTGTTCGCATTTTATGACGGATGAATTGTTCCGTCAGATGCTGGCGGAAGCGGCGCAGGAGGCGGCGGTCAGCCTTCGGCAGATCGAAGGGCGCCGGCAGGCCCCCGACCACCCCGTTTTGTGGGGCGTGCCCGAGACGGAATACTTGAAATTCTATCTGTTTCAGATCGTATAAAAGAAAAAACAAGGCGCTCAGCTGTAAAGCAAAGCGCCTTGTCACTTTTTTATTCCGCGCGGTTCATCGCCGCCAGCGGGTCGACGAGCTTGTCATTCACGGTGATCTCCAGATGCAGATGCGGCTCATCTGCCGATTCTACGGGGATCTCGCCGAGCTTGCCGATCGTCTGCCCCTTTTCCACTTGTGTTCCGACCGGCAGAACAGACGGCTTTGACAAGCCACAATACTTTACAATCATTTCGTTTCCGTGGTCGATCACGGCAACCGTGCCCCACATTTCGTCCTCATAGACCGCCTTGACGACCCCGCGCTGAATGGCACGCACGTCGCCGTCCTTGTTTCCGGTGAAGTCGATGCCGTTATGCACGCGCCAGTCGTTCATGGTCTGCGAAAAAACCATTTCACCGTCGGAATAATCCTTCAGGATTTCCGTGCCGAGCGGCAGGCTGAAGCTGCCCGTGAACGGCAGATTGTCCGCTGCCGTGGTGGGTTCCGCCTTGGTGGGCGGCTCCGTGATGAGGATCGGCTGCGTCTGCGGGATAACGGCTTCGAGCGGTTCTTCCGGCAGCGCGAACACGTCGCTTTGGGTCGGTATCTCCACGGACGTTATGCTCTTGCGCATGGCGGCGTAGGCGCCGAG
>JAFTEL010000017.1 GCA_017453685.1 Clostridia bacterium
ATCGGATTTCAGTTCTTTTAACCGCATGGCCGGTCGCACGCCTATGGTTGTTGCGTTGGTATGGTGATAGGCTTCCACCGCGCCGTCGATACGAACATGGCTGCCGTTTCCCCAAGTTCCGGCTCCGTTGTTTTCGGGGTCGTTTCTGACCCACCACATATCAGCTTGATCGTTATAGGCTAAAACGGCCTTCCATTTTGAATCAAGCCCCTGACATTGGGCGTAATCCGTGCCGAAGCAGTTGTCAAGCAACCGATCCGAAGCTTGATACGTTCGGTATTGATCGACGGAAAGAAGAAATAACTTAGTGACGAAAACGCCGTCAAAAGCGGTGCTCACGTCGTCTAAAGCCATTTGGTCGATCAAGTCAAACTGCGTTTTTGTAAAGGCCGTTTCCGAGAAGCCTGTATCGGCGTTCAGCCAATTGTGGATGGTGCTGAACGGATAATCGGTCGATAAATGGGAGTGTTCCTGATCGCCGTAGCAGACTTGTGTAAAAGCTCCGTTGCGGTATTCCTTCACGTTATAACACGAATAGTCAAACGGCTGAGAATCAAGAATATCCTTTGAAACGATCAGACGGTTTTCGGCATCCATGACGATCCACTCGATAGGTTCGTAGGCAAACCAATACACGGTATCGGTTTTGTATCCGGCAAAAGACTGAAAACGTTTCGCTCCCGCCTCGTCAAAGTTATGAGACGTATAATTCGGGCGGTATTCATCAAAAGCCACTGCCCGATACCGTTTTCCGTCGAACGAAACGTCGGCATATCGCATGAAATTGCTTGCCAGCATTTTTTTCTTTTCTGTGTGATGGTAGCCGTAGGATATCCATTGGTCGTCCCTTAACAGCGAATTCAGGCTGTTCAAGATGTTTGCATCGGTAACCTCTGTTTGCGGGTAGGAGCCGAATTCGATGATATCGCCGACTTTGTAAGAATTAGGTTTTTCAGCAAAGCAAGAAACAGAGAATAATCCGGCAAGAATGGAAAATACAAGAAAAACACATGTTATTCTTTTCATCATATGTCCTCCATATGTCCTCCGCGAGTCATTATGCTGTTTAATTACATACACGCAATGGCGTTGCCTTGTTGGATTATTCTGCCGCTTGATAAAGGTATATCGCGCATTTCGGGCAGTCCGTGACGGTCACGGCCACGCCGCTTTCCATCAGTTCCGCGCCGGTTTTGGTGGTGGTTTCGTTCGGGTTGTCATAATTAAAAACAGAATACGTCTTTTGCGGATCGAGTCCGTTGAGAATCAATTTATATTGGTCTTGCTTCACGTTTTCGCGGCGGTAGATCATGGCGCAGCCGCGCGTTTCGCCGCCGAATTGCACCGCGTGGAACTTCGTCAGATCAAGTCCGCCGTTGGTCAGCGGAAAATAGTTTTTGTCCATTTGGCCGCGCACGTCGCGGTAGCCGCTGCGCTGGCTGCACGTGGTGAGCACCGAACGGTCGGCGTACTCAGTGTAGGCGTTCAGACCGGTGCCGTTGAGCGGCAGCCAGAACGCAAGCCCGTAAGTGGCAGCCTGCGAGGCGGTAATGGCGTCGTCTTTGATCACGCCTTCCGACGTGCTGCAGTTGTAGTCGGTGCGCCAGAGCGGGATGCTCCGCCGCGTCATTTCCAGATCGATTCTTCTGCCGCCGCTGGCGCAGTTGTCGATGATCAGCCCCGGATTCACTTCCAGCAGCTTGTCCAGATAACGGTAGAGATTGGTCACGTAGTGGTTTTCTTCGATGCCGCTGCGGCCGTTGAAATAGTCTTTGTCAGTTTGTTTCCACATTTCCAGCGGGGTGAAGTTGAAATCCTGCCGGTACAGGCTGATCTTGTTGTCTTTGAGGGAATTGGCGACCAGCTCGCCGAGGTAGTCGCAGCATTCATCGAACGCGAGGTTGACCATGTTCACCTCGTCGTCCTTTTGCACCAGCCAGCCCGGGTGCTTGACGCATTCGTTATAGACGCGCGTGCCCTTGCAGCAGCGCTCCGGCTCATACCACAGCAGCAGCCCCATGCCGCGGCTCTGCGCCGCTTCGGCGATCGGGGCAAGCCCGTTCGGGAACCGCGCCTTGTTCGGCAGCCAGCTGCCCACGCCGTCATACCAGCCCTCGGTGTATTCATACCAGCCGGCGTCCATCCACAAGAAGTCCACGTCGTCGCACTGTTCCTGCGGCATGCCCTGTATGAATTCGATCAGTTGATCGGCGTTGCGCTTGTCGAATTCACCGGCAAGGATGGTGCAGGTGACGGGGTACGCGCTTTCGGTGTAAACGCAGTTCGATTCCCAGTTGCGGAAGGTGTTGAAGCCCTTGAGCGCGTTGTCGCCGTCATAGAACGTCAGCGACACCAGAGGCGAACGCACTTCCTCACCGGGCGTGAGATACGCTTTAAAAAATTCCTGCTTGGCGATCACGTCAACGCCTTGGACGCCTTGGTGGAACGAGGTGTACCACTGACCCGTCCAGCCGACCGCCATCACGGCGCTCAGATCCTTGCCCTGCAGGTTGAAATAGGGCAGATACGCCGAGCTTCTGCCGCCGCTGGCATTGAAAACGGTTTTGAGCGGGTTGACGGGCGACTTCATCAGCTCGAAATCGTCGTTTTGGGAATCGGAACCTTTGCTGAAATACAGGTCGGTCACGCCGCTGTCCAGACGGAAATCCGCGCCGTAAAAATTCTTGATGACAGGGGAGTCCTCATCGCCCGTGTTTTTGAGGAACACCGTCCATTCACAGGTGGCGAATTTCTCATAGATCGTCGCTTCGACCGTGGCGACCAGATCGCTCTTTTTGTGGGTGAGCGTGATAACGGTCGTTTTGCCGCCGCGGCGAACTGCGCCGACTGCGCTCTCTTTTCCGACGCTGATGTCCCAATCGTCAGCGTGCTTCTGAAACTCTTTGCCGCCGACCGTGAAGTTGTAGGCAGGGGCGTCGGCGCCGAGCAGGTGTTTTTGATACCAGTCGCGGCATTGCCGCTTTTCGCTCTCGCTGATCTTCAGTTCCTCCGCCGTGATGCGGTCAAAGACGATCTCGGTTTCACTCGTCAGGTTCAGTGCGCTGCGGTCGACCCAAATTTTGAATTTGGAATCATAAACGGAAAACGAGGAAACGAGGAACAACAGGCTTTGCAAAACGCAAAAGGTATAACGAAACAGGTTTCTCATAACGATTCTCCTTTTGAGACCATCTCCGATTTGATTCTATTATAGGCACTGCCGAAATCAAAGTCAAGAAACGGTGCGGCGGCGCGGAAAAATCTGTTTTTTTCGGTTGACAAAAGCGCTGAAAAATCCTACTATATTCTTATGTTATTTCAAAAAGAAGAAGGTGTTGGGGTGCAAGCGGAAAAGAAGCGGAACGCCGGTGAAGTCATCAAAAAAGCGCTGGGTGTAAAAGGCGATTTCAAAACCGTAGTCAAACCGATGCTCGCCTATTCCATGGCAAACATCGCTACGAGCGGCGGCAGCTATGTGTTCAGCCTTTACTATTTCGCCTTTCTGACCATGGTCGAAGGGCTTTCCGCCGCGCAGGTCGGCATCGTCCTGATGTTCAAATCTCTCTGGGACGCCGTGACCGACCCCGTCATGGGCGTCATCACCGACCGCACGCGCAGCAGGCTTGGCAAGCACAGACCGTACATTTATATCTCGATCATTCCCTTTGCGCTTGTCACGGTCATGACCTGGAGCTCTTTCGGCATTTCGGGGCTTGGCAGCGAACGCTACACCATGATCTACTATACGCTTGCCTTCATGCTTTACAGCACCGTGACCACCATCCTGAACGTGCCGCATATCGCGATGCTGCCGCAGGTCGCGCCGGATTATTTCGAGCGCACGCAGTACAACTCCGTGGGTTACATTATGAATTCCTGCGGTATGGTGCCGTCCTTCCTGATCGCCTCCTGCTTCCTCGGTTTGGTCAAAACAAAGGATTTCAACGCGGATCTGCGCTTGTCGTTCACCCTGATGGGCGTCGTGCTCGCTGTTTTTTATATGATCCCGCTGTGGTACTGCGCCACACACGTGCGCGAGGAAAGCTCACTGAACATGAAAAAAGAGCCGGTCAGCTTCAAATCGGTGTTCGGCGATTATGCTTCCGTGTTCAAAAACCGCTCGTTCCGTCAGTTTTTCCTGATTTCGCTGTTCATGTTCCTTTCCCAGTGCTTCTATAACAATTCCAAACTGTACTATATTTCATCCGTTGCGGGTTCCGCAAGCTGGTACAACCTGCTGATCTCTGTCACGGGCGTTGCGGAGGCTTCGGTTTTTCCGCTGAATTACGCGATCACCAAAAAGTACGGCAAGCAGCGCTGCGCGTGGATTCTGATGCCGCTGTATTTTCTCGCCCTGCTGATCGACTTCCTCATCCTGCAGGACGCGACCAAGGAGTTCACCGTCGTCACGCTGTTCCTCTTTATTGAGGGCATTTTCTGGTTCATCGGTTACGCCGGCATCGGATTTACCACCAGCAATTCGCTTTCCGATACGACCGACATCGACGAACTCATTTGCGGCAAACGGCGTGAAGGCGTGCTGTCCTCATTCTATTCCTTCCTCAGAAAGCTGTCTTCGGGCTTTATGGCGGGGCTGATCGGCGTGATCCTGGAATGGTTCGGCGTTTCGGTGGAAGCAAAATCCGGCGTCAGCGGCGTGATACCTCAGGGGCGTCATGCCTATGAATTGTTCAGTGGCTTTTTTGACGCGCTGCACAACTCTTCGGCAGGTCTGTTCCTGTTTGGCGAGGATACCTCGCCCACGTTCAGCTTAAAGCTCATCCACGCGGTCTTCCCGTTTTTGTTCATGGCGCTTGCCTTCTTCTTCCTCAAGCGGTTTGAATTGAACCACAAGTCCCACACCCTTGTCCGCGCCGTGATCGCCACCAAGCATAAATACGGCAGCGTCACGCCGACCGAGGAGGAAAAAACCGTTTGCGAAAGGCTGTCGGGACTGCCGTGGGAGCAGCTTTGGGTCGGTCAGGGCAACGACGAAGAACGCCCGCTCGAACGCAATGAAGACGGCGAATATGTGCTGCTGCTCGAAATTGAGGAAGAAAACCGCCGCCTGCAAAACGAAAGCAAAAAGCGGCTGGAAGCCGGTAAAGACGTAAAATAACGGAGGAAACGGACATGAAAAAATTCTTGTTCTATTTTTGGCAGTGGACGTGGGGGCTGTCGGTCAATTTAGTCGGCGGTATTGCGTATCTCATTTGCAAATACATAAAAAAATACGATACGGACAGAGTCGGCTATGCTTACATCGTGCTCATTCCGTGGAATCAGGGCGGTCTTTCGCTGGGGCTCTTTATCTTTATGAAAAAGGATTCCCCGCGGGAAAACTGGGATTACAACACCCGCATCCACGAATACGGTCACACCTGGCAATGTCTGCTGCTGGGCCCGTTCTACTGGGTCGTGGTGGCGATCCCCTCGGCGATCTGGTGCAACTTCTTTGAAGGATACCGCAAAAAGAACAACGTTTCCTACTACAAGCTCTATTGTGAAAAATGGGCGAATGATTGGGGTCAAAAGGCGACCGGCTTAAAGCTGATCGGCATTGATTGATAATATGACGGAGGTTGATCATCCATGAAAAAAGCTCTCAGATCCATGGCGGCGCTGTTTATCTGCCTTGCCTTGCTCACCGCGCTGTGCGCGCCCGGTCTTTCGGCGGCGGCGCAGACCGACAAGATTTCGTCCTGCGGCGATGATTGTGAGTTCTATCCTACGATCATCATTCCCGGGCTCGGGCAGTCCAACGTCTGCGTGACCGATGACAACGGCGATTTCCTGCTGGATAAAAACGGCAACAAGATTTCCGCCTTTCCCGCCTATATTCAGGTCGGCAAGATCGTCGGTCAGGCTCTTTTTCCCGCGCTCGCCTCTATTGCGACACAGCACGACGTCGGCCTTTCCGACGCCTTTGCCAAAATCATCGACACGTCCTTCGGCATCAACACCAGCGATCTGAACGGCAAAAACACCGGCAACGTCGTGACCGAGCGGTATTTGTATCCCTATTCGGAATTTAACGATTACGAGATCGAGTCCGTCAATCATCACGTTCCGTTTGAGCTTTATCCAACCGATCTGCCGAAAGATCATCTCTATTACTTTGCCTACAATTCCTTCGGCAACCACATTGATCTGGTGGACGAGCTGTATGAGTTCATTCAGATGGTGAAGGCGCAGACGGGGCACGACAAGGTCAATCTGGTTCCCCTCAGTCAGGGTTCCACCTTCGTCAGCGCCATGCTCGAATACTACCCGCAGGTGGTGGACGAGCTGCATAAGATTTTCTTCGTGGTTCCCGCGCTGAGCGGCTCCATCATCATCGGCGACGTGTTCAACGACCGCGTCAACTTTCTCAACAAGGATTACCTCTATAACGGCTTTTTGGAGGAAATGGGGCTGCTCGATGAATACACCGCCCGCCTCATCGAGATCGCGCTGCGCATCCTGCCCGACGAAGTGATCATGGCGACGCTTCAAAAGGGTGTGAAGCATCTGGTGGAAAACACGATGACCAGAAGCACCAGCATGTGGACGCTTTGCCCGCCCGAGGATTATCCCTCGGCCGCCGAAAAGTATCTTTCCTCGCCCGAAATGGCGAACATCAAGGCACAGACCGACCGTTACTATCAGGTGCAGCTCCATCATAAGGACAATATCCAGAATCTTGTCGATCACGGCGTGCAGGTGTTCGATATCGTCGAATACAACTGGCCTGTGATCAACGTCGCCGAGCGCTGGAACACCATGAACGGCGACTATATCATCCACACGGCCGGCACTTCGATGGGCGCGACCTTTGCCAA
>JAFTEL010000018.1 GCA_017453685.1 Clostridia bacterium
CGCCGGCGGGAAGGAGCAGAGCACCTTGATGCGCTGCGCCGCGCGCTGTTCGGCGCGGTGGATCTGCGGCAAAAAGAGAAATTCCTTGCCGTTGAAGGTCTCGGCAGTGAGCTGCCCGTCCGCGATCAGCCCGTCCGCCGCGTCCTGAACGGCGGAGAGCTCCGTTTGCAAAAAGTCGGCAGCCAGCGGCAGGAGCTTTTCCCGCGGGGCGCAGGTGTGCCCGTTGCCTAAGTTGTGGCGCAGGGTGTGCAGGATGCCGGCGCGGGTGCGCTGCTCGCCCGGCGCATAGTCGGGCATGGCCTGCGCGATGGCGTCGGCGCGCTCAAAGTTGATGCCGATTTTTTCCGAACAGAGCAGGTAGGGATTGTTTTGCACCGTTTCCACGGCGTTGATGCCGAACACGCGGTAGGCGTTCAGACATTCTCTGGCGTTCATGCCGTAGCGTTCCAGGGCGATAAGCGTCTGGCGCACGGCGAACTGTTTGGTGAATTCGTTGCAGATGGCGTAGGCTTTTTCGCGGGAAATCCCCCGAATCGTGCTCAATCGGTTGGGGTCGTGTTCCAGCACGTCGAACGAATCCTCGCCGAACGCGTCGATGATCTTGCGCGCGGTCGCGGCGCCGATGCCCTTGATGGTGCCGGCGGCAAGATATTTGTATAAGTCCTCCGCCGACGAGGGCAGAGAGCGGGTGAACGAGCGGGCTTTGAACTGCTGCCCGTAGACCGGATGGGTGGCGAATTCGCCCCGCACGGTCAGCCGTTCCCCGACGGCGACCTCGGGCAGCACGCCCACGACGGTGACGTATTCGCCGTCGTTCTCCAGTTCCAGAACGGTGAAGCCGGTCTCTTCGATATGAACCGAAACGTCTTCAACAAGACCGGTTATTTCAACTTCGTTTTGGATCATCCGTTTGTTCCTCTTTCGTCAGCAGTCGGGTCAGTTCTTCGGGGGTCAGCAGTTCGATGCCGCTGCATTGGCGGCACAGGGCAAGGCAGGCGTTCCGTTCCTCTTCGCTCACGCCGCAATCCACGCCGAGCACGCGGCACGGCTTGGGAAAGCAGAAAAACGAGAGCCGAAGCTGCGCCGAATAGAGCCGGCGGGCGCAGTTCTGATCGCCTTTGAAAAACAGAATCAGATATTCCCGCTGCGTGTCGCGCGACACGAACAGCAGCGCGAGCGCGTAGGTCAGCAGGAGCGCGCCGCAAAGGGTCACGGCGAAAACAAGCGCCTCGATCACGGCTTTGACCATGTTCGTCACCTCCGGAACAGATGGTGTTCCATCTTATTCCGACGAGGTTTGGTTTGTGCCTGCTTATGCCGCCCGGTTCCGCCTTTTGTAGCGGCGGCGGCGCACGAAGCGCGGCGTTTTCAGGGCGATCGCCTGCGGCGTTTTTTCAAGCAGGATGAAGATCATGGTGGTGATCAGTTCATAGGGCAGCGGGCAGAATTCGCCCGGATTCACCAGCGACATCATCGTGATGCCGAGGAAGGAGATCGCCATGGTGAGCGTGTAATGATTGACGCGCGTGATAATGACCCACACGCGGGTGAAAAAGCGGGTGAGGAAGCAGAGAATGCCGCAGACGCCGAACGAACCGATGATCTGGAACGGGGCGGAATGATACCAGCACAGCGCAAAGCGCTTGGAGGGATGTAGGTCGCGGTTGCCCCAATACGCCAGACCTCTGCCGAACAGGGGATTGTCGAAGAAATCCTCCATGGCGCGCTCGAACAGACCCAGCCGCGTCTTGTTCTCTTTGAAATCCACGATGCGCTCCAGCGTGTAGCGGAAGAACGGCACGAGCCTGCCGCCGAAAACCGCCAGTACGGCGGCGATCACGCCGAGCAGGATGAGGTTGTGAACGCGGTGCTTTTTGTCGCAGATGAGCGTGAGCAGCAGGCACAGGCCCATTTCCACCGTGCCGAACAGCAGCCCGCCGCGCGAGCCGCCCAGCAGCAGCGCGAGGTAGCCCGCCCAGCCGATGAACGAGAGCGCCCATTTCTTGCGGGAATAGTAGAACGGGAACGGCAGCCCGAACATGAGGAAGGTGGACACGTTGTTGCGCCACTGGAACGGGATGATGCCGTCTTTTTTCAATACCAGATCGAGGTTTTCCAGATAGTATTCAAACACCATGTAGCTGCCGAAGAGCGTGACGACGGTCATGACCAGCACAAAGCTCTCGCCCAGCGAATTTTTATCATCGTTTTCACAGCAGCCGTTGATGACCCAGTAGATGATCACCATGCCGAAGCCAAGCCCGATGGTGTAATAGAGCGAGGTGGCGCTGAAATACGCCTTGGGGTCGATGATGCCGAAGCCGCCGAGCGTGACCGCGATCGCCACGGCGAACACGCCGATGAAGCTCGGTCCCCGCTTGCGGTAGGTCATGTTGCGCTTGAGGAAGACGCCGAAGCAGATCACCGCGGGCAGTGCGAGCGGCACCAGCGGGAAAAAGGTGTCGAACGAATCGAAGCATTTGATCAGCGTCATGGACAGCAGCAAAAACGGCAGCGTCGTTTTGGTGATGTCCTTGCAGGCGAACAGCACCGCCGCTAAGATCATCAAAAAGATCACCGCGCCGACCACCTCGAAATCGAAGGTGGTGATGACGACCGCCAGCAGCAGCTGGAACAGGATAAAATATTCGGAATCAAAAATTTTGCGCATTCTCAGGCATAACCGCCTCAGTTTCAAACGCATGGAAAAACCTTCTCTCACGTGCGCAAAGCGCACAGTTATGATCGCCTTGCGGCGCGTTATGAGTGATGATTGGCTTAAAGCCAAGTGATGAATTGCCTTCGGCAATGTTTTCGTTGGAAAGGCGATCCTATCATCACTTTTCGCGCAGCGA
>JAFTEL010000019.1 GCA_017453685.1 Clostridia bacterium
AATAATTGGCATCAGGTCAACCGATATGGAGTGATTTTTTTATGAAAGCAGTTATTCTTGACGGATTTACCACCAATCCGGGCGATTTGAGCTGGGACTGGCTGCGGGAGAAATGCGATCTGACCGTTTATGACCGCACGCCCGCCGACAAGATCATCGAGCGGTGCCGCGGCTGCGAGATCATCATCACCAACAAAACGCCGCTCAGGCGTGAAACGCTCGAGCAGCTGCCCGACTGCAAATTCATCGCCCTGCTGAGCACGGGCTACAACGTGGTGGACTGCGACTATGCCGCCTCCCGCTCCATCCCCGTGTCCAACATTCCCACTTACAGCACCAACGCCGTGGCGCAGCTCACCTTTGCCATGCTGCTGGAATTCTGCAACAAGCCCGCGCTGCACAATCAGGCGGTCAAGAACGGCGAATGGACGAACTGCGCGGATTTCTGCTTCTGGAAGGGCTCGCTCGAGGAGGTCGCCGGCAAGACCATCGGCATCTTCGGCTTCGGCAAAATCGGTCAGACGGTCGCAAAAATCGCCGACGCGTTCGGGATGCGCGTGCTCGCCTGCACCGCCAACCCCGCCAAATACGCCGACGTGAAAGGTGTTAAGTTTGTTTCGCTGGAAGAAATGCTCCCGCAGGCGGACGTGGTCACGATGCACTGCCCCCTGACGCCGCAGACGACGGGGCTGGTCGACAAAGCTTTTCTCGCCCAAATGAAACCGACCGCCTACCTCATCAACACCTCGCGCGGCCCCGTGCTCAACGAGCAGGACGTGGCGGACGCACTCAACAGCGGCGTCATCGCCGGCGCGGCGGTGGACGTACTTTCCACCGAGCCGCCGAAAGCGGACAATCCCCTGCTCCAATGCGATAACTGTCTCATCACGCCGCACATCGCCTGGGCGGGCTTTGAAACAAGGCAGCGGCTCATGGGCGTGCTGAAAGAAAACATTTTCGCGTTTCTGAACGGCAAGCCGATCAACACCGTCAATGGAATTTGAGCCGATAGCAGATAGCTGATAGCGGATAGCAAAAATTATGAGTTCAAATAATAAGCAGTTGTGACCCATTTGTTGGGATCACAACTGCTTAGCTTATTGTTTAATAAACTTCAAAACTCTTGATGGTGGCGAACCCGCGCATCTGTTCAATAACGAGCTTCACGCGGCGGGTGCGGCGGTGGTAATCGAATTCGATCAGGCGCTTGCTGCCGATCACCGTGCCCTTCGCCATGCGCTTCCACTTGCCGTTTTGCTCGATATAGAGCGAAAACTTTTCGATCTGCTGCCCTGTCGCGATGTTTTCCCGCAGCAGAACGCGATCCACGTCATATTCATCGCCCATATCCAGGATCAATTCCGGATTCTTCGTTTCCGTGCCGGAATGCCAGAAGCCCTTATGATCGGGCAGCGCCATGGACGGCGCGTGCAGATCGTCCTTTTTGCAGTTGCCGCTCATCGATGAATCGAGCGCGAGGTTATCTTCAAAATGCAGCGATAAAACCGCGCCGATGGTCAGCAGCGCCTCGGCGTCTTTTTCATTGAGCGTGCCGTCCGGCTGCGGCGAAAGACCCAAAATCAGCGAAGCGTTCGCGCCCGCGGAGGCTTCATAGAGCTTCATGACCTTGGACAGCGGCTTGACGGCAAAATCCTCTTCTTTTTTGTAGAAACGGCCGCCGCGCAGCGACACGTTCACCGCGCAGGGGTACCACACGAATTCGTCGCAGTTTTTGATGCGCTTTCTCTCGCCCAGATCGGGCAGCGCATAGTTGACCGCACCGGTGTAGTTCATTTCGGCGCGCTTGATGATGTTGTAATAAGCGGGCACCACGCTCCACTCGCTCTCGCGGCACACGCCCATATAGTTGCCGCACCAGCGCACGTCGGGGCCGACGTCGGCGATGACGGCGTTGGGCTGCAGCTCCCGGATCAGCGCGTAATACGCCTCCAGATCATAGCTTTGCTGCGGCTCGTTTTTGCCGCGGCCGCAGGAGCCGTCAAGCCAGACGCAGAAAACGTCGCCGTAGTTGGTCAGCAGCTCACGCAACTGGTTGAGGAAAAACGTGTCGTATGCCTTACCCGTACCGTAGCTCGGCTCATGCATATCCCACAGCGGCAGATAAATGCCGAACGGAATACCGAATTTTCGGCAGGAATCGGCAACGCTTTTGACCACGTCGCCTTCTCCGTTGAGCCATTCGGACGATTTGACGCTGTGGTCGGTCTGTTCGGTCGGCCACAGGCAAAAGCCGTCATAATGCTTGCAGGCAAGGATCAAACCCTTCATGCCGGCGACCTTCACGGTTTTCACCCACTGGTCGGTATTCAAAGCGGAGGGCTTGAACAGATCGGGTTCCTCAAAGCCGGTGCCGCACTCACGACCGGTGAAGGTGTTCATGCCGAAGAATATCATCGCGCAGAAATCGTTTTCCGACCAGGCGAGCTGCCGCCGGTCGGGCACGGTCTCGATCGCTTTTTGCAGGTAGTCCTTCCCCATTCCTTGCCCTCGCTTACACAAAATCTTTTTTCACAGCGCTGTCCACCAGCGTCGGATTCATCTCGAACGCCGCCACGTCGCCGGGCTTGCAGTCGATGCCGGTCACGTCGAGCACGAGATCGGTCAGACCGACCTTGCCGATCACGTTCGCCTTTTTGCCGTTGACGGTGCAGCTGAGCTGCTCGTTCTCGCCGAAATGCTTCACCTTGCGCAGAATGGCGTTGACCTTGTCGCCGGAATTAAAGGAAATATCGCTCTTGCTCAGACCGTAGCCGTCGCACACGCCCAGCGGCACCACGGCGGTCAGGGTCGGTTTTGTGGTTTTGTACGCTTCACCGTAACAAACAAAGTGATTGGCGGGCAGCATTTTAACGCAGATGATCTCACACTCAGCATAGCCGACCTTCTGCAGCCCGATGGTGTTCGGCACCGCGATGCGACCCAGCAGCGCCGAGCCGACGCGCACCGCGTCAAAGTGGTATGCGGGGTATTTCACCGCGGCGGCGGAAGAACAGATATGCTTTTTCAAGCCGTAGATCTCACTTTTTTCCAGCGCGGCGACAAACAGCTCATAGCGGCTGACCTGCAATTTGACAGACGTATCGCTGGTGGAAAACGCATTGTAAAAATGAGAGTAAACGCCTTCAAACCGGATCATGGACGAGGTCTTCACCGCCTGCACGGCGGCGTCGATCTCATCCGGCAAAAAGCCGAAACGCCCGAAGCCGGTGTCCAGCATCAGGTGCGCGCGCACGGGGGTGTTCCGCTGTTCGGCGGCAGCCTGCAGGAGCGACGCGGTGAAAACCGAATCGACCGTGGCGATCAGATCGAGCGAACAGACCGTCCCGGCGCTTGTCTCATCGAACGGCGGGCTGAGCAGCAGGATATCGGCGGTGACGCCGCTGTTTCTCAGTTCCTGCGCCTCTTCCAGACGGGACACCGCCAGCGTTTTTACGCCGTTTTCCGCCAGCAGCTTTGCCATGGGAACCAGCCCGAGGCCGTAGGCGTTTCCCTTGACCACGCCGATGACCTCGCTGTTCACGCAATGCGCCCGCAGCGCCTGCAGATTATGAAGAATGTTCTCTTTTTGAACGACGTATCTCATGGGGATCAATGACCCTTTCTGATGGTTTTGCGCAGCTTCTGCGCCGCGTTGACCGCTTTGTAAACCGCCGGTTTATAGACGTAATAGAAATCGCCGATGAACTCCGTGATCTCGGGGCAGAAGCCCTTTTTGAAGCGGTACAGCCCGTAAAGCGGGTTGCTCTCGTCCAGATCGCCGGAAATGCCGCGGAAATCGTACACGCGGCAGTTGGTTTCGACCGCCCAGCGGATCATCTCCCACTGCAGCAAATAGTTAGGCATTTTGTTGCGCTGCTCGTTGGAGGACGCGCCGTAAAGGTACCACACCTTATCGCCGCAGTGCAGCGCCAGCGTGCCGGCGATGGCCTGTCCGTCGTGGTACGCCATATAGATGCGGGCGTTCTCGCCGTAGGCCTCCACCATGCGGCGGAAATAATCGGTCGGGCGGATGGTGAAATTGTCGCGCGAGCCGGTCTCGATCATGATGGTGTGGAATTCTTCGGCTGCCTCCGCGCCTTTGATAACGACCTCGACGTTGTTCTTTTTGGCAACGCGGACGTTGTAGCGCGTTTTGGAGTGGAACGAGGCAAACACCTCGTCCTCCGTTTTGCCCTCGATATCCATGCGGATGACGAAACGGGGCTGGATGCCTTCAAAATTCTTGGTTCGCGCGCCGGCGGTGAAGCCGTAGTCCAGCGCGATTCTTTCATATTCCGTGTCGGTCACGAGCGTGTCGGTGTCGATCTGGAGCAGGTAGGCGTTGAATTCCTTCGCCAGCTGCTTCGCCGCGTCCATCAGTTCGTTGAATACCGCCTTGTCGTGGAGATCGCACACGGGACCGCGCGGCGAATAAAGCATGCTGTACGGCACGCCGCCGGGCAGACGGCGGATGAGCACCGCCATGGAGCCGATGATATTGCCCTGCTCGTCGCGGCAGAGGATGCCGCGCCACATCCAGTTGTTTTTGACCTTTGACCACGCGCTCTGCTGCATGAAGTGACCCTTGGGGTGCGACGCCACGAACGCGTCCAATTCCTGCGCGGCGTCAGCTTTGATGATTTCCGTCATAGTACGCTGCCTCTGTTTAACTGTTTAATATAATTTGATCGCCTGCGGGAACTCGCCGATCTCGGCGCCCATGGCAAGCGAGAGTCTTCTCGCGATCTCTTTGTTCTTGATGGTTTCGCCGTGGTTGATGAATTTGTCGCACCCGTAGACGAGGATCGGCACGTCGGTCGCCGTATGGCTGCCCGTGGTGTAACGGAAATCGCCGTTGGCTTCCTGCTCGATGCCGCCGGTCTCATGGTCGGCGGTGATCACGATGAGCGTATCGCCGTGGGCGTCGGCGTAATCATAAGCCCAGTTGATGGCGCGGTTGAATTCCATCGCCGCGGCGGTCATGCCTTCGCCGTTGTTGCTGTGGGAATTCTTGTCGATGTGCGCGCCTTCGACCATGAGGAAGAACCCGTCGGGATCGTCGTCCAGCATATCGACCGCTTTCTCGGTCATCGCGGAAAGCGTGGGAGAATCCGCGCCGGACTGTTCGCGCCAGATCTCGCCCTCAAACTGACCGAAGGAGCGTTCGCCCTCCTCCAGCGCTTCAAAATCCGCCAGAGAATCCAGATACGTCCAGCCGAATTCGTTGGCGTATTCTTCGGAAACGTAGTCGCTCTTGGCAGCCCACAGCAGATCAAGGTTGGAGTTTTCCACCTGCTGGCGGCTGATCTCTTCGCCGTTGCCGCGATCATCCGTGTGCGCGGAGAAACACGCCGGGGTCGCGCCGTTGTTGGTGTCGGTCGTGACCACGCCCGCCATTCTGCCGTAGCTCTGCGCCAGTTCGCACAGGTTCATGGCGACGAAGGCGAAGGAGTAACGATCCTGCGGGAACACGCCGATAGCGCGGTTGGTGGTGCGCGTGGCGCAGGCCAGCGCGGTACCGCCCGCGGCGCTGTCAGTCACCGCATCGGAAGAAGAACGGGTCTTGGAATAACCGTGAATGGACGAACGCGAGAGCATTTCCAACTTGGTGTTGTACTCCTTTTCGGTGTAAGCGAGGCTGTTGTAGCCCATGCCGTCGCCGATGAAGAGGATGATGTTTTTGTACTGACCGGGATCAATGTCGCGGTATTTGCTTTTGAAAGTGGAAAGATTGACACTGAGGTTTGCCGACAAAAGCAGCGCCATCAGCGCGGCGATCGGTCTTTTGAAAAAAGCTGCCATAAAAGTTTCCTCCGTAAAAATTAATACATCGCTGTCAATTCAGCGTTGTTTGCTTTTGATTTCCGCCAGCGCGTCGCGCACGGCGTAGTAAGAAGGCTTCGGGTTGCCGTCCATATCCACCAGACCCCAGCGGGTCTCGGTCGGGCAGTCGGACTGACCGCAGACGTAGCAGGTGCCGCTGTCCTGCCAGCAATAGACGATGGCGCCGATGAGGCACTTCTGCTTGTAAAGGCGTTTGAGGATATCGCGGTAGAAATCCGCCTGCCCCTGCGGAGTGTGCGGGTAACCGGGGATCTTGGTGAGCTTGGGCAGTTCGCGGTAGATATGGTTCTTATAGTCGCCGTTGAACACAAAATCAAGGTACTTGCTCTCGTTGTTCTGGCAGACGCGCTTGATATGCTCCTGCATATATTCCGGCAGATTGTCGACAAAGGCGACGATGTTCTTCCGCGCTTCTTTTTCATTGTCGAAGCCGTAGCCGCGGATGATCTCGCGCTTTTCCTCTTTGGTTTTCGGCGCGCCCTCGCTGATGTAGCCGAACTCCTGCAGCAGGATCGGACGGCCGGTGCACGCCCAGAGGTATTTGGCGATCACGTCGAAGATGAACATAAAACCGGGCATATTGAAGAAGCAGCCCATGTAGAGATCATAGCCGACGTAATCACAGTATTTGTAATATGGCTTCATATAAACCTGCAGATTGGGCTGCGGGCCGGCGGCGTTGTAGCCGATGATGGCGTCGCCCCGATGCGGGAACATTGCCTCCAGCTGGATGCCGATGAACCGCGCCCCCTGCTTGACGGTGAGCGGAACGGTGAAACGGGGAATGCCCATTTCGTTGGCGACCTGATAGCCGCTGACGAGACCGCGCAGATCGTTGAGCAGGAAGAAGGCGATCTCGCGGATGCGCTTTTCCCCCTCGCGGGAAGTGATCATAATGCCGTTTGCGGTGTAATCGTGGTGATACGGCGTGACCGCCATGACCTTGATGCCGGCGTCGGCAAAACGCTTCGCGCGCGCCTTAAAGGAACGGTAGCTCTCGGTCTCGTTGCCGTCCTGATCGAACGGGAACGGGATATCGATGCGGATCCATTCAATGTTGGCGCCCTTGATCAGATCGGTATCGCCGTTCGGGTGGCAGACGCCGCAGATGAATCCCTGTTTGCGCCTTTTTTCGGTCTCTTTGGAAGACGAGGGAATGAACAGGGATTTGACCAGATTGCCGGAAAAGGATTTCAAGCCGAGCGTGATTTGTTCTTTAATGAAATCTTCCATATCGTTTCTCCATTCGTTTATTCACGTGAGTCCAGATAACGGACAAAAGCTTCCAGAAGTCTGTCGTTGCGCGCGTTGCCGTCGTTGGAATAACCGTGCCACGCGACGGCGGCTCGGCGCTGCCGCGAAAAAGCGACCATCTGCCCTTTGGCGCCGGTTTTGACGAAAACATCCGTGTCGCGGAACTGCGTGCAGGCGTAGTCGTTTTTCATCGCGTCGGCGATCCAGCTTTCGGGCAGGATGCGGCGCCCTTCATATACGCCGCCGCAGGCGTAAACGTAACCGAGCTTGGCGATATCATCGCTGCGCGCGTAAAATCCGCCGCCCGCGATCGGAACGCCTTTGGGGCATTTTGCCAGCGCCCACTGACGGAAATGCAGCGGCAGAAAGATAGTCTCGTTCAAAAACCGTTCGGCGTTCATGCCGGAGGCTTTAGTAACGATATTGGCGATCAGGTAGTAAGCTGCGTCGGAATAGCGGCGGTACTCCCCTGTTTTTTCTTCGATTTTGAGCGAAAACACGTATTTCAGATAGTCTTCGCCGATTTTTTCGCGGTCGCTGTCTTCATCCACCCCGTAGGGCACGGTGTCGATGCCGGTCTTGTGGCGCAGGGCGTCCTCCACCGTGACCGCATCCCACTTTCGATCATAGTCGGGCGGGAGCTCGTCGGGCGAAAAGAAGGAAGTGACCGAATCGGTGCGGCTGAGCTTTCCCTGCATTTCGAGGATGCCGACGGCGCTCGCGAAAAAGAACTTGGTGACGGAATGGCTGTTGTTGCAAAAATTGCAGTTATCATTTTTCCGGTATTCAACGCCGTCCCGCGTGATCACGGCAGCGTCATACATCGGATCGGTCTCCGCCAGAACGGCGTCAAAAAACAAGTTGTTCATTTCGATATTCCCACGTTAACCGGTTTTTCGGTAGTTTTCCCATTTTCGGATCAGCAGCAGGCAGAATAACAGCCCGACGGCGGCAAAACCGAGCCAGAACACGATGATCTTCGACCAGCCGAAGCTGTCGGCGATTTTGCCGAAGCCGTAGGTCGAAATCGCGCTGCCGGCGTAGGCGACGCAGTCAATGACGCCCGCCATGGTGGCGGCTCTCCCCTCTTTGGCAAAGCAAACGGGGATGAGCGTTAAGAAGATATGATTGATCCCGCACATGGCGGAGGTGATCATGGATAAGAACAGAACGCTGACCAGCGGGGTATAATGCCGGATGAAGAGCAGCGCCGTGAGCGGCAAAAGCGAAAAAGCGAAGAAAATGCAGGCGATGCGCGCCTCGCTGAGCTTGCCGCGGTTGTAGATGATCGTGACCACCACGGCGCCGAAGAAATTGAGCACGGGCAGCACGATGGTGAGCATGGTGGAAAACGACGGCGTGACCTGGAATAATTCCATGATCATGGTCGGCACCCAGGTCATCACGCCGTCTTTGAGCATGGCGTGGAGCATAACGGGCAGCAGCATAAACGCAAAGCCCGAAGCAGCGGCAACCTTGAAAAAGCTCTTTTTCGGCGCGCTGCTTTCCTGCTGACGGTGCAGCGGCACGATGCGGCGGTTCTCCTGATCCAGACAAAGCGCGTTGACGCCCCAGATCAGGCTGATGAGCATCAGCACGGCGGAGGCAATGATAAAAACGGTTTTCCATGAACCGGCGCGGATGACCAGCGTGGTGACCGCGTAAGCCGAAAGCGTGCCGGCAGGCATCGTCGCCGCCAATCCCGCTTCCGCTTTCTTCAGCGGTTCCCCCTGCATGGTGTTGGAAACGATGAAGATGATCGGCGCCCACAGCATGGACTGGGCGAAGCCGTTGACGCCCCAAACGATGCAAAGCCACGTAAGGTTCGAGGCAAAGCACATGGACAGGTTCGCCAGCGACGACACGAAGGTGCCGAAAAAGATCATTTTATAAGGCGAAAAGCGGTCGCCCAAAACGCCGTTGATGAGCTGACCGCTGCCGTAGACCACAAAAAACACCGTGCCGACAACGCCCATCTGCGTTTTGGTATACAGCCCCTGATTCACGATGTCGGCGATGGCGGCGGAAAAATTATAACGGCCGAAATACGAACAGCAATAGACGACCCAGCAAAGCCAGTAAACGCGGTTGATCTGTTTTGAGTTTGAAGCAAGTTGACCCATGATGATTCCCTGTATGAATCAGACGCGCACACCCCGGTACACGTCCGTATTTTTGATGATCTCGTCGGTAATGGTCACGCTGCTCAGCCGATAGGCCGCGAACAGCGCGCCACATTCGGGCGGATAATCCAGCATCTGGATCTGATAATCCTCGCTCTGTTCCAGCAGCCGCGCGCAAAACTCGCTGCGGAACAGGCGGTTATAGCGGAAAATGCCGCCCCACAGCCCGACGAACGTGTCGGACGGCAGCGAACACAGCATGGTTTTGACCGTGTCCGCCAATTGCGTCGCCTGCGCGCAGGCAATGCCGATCGCCGCCTCGTCGCCGTGGTTGGCACAATGAAACACACGACCCGCAAAGTCGGAAATACGCTTGGGATCGCTCGCCGGAGTTTCCAGCAGCGACCTCAATTCGTTGAAATCGGCGACTTCAAAATAGTCGTACACTTCCGGAACCAGCGTCGTCGGCGGCTCCAGACCCTGCGCGGCGCGCAGCGCGTAACGGACGGCGTCCAGCGAAATGTGATACCCGCTGCCCTCATCGCCCAGCAGCGCGCCCCAGTTTCCGTAGCAGGCGCGCTCGCCGTTTTCATCCTGTGTGGCGACGCAGGAACCGATGCCGCTGATCACCACGGCCCGCGCACCCGCCTGATGGATGCACTGCATGGCAACGAAAATATCGCGGTCGATGATGAGCCGATCGCACGCAAGAATACCGCCGCACAAGGCAGCCGTATCGCGCTTGCCCGCCAGACCCGCCAGCGAGGTCAGCCCGATGGCGACCGCTTCATACGGTCGGTTCCCCGTCTTTTCGGCAAGGGTTTCCAGAATGGTTTTCAGATTCTTTCGCGCTTTGGCGAGCTGAACGAGATTGAAGTCGATGCAGTCGCCTTCCGCTTTGGCAAGGATTTTGCCGTTTTCATCGGCGGCAATCGCGGTGGTGCGCGTCTTTCCGCCGTCGATCCCGAGATAAACAGCCATAGTCGACCCCTTAGTTCTCTTTGACGTTCAAAGACATATACGGCTGCAGGAAGTCGATCACTTTTTCTTCGTATTCGGCTTTCGCATCATAGTAGCTGTACGCGTGAATAGCGTCCTTGACCCACATGTGATCCTTGGGAACCGGGCAGGCTTCAAACAGCTTTTCACCCATTTCAAACGGAACGGTGGGGTCGTTGGTGCCGTGAATAAACAGCATGGGCGCCTTTGCCTGCGGCATACGACCCAGGCAATCCGCCTTGCGCATATCGTAGCCGAGGAACAGGCGGCAGAACAAATTGATGCAGGGGGTCATCATCGGCATCGTAAACCCGACCATTGACTTTTGCGTATAGTCGAGAATTTCATAAGCGCGGGTATAACCGCAATCCTCGATCACCGCTTTGACCTGCGGCTGCGGGTCGCTCTCATTGCAGAGCATGACGGTGGCGGCGCCCATGGAAATGCCGTGCAGCACGATCTCGATATCGTCGCCGAAGCGCTTGATCAGATAATCGACCCAAAGCAGCACGTTTTCGGCTTCATACGCGCCGAAGCCGATGAATTTGCCGGTGCTTCTGCCGTG
>JAFTEL010000020.1 GCA_017453685.1 Clostridia bacterium
AATTGGAGAACAACACAAATTCATTTATGAAGTCATTGTCTGATAACCCCAAACATGTGCAATCCTACTTCAGTCATCCGAAATTGAAGGACTATAAAATCGACTGAATGTTTGTGGATATTTAATTGCCGGAGTAATAATTAAATAAAAATATAACATAGTTTCCCAAAAATATCAATATGAATTGACCAAGAACCGTCAAATAGTTTTGCGGCTTTTCTGCGGCGAGGGGCTTGAGTTTTGGCGGGCTTTCGGTTATAATAAAGAAAATAACGCCGATCGGGGCGATTACAGGAGGTCAACATGAAAGTCAGGCTCAACGAAAATGAAGAGATCGTCAAGGTCGTAAAAGAAGGGCTGAAGCAAACAGGAGGCTATTGCCCCTGCCGCAGAGAAAAAAAGGAAGAATACAAGTGCATGTGCAAGGAATTCCGTGATCAGATGGCCGACCCCGCGTTCGAGGGGTATTGCCACTGCATGCTCTATTACAAATCATTGGAAGATTAAAAAACGGAAGGAGATAATCAAAATGGCAGAAATCACAATCACAAAGGATAATTTTGAAACCGAGGTTTTACAGGCGGACAAGCCCGTTTTGCTCGATTTTTGGGCGACGTGGTGCGGTCCGTGCCAGATGCTCGCGCCGGTGATCGAACAGATCGCCGCCGAATACGAGGGCAAAGCCAAGGTCGGCAAGGTCAACGTGGATGATGAGCCGGAGCTTGCCGAAGCGTTTCGGATCAACAGCATCCCCACCGTGGTGGTGATGAAGGGCGGCAAGGTGATCGACACCGCCGTGGGCTTCCGCCCCAAAGACCAGATCGCCGCCATGCTCGACGAATAAAACCGAATCAAACAAATAAACGCCGATGGAACCGTCAAAGTTCCCCGGCGTTTTTTGTTGACAAAATACGCAAAGCGTGATACAATTAACCAAAAGGTTAAATGAAAGGCGGTGACGGCGTGGGGCTCCAGAACACGATGCGGGCGTTGGCGGACCCGACCCGACGGGGTATTCTGAATCTGCTGAAAAAAGGGCGCCTGTCCGCGGGCGAGATCGCGGAGCAGTTCGCGATGAGCGCGCCCGCCGTTTCCAAGCATCTGACCGTGTTGAAAGACGCCGACCTGATCCGGGATCGGCGCGAGGGAAAGTTTATTTACTACGAGCTGAACGCTTCGGTTCTGGACGAAGCGCTGCTGTGGCTCAAAGAACTGCGAGGTGACGAAACATGAAAAAGCTCTATGCTGCGATGATCGCCGTGCTGCTGCTCTGCGCGGCGGGAACGGTCGTTCTCACGCTCCTG
This sequence comes from Clostridia bacterium, assembly GCA_017453685.1. Classification (GTDB taxonomy): domain Bacteria; phylum Bacillota; class Clostridia; order Oscillospirales; family Acutalibacteraceae; genus UBA8612. The sequence continues at coordinate 1,305 of JAFTEL010000020.1, forward strand.
TCGCCCGACCGGGTTCCCTTGCATTACAACATCGCGGGGGAGGCGGATCGCTTCGGGAGTCGGTATCAAAACGTGATGTGGCCGCTGCTCACCGCCGCTTTCGGCGCGCTGTTTGCGGCGCTGGCCAAGCGCGAACAAAAAAAGACGGAGAAGAGCAACGAAAAAATCCTGCTGATCACGGGCGTTGCCGCGCTGGCTTTCTTCACGCTCTTCGGCTTTTACGCCATGGTCAAAGCCGTGCGGTACGACCCGCAGGCGTCGGCGGACTTCACGTTTGACGATCTCAACCGCTTTGTCAATATCGGCGTCGGCGTGCTGCTCGTCGTGCTGGGCAATTTCATGCCCAAGGCGCGGCGCAATTCGGTCGTCGGCGTGCGTACCCAATGGAGCATGGAAAGCGACGCCGTGTGGCAGAAGACACAGCGTTTCGGCGGCGTCGCCACGGTGGCGGCTGGGTTCCTGCTGATCCTGCTGTCGCTGTTCGTGCCGGGCGCCTGGAACATCCCCGTGCTGATCGTTGTGATCGCGGTTTTGGCGGTGCTCTGCACGGTCGCTTCTTATCGGTATCATCAAGAGGAAGAGAGAAAATGAATACCCTCAAAAAACCGCTTCTGTTTACTTTGTGCCTGCTGCCCGCCGCGCTCGTCGGCGGTTGGTTTTCGGCGCTGTATCTGCTGAAAAGCTTCGATCCGTCCCTCTTGCAGCAGGTAATCGACCAACTGGGCAGTAAGCAAACGCTGCTGACTGTCTCCGCGGTGCAGGCTGCTTTGTACGCCCTCGTCTGCGGCTTTTTCGGGTATCTGCTCGCCGAAAAGCTCGGGCTGTTGCGCCCGTTCCGATTCCGTAAGGCCGAAACTGTGCGCGTGGTTTTGCTCTCGGTCGTCTGCGGCGCGCTGTTCAGTCTGGACGCGTGGACGTTCGCCAAATGGATCCCGCAGCTCAGCGGCTCTTATGCGGCGGCGGGCTCGTTCGACGCGCCGACGTGGCTTGCCTCCGTGCTGTACGGCGGCGTGATCGAGGAAGTGATGCTGCGGCTGTTCCTGATGAGCCTGTTCGCGCTGATCGGGTGGAAACTGTTCCGCCGCGCGGAGAGCGCGCCTTCCGACGGCGTTCTGATCGCTGCCAACGTCTTAGCGGCGTTCCTGTTCGCCGCGGGTCATCTGCCGTCGACCGCGCTGCTGTTCGGCAGCCTGACGCCTCTGATCGTGCTGCGCTGCTTTTTGCTGAACGGCGCCGCCGGACTGGCGTTCGGGCGGTTTTATCGGAAATACGGCATCCAGTACGCCATGCTCGCGCACATCCTGTTCCATCTCGTCAGCCGCACGATCTGGCTGATCGCTCTTCCGTAAAACCATCACACGAGAAAACGCCCCCGCTGAAAGCTCATGACTCAGCGAGGGCGTTGTTCTTTTGTGAAAAATCGGTTACGCGACCGTCAGCGTGCCGCTGATCGCGCCCGATACGCCGCCGTAGGCGTTCTGCGCGCGCACGGTGACTTTATAGCTGCCGGCGTCCGGCGTGAACTCGTCCACACAGAGAACCTCCGTGTCGCCGTAGTTGTTGAGGTAATAGTGGGACATCACGCTGCCCGACCAGACGGGGATGCCGAACGAATTGGTGACGGTGATCTTGTAGTCGTGAACGATGAAGTGATCCTCCGCCGCGGGGAAGGAGAGGCAGAGCTTGCCGTCGTCGTTCGTGGTCGCGTTGACCGCTGCGCCGTCGGCAAACACGGGGTTGGAATCCAGCCGCATCATGTTGCGGGAGGTGTAGGTGAACTTCGACTTTTTGTTGAAATCGGTCAGGTAGTAATCCAGCCCGAAGAAGGAGTCGGAGATGAGGTCATAGTTGAGCACGCGGGTGTTGCCCTCGGCGTCCACTTCCACGATGCGGAACTGCGCCGCCTGTTCATGCCCGTCGGGGAACTGGCCGGCGATCATATCTTTTTCCATTTCAAAATAGCTGAGCGTGCCGGTGCCGATGGAGGTGTAGCTGCCCTGCCACAGGGAGCGCGGGTCGTTGATGGGGTAGTGAGAGTGACCGGAGAACACGACCACCTGCGAATACTTGTTGTAGACCGTCGCGGTGGTGAGATCGCTCCAGTTGACGCTGCCGTAAACCGTGGCGAAGGGGTGCGGGTGCTGGAACACAAAGACGGGCTTGGTCGCGTCTTCGGCAACGGCGGCCTTGATCTTGCCGTCGAGCCATTCCTTCACGCCGTCGGCTCTGTAATCCTTTTGGGTGGAATACGAAACGCCGATGAGATGGAAGCCGTTGATGACCACGTCGTAATTCAGCGGCGCGTCAAAGATTTTTTCAAAGCGGGTCAGCGCGGTGTCGGCGCCCTTGAACTGATCATGGTTGCCCAAAACGTTGAGCAGCTGCGTGCCGGGGCGGACGTTTTCTTTGCAGATGTTGATGAAAACTTCGGCTTCTTCGTCAAGGCCCTGATCGGCCACGTCACCGGCGAAACAAACCGCGTCGAGCTTCGTGTAGCCGGTGTCGGACGATTCCGCTAGCTCATAGGCTTTGTTGATGAACTGCGCCAGACGAATACGCTCCGGCTGGCTGTCATCGGTCTTGTCATCCACGTGGATGTGTACGTCGCTGGCTACGGCAAAGCGCAGCACCGGCGTGAAATCGTCTGGCGCTTTGGGCAGCTCGGCCGTGCGGGCGAAGGGATTGACCGCCACGGAGATAAACGCCATGAAGGCGGCTAAAACCTTGCTGAGAAAAATTCCTAACGCTGCGGGCATAAAAAATACCTCCTCAAAGTATTGTTAGACAAAGCTAATTATAGTAGCTTTTCGGGAAATTTCAAGGGAAAACAAAAAATTTCCGAAAAACACAAAACAAATGTTTGCTTTTTTGAAAAATATGTGCTACAATACATTTGTTCGATGGAATATAGCAGATTTTTATCATTTTACCAATGATTCGGGAGGATTCGCTATGCTGAACGAAACGCAACAAAAAATCTATGAATTTTTGCTGGAACGGCTTTCCTGCGGCGTGCCGCCCTCCGTGCGCGAGATCGGGGCGAACGTGGGGCTCAAATCCACCTCCTCCGTGCAGGCCAACCTTGACGCGCTCGAAAACGAGGGGCTCATCGTCCGCGACCCGCTGCTCAAGCGTTCCATCCGCATCGTGGGGCAGAACGAAAACGTCAAGCAGGTGCCCATCCTCGGCACCGTCACCGCCGGCGCGCCGATCCTGGCGGTGGAACAGATCGAAGGGTATCTGCCGTTTTCCGGCAGCTTCGGCTCGAGTGACAAGCAGTTGTTCGCCCTGCGCGTGCGCGGCGAAAGCATGCTCAACGCCGGCATCCTCGACGGCGACATCGTCATCGTGGAGCGCACCCCCGTCGCGCGAAACGGCGAGATCGTCGTGGCGCTCATCGGCGACGAGGCGACCGTGAAAACGTTTTATAAGGAAAACGGTCATTTCCGCCTGCAGCCCGAAAACGACGCTTATGAACCGATCATCGTGCCGGAAGTCGTCGTGCTGGGCAAGGTTGTCGCGCTCCACCGCTATTATTGAGAATTTGTGAACATTTTTCGTCTTTTTGATGAAAAGTTGACAGCGAAGCGTTTTCCATGTTATAATATGCCAAATTTTTAAATTAACAGGAGGAATTCGTTGTGAAACTTGTCACCAAAATTCTCGCTCTCACACTCGCCATGATCATGATGGTCGGCTTCGCCGCCTGCGGTTCCAAGACCATACCCGACGAACCCGCTGACAAACCCGCCAAAACTTACGTCATCTATTCCGACAATGCGTTTGCCCCGTTTGAGTTCCTTGACACCGCCACCAATCAATACGTCGGCGTCGATATGGAACTGCTCGCCGCGATCGCCGAAGATCAGGGCTTCGCGTATGAAATGAAGAACGAAGGCTTCGACGCCGCCATGGGCGCCGTGCAGGCCGGTCAGGCGGACGCGATGATCGCCGGCATGACCATCAAACCCGAACGCCAGGAGATCTTCGACTTCTCCGAAGGTTATTTTGAAGACGGTTCCATCCTCGTTGTCGGCAAAGACAGCCCGATCTCTTCCGTAGAAGACCTCAAGGGCAAAGTCGTCGCCGCCAAGAAGGGCACCACCAGCACCGATTACGCCGAGAGCATCAAGGATCAGTACGGCTTCACCATCCAGTATTTCGAGGACAGCCCGACCATGTATCAGACCGTGGTCAACGGCAACGCCGACGCCTGCTTTGAAGACTTCTCCGTCATCGGCTGGGCGATCAAGAACGACGGCATCGCGCTGAAGACCGTGGGCGACGTTGTCAACCCGGGTTACTACGGCTTCGCTGTTAAGAAGGGCTCCAACCCCGAACTCATCACCATGTTCAACGCCGGTCTCGCCAACCTCAAGGCGAACGGCAAATATGAAGAGATCCTTGCCAAATACGGCTATTGATCTGATTTTGCAAAATTGAAAAAATAACAAACCGCTTCCGGTGGCAACACGCCGGAAGCGGCCTTTTCGATAAGAGTGAGTATATGGATTTTTCAGTAGTATTCAAAAATGCGACCCCCATGCTGTTGGAGGGGTTAAAAAACACGATCCTCATTTCCCTGCTCGCCATTGCCATCGGGCTCGTCGTGGGGCTGATCACCTGCTTCCTCGGGCGGTCGCGCTTTATCGTGCCCCGCGCCGTCGCCGCCGCCTACGTGTGGTGCATCCGCGGCACGCCGATGATCGTGCAGGCGTTCTTAGTGTTTTTCGCCTTCCCGCAGGTCATTCAGATGTTCGTCCCGGGGTTTAAGATCGACCCGTTTTCCGCCGGTCTCATCACGCTGAGCCTCAACGCCGGCGCCTATATGTCCGAAATCTTCCGCGGCGGCATCGCGGCGGTGAGCGTCGGGCAGATCGAAGCCGCGCGCAGCCTCGGTCTGAGCCAGATGAGGACCATGCTCAAGATCGTGCTGCCGCAGGCGTTCAAGATCTGCATCCCCTCGCTGGTCAATCAGTTCATCATCACCGTCAAGGATTCGTCCATTCTGTCGGTCATCGGGTTGGCGGACGTGGTCAATCAGGCCAAGGTCTACGTCGGCTCCACCTACCAGTTCTTCCCGACCTACATCACCGTGGCCGCCTACTATCTGGTCGTGATCTCCATCCTGATGGTGATCTCCAAGCTCATTGAGAAGAAATTGAATTACGAAAAGAAGAGAAGCTGACTATGACAAAAAAGGTTAAGGTAACGGGGCTGTGCAAGAGCTTCGGCGATCTTGAAGTGCTCAAGGGCATTGATCTGGAAATTGACGAAGGCGAAGTTGTCTGCCTGATCGGGCCGTCCGGCTCGGGCAAATCCACCTTTCTGCGCTGCCTCAATCGGCTGGAGGAATCCACCGCAGGCACCATCGAGGTGGACGGTTTCGCCATTTCCGATAAAAAGCAGAACATCAACAAGATGCGCGAATCCATCGGCATGGTGTTCCAGCAGTTCAACCTGTTTTCCAACAAAACGGTGCTGCACAACATCATGTTCGCGCCGGTCGAGCTGAAAAAGCTGACCAAGCCGCAGGCGAAGGAAAAAGCGGAGATGCTTTTGGCGCGCATCGGCCTGAGCGACAAGGCGAACGCGTACCCGCACGAGCTTTCCGGCGGGCAGCA
>JAFTEL010000002.1 GCA_017453685.1 Clostridia bacterium
CAAGTTTTTCTTGTTCGGCAAAGCCGAACATATCGAATGGAACGCAAGTTCCATATATCGAATTTGCATCGCAAATATATCGAACGCCGCAGGCGTATATCGCTCGGATTTTCGCGCGCATCGAGCGCGCTAAATTCCGATCTAAGAAAGGACTTGTAAACATGAAAGACAACCTGACCAAAAACTTCTGCATCACCGGTCTGCTGCTGGTGCTGTTTTTTGTGTGGACGGCGCTGGTTTGCACGGTCGATCAGCAGCCCATCGGACCCGAAGGCAGCGTGGTGGGTCTGGCCGCCATGAACGGCTGGTTCCATGACCTCACGGGCGAACACCTCGGGGGCTACAAAGTGAGCAACGTTCTGGGTCTGATCCCGTTCGCCGCGGTCGCGTGCTTCGCCGCCGTGGGCGGTCTGCAGCTGCTGCAGCGCAGGAGCCTTTTCAAAGTCGATTCCGACATCATCGCGCTGGGCGCGCTGTATCTGCTCGTGCTGGGCTGCTACGCGGTTTTTGAGCTCGTGGTCATCAATTATCGCCCCGTGCTCATAGACGGCGAATTGGAGGCGTCCTACCCGTCCTCCCACACCATGCTGGCGCTCACGGTGCTGCCCACCGCCGCCTCTCAGGTGAAAAAGCGCCTGAAAAACAAAACGCTTGCCCGCGTTGTGTCGCTGGTGCTGATCGCCGTCGCGCTGTGCATTTTATCGCTGCGCGTCGGCAGCGGCGTGCACTGGCTCAGCGATATCATCGGCGGCGTGCTTTTGAGCGGCGCGCTGGTCTTTGCTTACGAGACCCTGCTCAGTTGGCTGGAACAAAAACAGAAAACCGAATGAAACAGAACACAAAAAACCCCTGCGCTGAAATTACAGCGCAGGGGTTTTTTCGTTTAGAGTTTAGAGTTGTGATTGTGCGCTGAGCGCACAAGTTATGATAGATCGCTTTGCGGAGCAAATCATATCTCATAACGCGGCGCAGCCGCTCATCACTCATAACTGCGCGTCCTCAGACGCATCTTCCGCCAGCGGCAGGCGCACGATGGCGCGGAACTTGTCGTCCTCCACGGCGATCTTGAACTGACCGCCTTGCAGGCGGCACAGGTCTTTCGTGATGCTCAGACCCAGCCCGCTGCCTTCGCCCACGCGGGAGGAATCGCCCCGCACGAAGCGCTCCATCAGCCGTTCCGCGGGCAGTTCGAGCTTGGTTGCGCAGGTGTTGTCAAAGGTGATGATGCCGAATCCGTCCTCCTGCCGCACCGAGACGAACGCCTGCGTGCCGGGTTTGGCGTATTTGGCGATGTTGGAAAGAATATTCTCAAACACGCGGTAGGTCTTCTGCCCGTCCGCCATGACGATGGGGCGGTCTTCGCCCGGGGTCAGCAGCACTTCAATGCCCGCCGTTTCGAGGCTGTCCTCATTCTCGGCGATCGCCTGCACGGCAAGCTCATAAAGGCTCACCGGCATGGCGTGGATCTCGACCCGGCCGCCCGTGAGCTTGGACGCCTCGGTCAGATCGTCGATCAACTGCTTTAAGCGCAGCGATTTTTCGCTGAGCACCTGCGCGTAGCCGCGCACCGTTTCATCCTGCAGGTCGCTGTTCCTGATCAGGTCGGTGTAGGTGATGATGGAGGTCAGCGGCGTTTTCAGATCGTGCGTCACGTTGGTGATGAGCTCCGTCTTGGTGCGCTGCTCCTGCATCGCTTCCTGCATGGCGTCCTTCATATCCTGCCGCATCTCGCTGATGTTTTCGGCAAAGCTCACCATCGAACGCGGCATCTTGTCGGTGTCGAACTGCATATCATAATCGCCGCTCTGCGTCGCCTGCACCGTGTCACGGATCTTGTCGAGCGATTTGGCGTAGGAATACAGCAGCGAAATGAAGGCGAGCTGAATGCTGATGAAAAGCAGCAGCAGCAAAATGACCGCCCAATAGCTGTGCTGCGTCGCCGCGACAAGCAGCAGGAACAAATTGCCCAGCGTGGCCGCGGCGTAAAACGGCGCCGCCACTTTGAACTGGCGCATCATCCCGTCCGGCAAGGCGGAATCGTTGCCGGTCAGGCGGTTGATAAACCGGCGGGTGACGCGGAACGGGAACGCGACGACCATGTGCGAAAACAGCGAGTGGTTTTTGATGTTGCGGGAGAGGAAGAGCAAATAGTCCAGCAGCGCGGCGGCGGCGCACACGCAGCAGAGCACAAAGCCGACGGTGCTGATGGTGCGGTAATTGCGGTAAGTCAGCCCGACGTACAGCGCCGCGACGGCGAGCAGCAGCAGCCCGCCGCACAGCGCGGCGGAAAACAGGAACCGCAGATCGCCCGGGGCGCTGTCGAAGCGGCGCATCTGCACCGGCGCGTTTTTATGGCTGCGGCCGGCGGCGAGGAACAGAAAGACCGAGAGCGCCGCGAGGAAGAACAGCGACGCCAGCAAAACGGCAACGTCCTTGGACAGGCGGTTGGCAGCGGTCAGATAATCCGTCGCCAGCGCGTTGAACGGGTCGTCCGCCGTCACGCGGGAATAATTATAGCTGATGCAGATCGTGCAGGGCGTGCCGCTGAGCAGGCGCGACGCCTTGGTCACGCCGAGCACGGCGGAATCGACCTTGCTCTCGTAGCCGTGGCGCATGGAATCCAAAAACTGCCGCGTGTAGGCGCAGCCGGTCACCTCCGACCCGTTGAGGGAAAACACGGAGGCGTCCTTTTCTTCCTCGTCCACCCGCATACGCGCGCACAGCGAGGTGAAAACGCTGCCGACGGTCGCGGTCTCGAAATTATCGGTCGAGGACACGTACCAGTCGTTCTCGCTGTAAAGAGCGGTGAAGCCATAAATATCCGTGGCGGCGCCGTTGGTGAAGACGTCGCCCGTTTTGTCGTTGACAATGAGATACTTGACCGCGCTCAGCGACTGCAGATACGCGGAAAGATAATCGTATTCGGCTTTGGCGGCCGCCACCTCGCCGGGGATATTGACGGCTGCCGTTTTGTTTTTGAGCGCGGTGAAATAATGCGTGTTCGGGGAGACGCGGTTGTTTTTCACGACGTATTGATCCGACTTTTCAAAGTCGTTCAGGCATTTTCCGTTTGCATCCGTCACGTCGTCGCGGAACGTGCCGTCGCCGTCGCGGTCGCGATATTCGGGCGAGTCCGCCATGGCGTTTTCGCTCGGCAGCTTGCGGTAAAACTCGTTGAACGCGGCGGCTGTGCTGCGCGCCTGCTCGTATTTCTGCGCCGCTTCCTCCTGCGAAGCGCTTGCGGAGGCTTCTTCCAGCTCGCGCTCCAGCGTGCCGTCCGAAAAAACGGTGCCGTTGCGGTAGGTGATGAAAACGCGCTTGGCGGCATAATAAACAAAGCCCACCTCATCCAGATAGCTTTTGGAAAGGCGCACGTCGTACAGGTTGTTGGCGGCGTCCGAAAGGCCGCGGTCGCTGCCGAAATAATAGCCGGAGCGGTGCGTGAAATCCGCCAGACGGTAAGCGGACAGCGCGCCCGTGCCGGTGAACGCCAAACAGAGCAGAAAAGCCACTGCTTTGAGTGGCTTATACTTAAATTTTCTCGATTTTGTATCCAATGCCCCACACCACCTTCAGGTATTTCGGCTCTTTGGGATTGATCTCGATCTTTTCGCGGATGCGGCGGATGTGGACCGTCACGGTCTTTTCGGTGGAATAGGACGGCTCGTTCCAGACCGCCTCATAGATCTGCGTGGTGGAGAGCACGCGCCCGAGGTTGGTCATCAAATATTCGATGATGCCGTACTCGGTGGCGGTGAGCTTCACCGGCTCGCCGTCAAGCGTGACCACGTGGGCGTCGGTGTCGATCGCCAGCCCGCCCGTGACGATCACGTGAGAGGACTCCGCCTCGTTCGTGCCGCCCAGATTGACGTAGCGGCGAATCTGCGATTTGACGCGCGCGACCAGCTCCAGCGGATTGAACGGCTTGGTCATGTAATCGTCCGCGCCGAAGCCCAGCCCCGTGATCTTGTCGGTATCCTCGCTCTTGGCGGAAAGCAGAATGATGGGCACGTTGCTCTTTTCGCGCAGCTGCAGCGTGGTGCGCAGCCCGTCAAGCTCCGGCATCATGATGTCCAGCACGATGCAGTGCAGCTCCTCCTGCTGGGCGATGGCGATCGCCTCCTTGCCGTTGCTCGCCTTGAACACCTGATAGCCCTCTAAATTGAGATAAATTTCAATGGAATTCACAATGGCGGCGTCATCGTCGCAAACTAACACGTTATACATTTCCTTGTCCTCCTTAAAAGGTTGGTTTCACTTTATCGTTCTTTCTTTACAAGAAACGCTAAACTTTCTTAAACTTTTGCAACATCGTTCAGCCTGAGAATTTTCTTTTGCAGCGGGTGATAGAGGAAGTTGATCGCATAGGAAAGCGCAAGGCAAAGCGCCAGCATGAACAGAAAAATGAGCGGCGGATATTTCGCAATAAACACGAAGTCGGTGAACAACACCCTGATAAAGAACATATGTGTCAGCCAGATGTTGGTGGAATGGCCGCCGAAAAACAGGAAAAAATCGCTCACGGGTTTCGGCTTTTGACCCGCGACCAGAATCGTGATGAGGATCATACCCGTGAGCGGCGCGACGAACAGCGTGCGCAGAAATTTGGCGCGCACCAGCATCAGGGCGGCGATCAGCACCGCCGAACCGAGCCAGAACAGAGCCGGCTTGATTTTTTGCGCGGCGGCTTTTGCTTTTTCAAAAAAGCTCAGCTTGTAAAGCACCGCGCCGAACAGGTATTCCGCCAGCGTCATTAAAAACTTGCCGATGGACTCCGTGCTGAAATAAGGGGAAAAGCTAACCGCTTTTTTGAAACGCAAATAATATCCGACCACATAGAAAACGGCGATGAAAAACGACAAAAGCAGCCAGTGGTATTTCCGGCACCATTTCATCAGCAGCGGCGAAGCGAGAACCAGCACCGCGTAAACCGGCAGATACCACCACGCGCCGTTATAACTGGGGATCACGGAGGTGACCGTAAGGAGGTAAGCGACCGGATGATCCAGATACATCCAGCTTTTGCCGACGAACGCCGCCGCAATCGTGAACAAAAGCAGGATCAGCCAAAACCGGCCGTAAAGCGCCAGCAGCGACACCAGCCGGCCGCGATAATAATGCGGCTTGCCGTAAAGCGTCATGTGGGCATAACCGCTGCAAAGCGCAAACCCGAACACACAAAAATCAGAAATCTGACCAAAATAAAACGAAACAGGCAGCCCGAACAGCATCACGGGTGTGGCATAAAGCTCCGCCCAATTCACACGGCAGAACAGGTGCAGGCAGACCATAGCCAGCACTGAAAGCCCCTGTACCATTTTGGCGTCATTTTTGTTCATGAAACCCCTCGGTTTTTATTTGCCGATGCGTCCGAACAGGATCGAGACGATCATGGTGAAATAGGTGAACAGCTTTTCGATCAGCGCTTTCGCGTTGTTCGCGATATTCTGCGCGTTGTTATTCACGGCGTAGCCCTCGAGCGTGCCGTTGTTGTCGTCCGCGCCGTCGGCGTCGAAGGCGAACTCATAAAGCAGCGGGGAAAGCAGCGCCGCGGTGAAAGTCTCCACGGGGCTGATATCGTCAAACACCACGCCGCAAAGCGCCTTGACCTGCGGGGAAAGCCCGCCCAGCGCGTTGGCGGCGTCGCGCAGCGACACGAACGAGAGCTCCTGATTTTCTTCGCGCAGCAGCACGGCGACGGTGCGCAGCAGCAGCCGCACTTCGTCGCTGTCAACCGTGCAGGTCTCGCTGCCGCGGTAGTGGTTCGCCAGCAGCTCGCCCATCAGATCCCACGCGTTTTCATAGTCGGTCTGCGGCAGCGCGATGCCGTATTTCGCGGCGATCGTGCTCACGCTGTTTTCGCCGTAAAACGGCATGTCGAGTTCGTCGGTCAGCACCGTGACCGCCTTGTTGACGAGGCCGTAATACACGTCGCTTTCTTTGATCCCCATTTTTTCCATGCTCAGCGACAGCGTCAGCCGCAGGCGGAAGCCCGCCTTCAAAAAGCCCTTGGCGTATTCGTTCAGACCCTGATTCATCAGGTCAATCTGCTCGGGCGTGTAGCCGTCGATCCGGGCGGTCAAAGCGTCGGTATCGATCTTGTCGATCGTTTTGGTCTCGTAGGCGATCTCGTTATCGTTGTAAGTGACCACGCGGTAGCTCAGCGGATACATCGTCAGCGCCGTGTCGGCGAAATCATAAATTTTGTTGCCCAGCGCGGAGGTGAACACGGCGACGTCGCTGCAGTGCTCATGCCCCGTGAACACGGTGCGGATGCCCCAATCGGCAAACTGCTCGGCGGTGGTGAAATGGAACCGCACGATGAAGTTGCGGTTGATCAGGCGCTGCATGGGCATATGATCGAGGAGGTTGTGGTGCATCATCAGAATGGGCCAGCGCCCGTCCGCCTTCGCCTTGTCGGTCTGCGTTTTGACCCACCGCACCAGCGCGGTCGACATGCCGTCCTCCGTGGAAACGGAAGGGTCGCAGCTGTCCAGCGCGATGAGGCGGTATTTTTCGCCGAGGTCCGCGGTATAGGAACAATCCTCCTCCCGCGTTTCCAGCGCAAGGTCGTAGCCGAGATCGGCGTAGATTTCCTTGAATTCTTTGCGCGTCACGGCGCAGTTTTCACCCAGATCGTGGTTGCCGTCGATGACGAAAACGGGGATGCCTGTCTCTTCCTCAAAGGCGCGGAGCTTTTCGGCCACGTCGAGATGCTCCTGCGTGACGATGCGGCCGTTGTCCGCCAGATCGCCCGCGATGAGCACGTAATCGGGCTTGTCCTCGGCGCATTGGTTGAGGAACTCGTCGATGATGAAGCCGCTCTCCTCTTCCATGGCGCAGCGGCGGTTGGCGTACCAGAAGATCGGGTCATCGTTGAGCGCTTCCAGACTTTCGCTCGGCACGTTGTAATGGATATCCGACGTGACGGCAAGCCGCAGATCGTCCGCGCGGTTCGCGGCGGTCGGCAGCACGAGCGCCGTCACCGTCAAACAGACGGTCAGCAAAAGGCAAATGGTTTTTTTCATGGCGTTTCCCTCACACTTTCAATTCATTTTGACCGTATTTCAGCCGCTCGCCGCCGAAAAACACGTCAATGCCGTTCGGCACGCGGACGGTCATTTCTTTCTTTGTCCAATCGATCTGCACGGCAAGGTCGCCGCCCGCGGTGCGGACGCTGCCGCCAAGGCGCTTGACCACGCCGCTGTTTTTGGGGTCGAGAACGATCTTTTTCATCCCCGCCGCGCCGTCCGCCTGACGGACGCCGAGCAGGTCATAAAACAGGTAACGCACCGGCGCGCCGAACATCGGGTGGCACATGGAACGCGGGTTGAGCCAGTCCTCCCAGATCGTGGTCGCGCCCGTTTTGAGCATGTAGCCGAAGGAGGGGTGCTCCTCCCCCGTGAGCAGCCGCGCCGCCAGATTTTCATAGCCGTTTTCAAACAGAAGCTTCACGACCAGATCGGTGCCGAAAATGCCGCTGTCGAAGCTGCCGCGTCTGTCGAGTTTATCGGCTAAATTTTTCAGCGTCCGTTCGTCGCCCAGACCGAGGTCAAGGGCGAAAGCGTTGGCGCTGTTTTTGTCTTCGTCAAAGTTGCCGGTCGCCGCGTCAAAATATTTGTCCATGATGGCGGCGATCCGTTCACGTTTTTTCGCTTCCAGCGCGGGGATGACTTCTTCGCGCCCGATGAGCCGCGCCAGTTCGATCACGCGACCGATGGTTTTGATATAGAAATAGTTGTTGACGTATTCGTCCGCCATGTCGGGTCGCCCGCCGTGTTTGCCCGTGTTCGGCGTGCACCAGTCGCCCAGACACCACTGGTCGGGCTGGTCGGACGTGACGAAGCCGTTTTCGCTGTGGGCTTCGAGGTAGTCGAAATAATGCAGCATCTGGTCGAAATACTGCTTCGCGGGCGTCAGGTCGCCCGTCATTTTATAGTAAACATAAGGCACTTCGGCGATGGCGCAGCCCCAGCCGCCCGGTCCGCCGCCGCTCTGCACATAGGGCGCGGTGTACTGCACGTGACCCGAAACGCGATCCTGACAGTCTGAAATATCTTTCATCCATTTTTGATAGAACGCTTTCGCGTCAAACAGGAGCATGACGGTCTCGCACGTGAGCTGCCCGTCGCCTGTATAGCCGCGGCGTTCTAAATGCGGGCAGTCGGAGGGGATGCCCGCGTGCATATTGTCCAGCTGGGTGCGCACGTAAATATCAAACAAACCGTTGAGCACGGCGTTATCGCTTTCAAAGGTCGCGGTGAGCGGCAGGTCGGCGTGGATGACTTCCACTGTTTTCACGTCCGCGCCTTTGGTCACTTCAACATAGCGGAAGGTCGCCCACGTGAACCGAAGGCGGAACTCGCGCGGCTCGCCGTCGGGCACGAACGTCAGGTGCTGCCCGTAGGAACACTCCTCGTCAAGAAAGCCGTTTTCGTTCCGCTTTTCGGCAAACAGCGCCGTATAGGTCTGCCCCGGTTCGCCGCCGGTGAATACGGCAGTGCCCGTGATGTTTTCGCCGCAGTCGTAGAGCACGGTCGTTTCGGTCTCGGCGATTTTTTTCGGCGCGATCGTGCGGATGACCTTGTCCGTCGGGCAGTCGCTCAGATCATAATGGCTTTCGGGCGCGTCAACGAGCTTAACAGGCTGCCAATCGCCGTGCGCCTGCCTGAAATCGTAATCCTCGCCTTTTGTGATGCTGTAAGCGGTCATGCCGCTGCTGCGCCACAGGGCGGTCTCGTCGCTGCCATACGCCTGCCCGTCCGCTTCCAGCTTCCAGCAGAGTTTGGGTTCGCCGTAGCGGAAATACCACCCGGGCGCGACGGTGCAGGTCAGCACGTTTTCGCCCGCTTTCAGCAGAGCCGAAACATCGTAGCGGCAGGCGTAAATGCGAAACGCCAGCTCTTCGCCGAAGTTTTTGTAGCAGTAGCAGTCGTCGTAATGGTGATAATGGCTGTTGAGCGGGACGAAGCGGTCGGCGGTGACGGGCTGACCGTTGATCGCCATCTCAAAGAAGCCGAGCCCGCACACGGTGATGACCGCCTGCTGCGGTTTGGTTGCGAGCGTCACCGTGCTTTGGAACACGGGCGCAACGCATTCGCCGCTCGCGGCGACGAATTTCGCCGAACCGAACAAGTCTGAAAAGGTCATTAACAATCACCTCCGCAAATCGTAATTTGTCGGGCTAACGCCCGAAGCCGATAGCCGATAGCTGATAGCCGATAGCGCGTGTCCCGAAAGGCAATTTGCTATCCGCTATTCGCTATCCGCTTAAAATACAATCCGAAACGTCTTGACTTCATACGGGCGGAAGGAGAACGAAAAGCTCTCGGCGTTTTTGGCGAGCGTTTCTTCGTTTTCTTCGATCATGTTGCATTCCGTCACGCTGCGGAAGGGCCGGAAGAATGTCACCGTGGCCTTGCCGCGGCCGTGCTTTTGCTCGGCCAAACGCAGGATATAGCCCTTGCCGTCCTGCGCGGGCTTGAAGCATTCCACGGTCAGGCTGTCGGCGCTGACTTCCACGAACCGCGCGCCGCTTTCCAGCGCGCCGTCCTGTTCGCCGACAAGGGCGGTGAGGGGCGGCATGTTGAGCATGACGCCGTTTTCGACCGTTTGTGCCTGCTGCCACGAGAACTTGTGCGGATAATAGGCGTAAACAAAGGTGTTGATCCCGTGGTCGCCCGTGCGGTCGGGACAGGTCGGGGCGCGCATGAGCGTGATGCGCATGCGGCTGTTGTGGATATCATAGCCGTACTTGCAGTCGTTGAGGATGCTCACGCCGTAATCGCCCTCGGACAGGTCGGCCCACTTGTGGGCGCACTGCTCGAACTTCGCCGCGTCGTAGGACGTGTTGCGGTGCGTCGGCCGCCGGATCGCGCCGTGGGCGATCTCGAACGACGCCTGGGTGTCCATGACGTTCACGGGGAACGCCGCCTTGAGCACCTTGTCGCTCTCGTGCCAGTCGACGGTCGTCTCGAACCGCACCTCGCGGCTGCCGGCATACAGTACGATATCCTGCGTGATCGTGGACTTATGGAACGTGCGTCGGACGCGCACCACGCCGCGCACGGCGTTCTGCTCCGCGACCTCGATGCTGTCGGCCGTGTCCAGATCCCAGTATTTTTTCTGATAGTTTTTCTCTAAGTTCCACGCCGTCTCGTGCACGCACTTGTCGATGAAAACAGTCAGCGCGTTGCCGGTTCCGGTCAGCACCTGCCGGTCGTTCTCCTTGTCGTACACTGCGGCGATCTCGC
>JAFTEL010000021.1 GCA_017453685.1 Clostridia bacterium
GCCGTCGTGCAAAAACTGCGCGTAGTCGATCTTGTCGGCAAAGCCTTTGAGCACAAGGTCGCGGAAGGGGTAGGCGAAAACGTGCGCGTAGAGGCGGTGTCCGTTCTGCGTGTAGCGAACGTCCGACGGCGCTTCGTATTCGGATTGGGTGCAGCCGTAGATGCTGCGGGCGTTGTATTTCATCCATTTACCGATCTCGCCCAGGGATTTGACAGCGCGGCTGTCGAAATAACCGCGGGAGGTCGGTCCCACGTTGAGCAGCAGATTGCCGCCGCAGGAGACGGTGTTGATGAGCATGCGGATGAGCAGCTCGGGCGATTTCCACGTCTGCTCGTCGCGGTGGTAGCCCCACGAGCCGGAGAAGGTCTGGCAGACCTCCCACACCACGCGGTTGCCGTCGTTGTCGCGCACCCATTCGGTGGGCTGCACCTGTTCGGGCGTCCACAAGTCCTGCTCAATGTCGGCGCGATTGTCGATGATGATCTCGGGCTGGAGCTTTCTGACCGTTTCGATCAGCTTTTCCGATTCCCAATCGTCCTTGCCCTTGCCCTTCATGCCGCGATATTCGTCGGGGAAGGAAAAATCGAACCACATGATGTCGATCTTGCCGTAATTGGTCAGCAGTTCCGTGACCTGATTGCGCAGGTATTCGGCGTATTTCTTCATGTTGCGCCGTTCGTTGAATTCGTCGATATCTTCGACGTCGCGGCGCGGATGGTAGCGGTCGAGCGTGTAATCAGGGTGATGCCAGTCGATCAGCGAATAATAAAAGCCGATGCGCAGCCCCTCGGCGCGGAACGCGTCCACAAATTCGCGCACCAGGTCTTTACCGTAGGGCGTGTGCATGACGCTGTAATCGGTGTATTTGGTGTCGAACAGGCAAAAGCCCTCGTGGTGGCGTGCGGTGAGCACTACGTATTTCATGCCGGCGTCCTTGGCGTATTTCGCCCATTCGCGCGGGTCGTACAAGTCGGGGTTGAAATATTTGAAATACTTGTCGTATTTTTCTTCCGCCATCTTCTCATTGGTCTTCACCCATTCGTGCCGCGCGGGCATGGCGTAAAGTCCCCAGTGGATGAACATCCCGAAGCGGTCGTGCGTGAACCATTCGGTGTCGCCGGGCGTTTGGCGGATCGCGTCATTTTCAAGCATGGTCAGTCTCCTCCGTTGAAGAATGAATAGCAGTTAAAATATTATACTTTCTTTTTTGCGTTATTTCAAGGTTTAAGAAAAAATATAACTCTAATAACAGTTTTTTCTTTATAACCCCTTGTTCTTGTGGTGCGCGTTGTGCTATAATACCACAGTTATTATCGGACGGTGTGGAGGGATATTTGTGGAAAGAACAGGTTTTGACAACGAAAAATACTTGAAAATGCAGTCGGAGCATATCCGCGAGCGCATCGACCGCTTCGGCGGCAAGCTCTATCTGGAATTCGGCGGCAAGCTGTTTGACGATTATCACGCGTCCCGCGTGCTGCCGGGCTTCAAGCCGGACAGCAAGCTGAAAATGCTGCTGGAACTGAAAGACCAGGCGGAGATCGTCATCGTCATCAACGCGCAGGATATCGAAAACAACAAAATTCGCGGCGACTACGGCATCACCTACGACGCGGACGTGCTGCGCCTGATCGACGAATTCCGCGGCATCGGGCTTTATGTCGGCAGCATCGTTGTTTCGCAGCTCGCCGGTCAGCCCGCGGCGGAGACCTTCATTGAGCGCATGAAAACGCTCGGCGTCAAGGTCTATCGCCATTATCCCATCCCCGGCTATCCCACCAACATCCCGCTCATCGTCAGCGACGAGGGCTACGGCAAAAACGATTACATCGAAACCAAGCGCGAACTGGTCGTGATCACCGCGCCCGGTCCGGGCAGCGGCAAAATGGCGACCTGCCTTTCCCAGCTTTACCACGAAAACAAGCGCGGCGTCAAAGCGGGCTACGCCAAGTTCGAGACCTTCCCCATCTGGAACCTGCCGCTGGATCATCCGGTCAACATTGCCTATGAGGCGGCGACGGCCGATCTCAACGACGTCAACCTCATCGACCCGTTCCACCTGCAGGCTTACGGCGAGACCACGGTCAACTACAACCGCGACATCGAGATTTTCCCCGTGCTCAACGCCATGTTTGAAAATATCTTCGGCGAGTCGCCCTACAAATCCCCGACCGATATGGGCGTGAATATGGCGGGCAACTGCATCGTGGACGATGAGGCCGTGCGCCGCGCCGCCCGGCAGGAGATCATCCGCCGCTATTACGTCGGTCTGTGCGAACGCCGCGAGGGCAAGGTCGACCAGAACGTGGTCTATAAGCTCGAACTGCTCATGCGGCAGGCGAAACTGACCAAGGACGACCGTCCCGTCGTCGCCGCCGCGCTGGAAAAGGCCAGAGAAACGGCCGCACCCGCCGCCGCCATCGAACTTTCGGACGGGCGCGTCATCACCGGCAAAACCTCCGATCTGCTGGGCTGCTGCTCCGCCATGCTCCTCAACGCGCTCAAAGCGTATGCGGGTATTCCCGACGAGCTCCATCTCATTTCCCCGCAGGTCATCGCCCCCATCCAGCAGCTCAAGGTCGGGCACCTCGGCAGCAAAAACCCGCGGCTGCACACCGATGAAGTGCTCATCGCGCTTTCCATGTGCGCCGTCAACGATGAAAACGCCGACCGCGCCATGAAGCAGCTCGAACGCCTCAAGGGCTGCGAGATGCACACCAGCGTCATGCTTTCTCAGGTTGACGAACACCTGCTCAAGCAGCTGGGCGTGAACGTCACGAGCGAACCCGAATATCAAGGTCAAAAATTGTATCGCAAAAAATAATCCGATTACAGAATAAAAGGAGTGTATTGTTGTGTTGAATTTCACCCTGACCGGCTTTGCCGATGAAGCGAGCCAATCTCTCGACGGGCAGATCGCTGCGCTCAAGCGCAACGGCATGAGCTATTTTGAGCCGCGCGGGATCGACGGCAAGAACATCGCTGATTTTACCGTGGAGGACGCGAAAGCGCTCAAAGAAAAGCTCGACAGCGAAGGTATCAAGATTTCTTCTCTCGGTTCTCCGTTCGGTAAGATCGAGATCACCGACGATTTTGAACCGCACTTTGAAAAATTCAAAAACACCGTCGAGGTCGCCAAAATTCTCGGCGCCGAATTCATCCGCATGTTCAGCTTTTTCTTCACGAAGGGCGAGAGCTTTGACGAATACCGTGACGAAGTGCTCCGCCGCGTGAAGGCCATGGCGGATTACGCGTATGAAAACGGCGTGCGCTGCTGCCTTGAAAACGAAAAAGGCATCTACGGCGACAACGCCGAACGCAACCTCGAGGTGTTGCGTTACTGCAAAGGCAGACTTTACGCCGTGCTCGACCCCGCCAACTATATCCAGTGCGGCGTCGATCCGCTCAAGGCGTATGAAATGGTCGAGGGCTACGTCAAATATCTCCACGTCAAAGACGCGCTGTTTGAAAACGGCGAAGTCGTGCCCGCGGGCTGCGGCGACGGTCATGTGGCCGAGATCATCCGCCGCTTTGCCCGCAACGGCGGTCAGAAGTTCCTCTCCCTTGAACCGCATCTGCGCGTGTTTGAGGGGCTGGAGAATCTCGAAGCTGACAACGACACGAGAAGAAGCATCGAAAAGAAAGAGAAATACGTTTACGCCACCGGCGACGAAGCGTTTGACGCCGCGGTTTCCGCGCTGCGCACGATCCTTGACGGCATGGAAAAAGGTAAAATCCGTCTGGGCATCATCGGCTGCGGCAACATGGGTTCCAGCCATCTCAATTATTGCAAAGAGGGCTGCGTGCCCGATCTGGAGCTCGTCGCCGTCGCTGACCTCAAGCCCGAGCGCCGCGCCTTCGCGCTGGAGAAAATGCCCGGGATTCAGGTGTTTGAAACCGGCAGCGACCTCATTCAATCCGGCACCGTCGACGCCGTGATCGTCGCCGTGCCGCACTACCTTCACCCGGTCTATGCCAAGGAAGCGCTGGAAGCAGGCATTCACGTCATGATCGAAAAGCCCGCCGGTGTTTACACCAAACAGGTGCGTGAAATGAACGAGGTCGCCGCGAAGAGCGACAAGACCTTTGCCATCATGTTCAACCAGCGCACCAATCCCTGCTACATCAAGCTGCGTGAAATGCTGCAAAGCGGTGCGTTCGGCGCCATCAAGCGCGTCAACTGGCTCATCACCGACTGGTACCGTACGCAGGCCTATTATGATTCGGGCGACTGGCGCGCCACCTGGTCGGGCGAGGGCGGCGGCGTGCTGCTCAACCAGTGCCCGCATCAGCTCGATCTGTGGCAGTGGCTTTGCGGTATGCCCAATAAAGTCCGCGCCTTCTGCCATGAGGGCAAATGGCACAACATCGAGGTTGAGGACGACGTGACCATCTACGCCGAATATCCCAACGGCGCGACGGGCGTTTTCATCACCTCCACCGCCGATCTCCCCGGCGCGAACCGTCTGGAGATCACGCTGGAAAAGGGCGGCATCATTTGTGAAGACGGCAAGCTGCGCGTGACCGAATATGACATTTCCGAACGCGAATTCTGCCGCACCGCCGAAGGCGGCTTCTCCCGCCCCGAAGCCAAACACTACACCATCACCCCCGATCCCGAGCCGTGGGCGCAGCACGTTCAGGTGCTCTATCAGTTTGCCCGCAACATCCTCGACGGCACGCCGCTCGTCGGCGGAGGCGAAGAGGGCATCAACGGTCTGACCATCTCCAACTGCGCGCATCTGTCCAGCTGGCTGGGCAAGCCCGTGGAGCTGCCGATCGACGAAGACCTCTATTGTGAAATGCTTCAGGATAAGATCAAGAATTCCAAGTTTGTCAAGGTGACGAAGGAACAGGTTCAGGACGATATGAGTTCCACCTTCGGCACCGCGAAAAAGTGAGGGAAAACAACATGATGAACCATGAAAATCTCAAAGGGCGCGTTGCCGTCGTCACGGGCGGCGGCGGTGTGCTTTGCAGCGGCTTCGCCAAAGATCTGGCGGCGCAGGGCTGCAAGGTCGTTGTGATCAGCCTGCATCAGAACTCCTGCCAAAAGGTCGCCGATGAGATCAACGCAGCCGGCGGCACGGCGATGGCAATCGCCTGCAACGTGACCGATGCAGACGCGCTGGAGAAGGCGAGGCAGCAGGTCAAAGCGACCTTCGGCACCTGCGATATCCTCATCAAC
>JAFTEL010000022.1 GCA_017453685.1 Clostridia bacterium
GTCTTTCAGCAGCTTTTCGGCTTGACGGAACGCGTCGCCCGTCGCGCTCTGCACATACTTGGAACCGCGCAGCTGAGCCAACTGCGCCGGATCGTCCACACCGACGTGCGCCACGGTGAGCCCGTCGACCCACGCCGCGCCAAACACCGCGCCGCCCTTGGCCAGAACCGCGTTTGCCAGCGCGGTAAACACACCACCGGAGGACGAATCCATGAGGGCTTCGCGGTCGCGGATCGCGGCGGCATATACCGCCGGATCGCCGTTCGCGCCCTGCTGTTTTTCGGCGAACACGCACACTTGCGCGCACTTGCCGCACTGCACGCAAAGCGATTGGTCCACGGTGGGATAGAGAAAACCGGCCGCATCCTCTTTCATGGTGATCGCGCCGCGCGGGCAAATGTTGACGCAGGCGCCGCAGCCGCAGCACTGTTCGGGGCGTTCAATGGAAATACAATCTTTCATAATTCCTCCGCTCGTATAAATCAAACATTGTTTGTCAATTTGTGTTGATTATTCGATATAAGCATGGTATAATTTGAGAGTTAAATGCAACGTAATCGGGTCATTCCCGACGCATCTGAAAACGGAACGGATCGGGAGCTTTTCTATGAAAATCGCGATGCTTGGTCACAAACGGATACCGACCAGAAGCGGCGGCGTGGAAGTCGTCGTTGAGGAACTGTCCCTCCGCATGGCGGAAAAGGGGCACGACGTTGTCGTCTACAACCGCTGGTGCGGGGAAGAAAAGCTGAAGGATTACCGCGGCGTCAAAGTCGCCGAGGTGCGCACTTTCAAGCATTCTTCGCTCAACGCGATGGTCTACTCCTTCTTTGCCACGCTGCGCTGCATCGTGAAGAAGTACGACGTGGTGCATTACCACGCGGAAGGCCCCTGCGCGATGATCCCGCTGGCCAAGCTCTTCGGCAAAAAGGTCGTCGCCACGGTTCACGGGCTGGACTGGCAGCGGAACAAATGGGGCGGCTTTGCCTCCAAATACATCCTGTTCGGCGAAAAAATGGCGGCGAAATATGCCGACAAGGTGATCGTGCTGTCACAGGGCGTGAAGCAGTATTTCAAAGACACCTACGGCTGCGACGCCGTGCTGATCCCCAACGGCATCAACCGCGTCACCCCCGAAGCGCCCGACCTCATCAAAAGCAGATTCGGGCTGGAAAAGAACGGCTACATCCTGTTTCTGGCGCGGATCACGCCCGAAAAAGGGCTGGATTATCTCATTGACGCCTACAAGCAGTTGCAAACGGATAAAAAGCTCGTGATCGCCGGCAGTATCGAACCTAAAACGGATTATATCAATTCTGTTTTGGAAAAAGCAAGAGACTGTGAAAATATTCTTTTTACCTATTTTGTCAGCGGTCAAACCTTGGCTGAATTGTTTTCCAACTGTTTCGTTTACGTACTGCCCAGCGATCTGGAGGGTATGCCGATGAGTCTGCTGGAAGCGGTCGGCTACGACGCGCGCGTGATCGTCAGCGATATTCCGGAAAACACCGATTGTCTGGACGGTTACGGCAGCAGCTTTGCCCACGGAGACGCCGACGCGCTGAAAACGGCACTGGAACACTGCCTGGCGCATGAGGAGCTGCAGGATCGCGATTTCAAAGAAGACGCCGCGCCCGAAGACATCCAGAAAAAGCGGCAGGAACTGATCGAACGATACGATTGGGACAATATCACCGACCAAACGCTCGCACTATATGAGAGCGTGAAAAAGTGAGAGAGACTATGGCAACAAGAACGCAACACGCAAGAAGAAACATCATCACCTCCGTCATCAACAAGCTGGTCATCATGCTCGCCAACTTCGTGATGCGCACGGTGCTGATCAAATACCTGGGCGAAGTCTACCTCGGGTTAGACAGCCTGTTCGTCTCCATTCTGCAGATTCTGTCGCTGGCGGAACTCGGCATCAGCTCCGCCATGGTTTACAGCATGTATAAGCCGCTGGCGGAAAACGACACGCCCGCCGTGTGCGCACTGCTGAGATTATACCGCACCGTTTACCGCTGGATCGCGCTGGCGATCACCGTGCTCGGGCTGGCGATCACGCCGTTTTTGCCGCTGATCGTCAAAAAAGATCTGCCGGACGGACTTAATCTTTACATCCTTTTCTTCATCAATCTCGGCAACACGGTGCTGTCTTATCTGTTCTTCGCCTACCGCACCTCGCTGTTTACGGCGGATCAAAGATATTCAGTTAATAACAATATTTATACAATTTTCAAAATCGGTTCGACCGTTGCTCAGGTCGTTGCGATCATCCTGTTCAGCAAGCAGAGCTATTGCTATTATCTCTATTCCGTCGTGCTGCCGCTGACAACGTTGGCTAAAAACATGACGTCCTACTTCCTTTCGCAAAAACGCTACCCGCAATATCAATGCGAAGGCAAAGTGCCGAAGGAAGAAATCGATCACATCAAAAAGCGCGTGGCGGGCATGTTCCTCTACAAGGTCAGCTTCGTGTTCCGCAATTCGCTGGACAGCATCGTACTTTCGGCGTTTTTGGGGCTTGTGATGCTTGGAAAATACAACACCTACTACTATGTGATCAACGCCATTTCCGGCATTATGATCCTCGTTTCCAACAGCGTCACGGCGTCAGTCGGCAACTCCATCGTGGTGGAAAGCAAGGAGAAAAACTTTGCCGATTTCAACAAGCTGCAGCTGCTTTACATGTGGCTTTCGTCGTGGCTGAGCGTCGGCATGGTCGCTTGTCTCCAGCCGTTCATCAAGCTGTGGGTCGGCGAAAAAATGATGTTCAGCGATTCCATCATGTTTGTTTTTTGTGTATATTTTTTCACAATGCACTTCAGCAGAATCTGCTATATGTACCGTCAGGCGGCGGGGCTCTGGTGGCAGGATCGTTTCCGCCCCATCGCCGAAACCGTGGTCAACCTCACGCTCAACATCCTGCTTGTCAAGTATTTGGGCGTAGTGGGCGTGATGCTTTCAACCATCGTGTGCATCGTGTTCATTGACTGCACCTGGGGCGCACGGACGCTGTTCCGTCACTATTTCACCGATGAAAAACAGTCAAAGTATATGCTCAAGCTCCTGTGGTCATGGGTACTGACCGTATCCGCCGGGGCGATCACCTACCTTGTCTGCCGCAAGATCGGGCTGGCAGGCATACCGGCGCTGATCGTCAACGGCGTCATCGCCACCGTTGTGTCCAATTTGATTTTCGCCGCAGGCAGCAGCTTCCTGCCGGAATTCCGACCGTCGATCCGATTTGCACTGAAGGTGGTCGGCTTGTACAAGGTTCTTGATAAAGTGAAAAAGAAGGCCGGTTAAATAACTGTCGAAAAAAGGCAGCGCCGTAAAAATGCGGCGCTGCCTTTTTTATGAGCGAATACGCGGTGCCGCTGCCGCAGCAACCGTTGAAATCTGTCCTTAACACTTCCACCTCATCCGCCCCTGCGGGGGCACCTTCCCCTCTAAGGGGAAGGCGATTAGAGCATCCTGCAAATCGCCTCATAGACGCGTTTGCAGTTTTCCGTATCGTTGAATTTGAAGAACGAATTCATGCGGTCGAGATACAGATCGTCAGGCTTCAGGTCGTTGTCGAGAATGTGCCGCAAACTGTCAATTAGGGCGTCCTGCGTTTCGACGACGTCGCCGAAGCCGTCTTTTGCCTGATCGAAATACCCTTTAGGGTAGTGATTCGCGTGGAAGGCCTCTTCGTCAAACTGATAATACACTGCCGGTTTGCGCATGTAGGCGTAATCGAAAAACACGCTGGAATAGTCGGTGATGAGCACGTCGCTGTTTATGAGAAGCTCCTGCACGTCGTTATTCTTGAAATCGGCGATCTTCACCCGCGGGTCGCAGCATTGGAAACAGTCGAGAAAGCGCTGGATCTCATAATGAGGATAGAACACCAGCTCATAATCGTATGCCCGCAGGAGTTCGGCAAGCTTTTCGCTGTTCAGTAGCGCGTTGTAGGTTTTGAAATAATCGCTTTCCAGAAACGCGTGGCGGCTGCCGGTGCGCAGTTCGGAGCGCCAGGTGGGCATGAACAGCAGCTTGCGCGTGGGCTGTTCGGTCTTTTTCAGGTTGTCGTAGCGGCACAGACCCGTCAACTGAAGCACGCCTTTCGGATAGCCGAAGGTTTGGTCAATAAACTCATATTCCGGCACGGCGGAGCAGACAAACATGTCGATATCCGTTTGATCCGCGTGGCAGAACGCCAGATCGTCCTTGATGATGCCGTGCTGAAGGAATATTTTTTTGGATTTGTCAGGGAAAAACCGACCGAATTTGTGGAAAAAGAGGATATCAGGCGAATATCCGTCGATGTGGGTGCTGACCTTGACCTGCGCCAAAATATAGCACAGATAGTGGCGGAAGCTGCCGTATTTCACCAAGGTACCGAGGGATGCGACCTTGTCACGATCGGGCGAATCCTCCGTGATGATATACACAGCGTTGATCTCGGGATGCTCGCGCCGCAGATACTTGAAAAAATGATAGCTGTTGTCGCGGGCGTCGACCCCGCGCTCCGAAACGATCCACAGCTTTTCATACGCCGGTTTGCGCCGGACAAACAGACTGACGACCTCGGCGGCGACCATCACAAAAAGCACGCGGATATAGACGAATAATCGTTTGAATTTGTACATAAGTTTCACCGTTCGCGTCAATTTTGCACCATTATACAAAATGGGAAAAAGCTTGTCAAGCTGATCCGTTTCGCCTTTTATTATCTGAATCAGGAAAATTCTTCGGTTTTGCTACACATTTTCCTTGATTTTTTTTATTTTTTTGTTATAATACTACACGCTAAAAATTATATTGGTGAATTATGTCCTATCGGTAAGAAACAAGGAGTAAAGAATATGTCGATCCAACTTAGCATCGGAACAGCCGTTTACAACGTAGGCGAACCGTTTTTGCGGGCGCACATTGAGGGCGTGATCCGTCAGCTCACCGACGAAACAGAGATGCTTTTGATCGACGACTGCTCTACCGACAATTCCGGCGACGTGTGCCGTGAATATGCTGAAGCTGACAGCCGCGTGCGCTATATCCGCATGGATCACAACAGCTGGCTGAGCAGCGTGAGAAACCGCACCATCGCGGAAGCCCGGGGCAAATGGATCTTTTTCGCGGACGGTGACGATCTGCTTTCGGACAACTTTACGGAAGCCTTCCTGCGCTTCTGCCATGAACACAGCGACGCGGACTATGACATCATTATCCATGATCGGCTGAAATTCACGGAGCAGAAGGAACCCGAACAGCCCTGCACCCTCACTGACGTGACCGAGCTGCCTTCGGACGCCGGGCGAAAGCTCAGCATCTCCTGCCTTTGTCTTGACCCGACCCTGAGCCAGCCGCTCGGTCTGTCCTCCCGCGCGTTTTATCACGCGGCGTGGGGCGCGATCTACCGCAAAGAGTTCCTGGTGAAAAACGAGCTGCTGTTCCCCGTCAAGCAGAAGAAAGCGCAGGACAGCGTGTTCAACACGGAAGCCTACTATTGCGCGCAAAAAATCGCCTATTTCCCCTACGTCATGTACTATTACCGCAGCAACGACCAGGGCATCACCCGCCGTTACAGCGCGGATTACCCGCAAATGGCGCAATCGCTCATCGATCACCTGCTCGTGTGCTCCGAAAAGTATTATCCGAACGACGCCGACGTGGAAATGCGCTTTCAAAATCATCGCCTTCTGTCGCTGGTAATGGACAATATGCGCCTGAACCTTTTCCACAAAGACAACCCCAAATCCCGTGAAGAGAGAAAGCAGGAATTTCTCACCTTCGTCGAGACCGAGCCATACAAAGCCGCCATTGCGGGTTTCGACCCGAAGGCAAGCGGCCGTTGGGAATGGAGCCTGCCGATCCGTCTGGCACAAAAAAAGAAGTTCTCGGCACTTGATCGTTTCATCGGCAACACAAAGGCATACGGGATTCTCTGCGGCGCTTACAAACGGCTGCAAATGCTGCTGAACGGCGTTAAATGATTTGAAAGCATACGGTAATGGGTGAATACAGTGGCTGAGCGAATCAACGATCTTTACCCAAAACGATCGAAAATTTACATCGGTCTGTATATCTTTTTCATTTTCGGCGCCGCCATGGGCGACTGGAAAGTGGTAAACACGGCGCTGGGCGCGCTGCCCAAGGTCATCTCCGTCGGCGCGCTCGGCATTGCCGTTTTGTATATCCTGTGGTCCGGCAATTTCAAGAATTTCAAAATTCTTTCCCGTTTCGGGCTCATGTTTTCATCCATCATCATCGGTATCATTCTCTGCTCCATCCTGATCTGGATATTGGACCTGCAGTCCCTCGGTTACATCTTCAAGGGCGTCTCCAAAATATCCTACCAGCTGCTGAACATCGCCATCGTGCTCGCCGCCGTTTATATGTTTGAGGAACAGGCGGCGAAATACACCTTTTTCGGCATCGCCGCCGCCAACTTCGTCATCATTCTGCTCGGCGCGGCGACCACCGGCATCGGCGGCGCGATCCGCGATATGATCGCGAACATCACCTCTTTCGGCGCGAACGACGTCATCAACAACTCCACCTTCATCCGCGCCATTGAGATTCACGATATTACGTTCGTGATGGGCGTTTTCTTCCTCTATTTCGTGTTTTTCTGCCCCGGCGAAAAGTACCGCTATCTGTATGCCGCCGTCGCCATGTTCCTGTTTTTCGCGGGCTTGAAGCGCATCGCTTTTCTGAGCCTGTTTCTCGCGATCCTTTTCGCGCTGTTCTGCCGGCTTCTCAGCTCGAAAGCGCAGGCCCGTTTTCTGATCTTCATCGCGGTCTCGATCGTCGTGTTCTGCTATTTTTACATCTTTATCATCCAGAAAGGCATTTTTTCCAGCTTTCTGATGGAACACGATATCGAGCTCAACGGCAGAGAAAAGATATACGACTACATCTCAAACTTCTACAAAGTATCGCCGACCTACCGCGGCAGGGGCTATGAGTTCTGCGTCCAGCTTTTGAAGAGCATGAAGGGCACGAAGGATCAGGTCGTCGCCATCACCGCGGTGCATAACGATATTTTGAAAATGTACGTTGAGATGGGCTTTTGGGGCTTCCTTCTCTGGATCATGGGCTACTATGTGTTCCAGACCCACTGGTTCATCAGCCGATGCGGCGAAAAAACCGCTGTGTGCTTCATGGTGATCAACGTCTATATGCTCATCACTTACATGACGGACAACACGATGTTCTATTACTGGTCGAGCATGGTGATCCGCATGATCCCGATGTCCTTCTTTTTCGCCCCCGTCAAAGAGACGCCTTTGCGCCCGATCCCCGTCTACCGCATGAACAGTTTGGAAAAATGGCGGTACAACAGGAGAGAGAAAGACAAGCTCACGCAGCGAAAACCGAGAATGGAAGTCGAATGACCCCCTACCCTTACTATTTTTGCAGAGGTTATCATGATCAGAGTATTACAATCCGTAAGCAATATGGATCGCGGCGGCATTGAAACCATGCTGATGAATTTCTATCGGCACGCCGACCGTGAGAAAGTTCAGTTTGATTTTCTGGCGAACAAACCCGACCCCGGCGACTATGACGAAGAGATCAAGGCGCTCGGCGGCAGAATTTTTGTTTCGCCCGGCTATATGAGCTATCGGAACTACATAAACTTCATGACCGACTTATTCCGCGAGCATCCCGAATACCAAATCATCCACACGCATAACGGCTCGCTGATGCTTTATGCGCTGCGTTCCGCCAAGAAGAACAATATCCCCGTGCGCATCGCTCACGCGCACGCGACCGCCGTGCCCGTCGGGCTCAAAAACAAGCTGAAAAAGCTCATGCGCCCGATGATCAAATATGCCGCGACCGATTACTGGGGCTGCTCCGACGCGGCGGGCAAATTCTATTTTTCCGAGAAGCGCTGGAACAACCGCCACGAACTGATCCACAACGCCATTCAGGTGGACAATTTCACCTTCAACGAAACGGCGAGGGCGGCGATCCGTTCCCGATACGGCTTGGGCGACAAGTTCGTGATCGGTCACGTCGGTCGGCTCGCGCCGCAAAAGAACCAGAAGAAGATTTTGGAGCTCTTTGCCGAACTGCATAAGCTCGACGCGAACACGCATCTGGTGATCATCGGCACGGGCGAATTGGAAAACGCCCTCAAAAAGCAGACCGCCGAGCTCGGCTTGACCGACGCCGTGACATTCACGGGCGTGCAGACCAACGTGAACGAATGGTACAGCGCGTTTGACGCGTTCGTGATGACGTCACTTTATGAAGGGCTGCCGGTCGTGGCGATCGAGGCGCAGGCGGCCGATCTGCCCTGCGTACTGACTGACACGATCACACCCGAAGTCAAAGTGACCGACAACGTCCGCTTTCTCGGTCTGAACGACGCTCCCCTGCTCTGGGCCAAAACGGTCCTTGACCTGCAGCCGAAGACAAGAACGAGCCGTTTTGCGGAGCTGAGCCAAGCCGGATACGATATCCAATCAGAAGCGCTGCGGATGCAGGAACTATATTTGAGCCTGTACGCCGCCATCGGTGAGAAAAAAGTATGAAGATCGGTATTTTAACACATCACACCATCAATAACTTCGGCGCGTTTTTGCAGGCCTGGGCGCTGCAGGAAAAGCTGAAAGCTCTGTTCCCCAGCGATGAGGTCTGCATCATCAACTATATCATGCCGAAGCAGAACATCATCAACATCGGCGGCTTTTTCCGTTTCTATCCCGGAACGGAAACGCCGGTCTCCTGGCTCAACAAGATCACGCAGCCCGTCCTCTTTTCCGAGGCGCGCAAAGCGTATTTCAACCTGACCAAGCCGGTATATAACGCCGAACAGATCAACGCGCTCGGGCTGGACTGCGTGGTGATCGGGAGCGATGAAGTGTGGAATTTCCTTGACCCGAAGAGCTTTTCCATGCTCAAGTTCAGCGCCGGTCTGACCGCAGAAAGGATCGTCGCCTATGCGCCGAGCACGGGCAAGGCCGCCGGCGCGGCTGTTCCGGACGAGATTCGCGCGGCAATGCGCGGGTTCACGGCGCTTTCGGCAAGAGATCAGGGCGCGCGGGAGCTGTGCGAGACTGCGCTGGGCGTCAGCCCGCAGATGGTCTGCGACCCGACGTTTCTCACGCCGACCCCCGCGGTGGAAAACGAAAAGATCCGCGCGCTCACCGAAAAGCCCTACGTGCTGTTCTATTACTGCAACGGCATTCCCCGCGAACTGAAAAAGCAGGTCGTCGAAGCCGCGCGGGAAAAGGGCTATGAAGTCCTCGGCGGCGGCGAATACGATAAACTCTATTCGACGCTTTCCGTCCGGCTCACGCCCTTTGAATGGGCGGAACTGTTCCGCAGAGCGCAATACGTTTACACCGGCACGTTCCACGGCGTTGTATTTTCCCTGCTCAACCGCAAGGATTTTCGGGTCTACGCCTCCATCGACAGCCGCGTGAAAAAGATCGCCGCGCTGCTCGGGCAGTTCGGCATCGCGGAGCGAAGCCTGACCGCTCAGGCGCTCGATCGGGAAAATGACAGCATCGACTACGACGCGGTCTACGGTTATATTGACCGTCTGCGGGAGGAAAGCAGCGACTATCTGCTGCGCGCCGTTAAAGGAGAAGAGTTGAAATGATACAAAGCAAAGCCGATTTGAAGCATTATCTGGAACAGGACAGGATCGCGCTGTATAAGACCAGAAAAAGGCCGCGCATCGCCGGTGATGAGATCTGGCAATACGAGATCCTGCTGCGGAAAACCGAATACTATATGAACTGCAAAAAAGATCCACTCGGCAAAGCCGCTGCGGTCTGGCTGCATTATCGGCTGCGCAAGATGGGCCGCAAGCTGTGCGGCTTCCACATTCCGCCGAACGCTTTTGAAGAAGGGCTTTCCATCGCGCACTGGGGACCGATCGTGGTGCATCCTTCGGCGCATATCGGCAAGAACTGCCGCATCCATCAATGCGTCACCATCGGCGCGACCAACGGGCAGACCCAGGCCGCAACGATCGGCGACAACTGCTTTATCGGTCCGTGCTCGTCCGTGATCGGCAACATCACCATCGGCAACGACATCGCCATCGGCGCAAACAGCGTGGTGACAAAAAGCTTTACGGACGACGGCATCACGATCGCCGGCACGCCCGCCAAAAAGATCAGCGACAACAATTCCCATTCCAATCTGGCGCCGGGACTGAAATTAGAGGAAAAGGAAGAACGGTCTGATGGAGAAAGCTAAACACTTCAAAGCCAAGGAACGCAAGCCCTTCCGCGTCAGAGTCATCGGGTGGCTCCTGCTGATCCTGTTCGCGGCGGCGGTCGTGACCGTTGCGGTGAACCTCGTCATCAACCAGAACTTCACCGTTTCGTTCTATTCGGTGCGCTCCGACAAGGTCACGGACAACATCCGGATCGTCGAACTCGCGGACTTGCATAACGCGGAATTCGGCGCGAACAACGAGAAGCTCGTCAGTAAAATCAAAATGCTGCATCCCGATCTGATCGTTTACGCGGGCGACATGATGAACTATAAAGACGATAATTATTCGGTGCTGTTCAATCTGTCGGATCAGCTCAGCGAGATCGCGCCGATCTACGCCTGCTTCGGAAACAATGAGCTGGATCAATACTTGTTCCGCGATAAGCAATTCACCAAGAAGCTGTCGGAACACAACGTCAAGCTCCTGAGCAACGAGGCGATCACCGTCGACGTGCGCAGCACGGCCCTTCAGCTGATCGCCGTTTCGGACGACGTCAAGCAGTTCGACATTGAGACCAACAACGCCAAAAAGTTTTTGGAGCGTCTCAGCCCGACGGACAACTGCCGTATTTGCCTGACGCACTACCCCGAACTGTTCAAGAGCAAACTGCTCAACCGGGGCATTGACGTGGCGCTGACCGGTCACGCCCACGGCGGTTTGATCCGTCTGCCGAAGATCGGCGGGCTTTACAGCACCGGCGAAGGCTTCCTGCCCGATTTCACCGCGGGCGTCGTTGAGGCCGAGGACGGCACGCAGGTCGTCGTCAGCAGAGGTCTGGGCAATTCGAGCTATATCCCGCGCATCAACAATCAGCCGGAGCTGGTCGTTGTTGACATCTGCTGGTATTAATGTAATTCTTTGATATTCCTATTTGAAAGGAGGACGGCGTATGAATACGGAACATATCGAGCTTACGGAGCAGACAGAAGCCGTCCGTTCTACCCCGAAAAAAAAGCGTGAAAGCCTTTCGAGCAGAGTATTCAAAGCTGTCATGGCGCCCATCACGGACGTGCTTGACAGCGTTGATCTGGATTTTGCGGATCGCTCCCGCTTCAAAAAGACGCTGATCGCCATGTTCAAGCTGCGCGCGCCGATCTGCATTCTGCTCGCGGTGATCGTGGCGCTTTCGGCGTGCTATTTTCTGCTGAAAAGCGACAGCACGGCGACGACGGAAATGAGCCTCAACTATGAAGAGAGCGCCAGCGGTCTGAATCCCAACTCCACGCGCTTCAACGCCTACGATATCGTGAGTCAGGAGGTGCTGGAGGGGATGCTGTATTATTGCGGCATTGACCCGGAAAGCGTCGATCTGAACGAGATCGCCGACTGCATCACCATGCGCCCGACGAACGCAAAATCTTTTTCCGAGGATAACCTGTATATTTCCACGTCCTATAAGATCACGCTGAAAAAGCCGTCCATGATCAAGGGCATCGGCATCAACGATCTGCTGAACTTTTTATGTAAATCGTACAAGGACAATCTCTACGCCAAATATACGGAAAACCGCTCGATCCTCGAATTTGATATCGACAAGTTTGACGACGAAGAATACATGGAGATCGCCGACCTGCTCGACCTCAAGGCACAGCAGATCGAAAAATATCTGAACACCAGAGTCAAGCAGAGCAAAACTTTCACCGATGAATCGTCGGACGAGACCTTTAAATCGCTCTCGCAGAAGGTGGAAGACCTGCGCAACTACGATATCGCCAAATACCGCGCTTTCATCATTCAGACGGGCTGTTCCGCCAACAAGGAGACCTATATCCGCTCTCTTTCCTACACCAACCGTGTGAAAGGTCTCGACTACGCCAAGGATATGGCGGCCTATAACGTGCGCAACGACGGGATCAAGATGTATGACGACGCCATGATCAGCGTCGTGATGATCCCCTCGATCGATCAGAGCAAGAACTCCTATTACATGTCCAAAACGAAAACCGGCATGGATTACATGGCAAATCAGGCGGATGATTATCTGCTGACGGCGCGGGAAACCGCCAAGGAGATCGAGACTAACAAGGATATCATCGCCAAAATGTACGCCGGAACGAACAACACCGCCGACGTCAGAAAAGCAAACGATATGATCCGGGATATCCGCCAGAAGTTCGCCGAGCTTTCCAAACAGATCGAATCGATCGACAAGGCGTATATCAAATACAAGACCAAGGACTACCTGACCTTTAAGACCTCGAACCCGTCGCTCATGCAAAAGCTTCGGGTAAGCACCCTGTTCGTCCTCGCGGCGGCGCTGCTTGTGGGCATCTATGCTGCGATTTGGCTTAGATTTCGGTATTTCAGCGGAGGCAAAAAAGCGTGAAGGAATTTCAATTATTAAGATATCTTACCAAGGGTAAGTTCATCATTTTTTTCGTCGCGCTGATCGGTGCGGTTTGGGTATATTTTTACGCAAGCGCACAGCAGGTCTACACGGCTACGACAGTCATTCGCTATGCGAACGGAGCGATATCCGAAGGCTTGACGCCGAACGGCTCCAAGCTGGACGTTTCCGAGATCTACTCCTCCACCGTCATCAAAGGCGCGATCGAAGATCTGGGATTGAACGTCTCCGTGGACGAGGTGCGCTCAAAAGTCAAGGTGCGCGCGATCATTTCGGAAGAGGAAGAACAAAAGAAGGAAACCGCGCTCAGCAAGGGCGAGCCGTATTCCTATTTTCCGACAGACTACGTGATCTCCTACGAAGCCGATTCGGATAAATCCATGAATTACGCCGGCAATATGCTCGACGCGATCATCAAGAATTATTATTCGTTTTACAGCGAGCGATACGTCGATCAGCTGATCCTGCCGAACAACGTGGCGAATATCAAATCAAACGATTACGATTACATCGAAAGCGCCGAGATCATCCAGCAATCGGTCAAGGATATCGACAATTTCCTCATCCAAAAGAAAGCAAGCTACCCGGATTTCAGGGCGTCCGCCACCGGTTATACTTTCACGGATCTGGAGAACATTTATAACTACTTAATCAACAATAAGGTTCCGCATCTGTATGCTACCATTTTGCAGGGCAGGTTCACCAAGGATAACGACGTGCTCTTGAAAAAGCAGCAGAATCGCATGGAAAACCTGGAGATCAACATTCAGAATAACACGAAGAAATCCGAAAAGCTGAAATATCTGATCGACAATTACAGCGATAAAAGTATCAACACAACAGAAAACATCAAGCAGAATGATTCGAATGAAAGCTCCGGCTCTTCCGTCATTATGGACGTTGACGGCTACGACCGCGGTCTGAACGTCACAACGACGTACGACGATCTCATTCAAGAATATGTGCAGATCAACCAGTCGATCGAAAACGATGAAATTGACAGGCAGCATGCCGCTTATATCCGCTCGGTTTTCCTTGATAACGGTCAGAATCAGGTCCTCAGCGATGAGGTCGAACAGGATATTGGGGCTATTGTCAATATCCTGAACACCGAATACAACATCGTGCAGGCGACCGCGCGGGAATTGAATGAATACATCGGCGCAAGCTACCTGAACATCCTCAATTCCGTTGTCACGTCGCAAAAGGTCAACATCAAGCTGTATATCGTGCTGGCGCTCGTGTTCTTCCTGTTCTTCGGCTGCGTCGGCGCCGTGCTCATCGGCCGATTCAAGGATTTCATTCAGTATATTCTCTACACCGACAAGGTCACCAAGCTCCCGAACCGCCAGATGTGCGATATCCAGATCAATTCGCTCAGCGAAAAGGAAGTCGGCGACCAGTTCACCTGCCTTGTCATTACGCTGGATAACCTGACGAAGACGAACGAAACGCTGGGTCACGCCGCGGGCGACGCGCTGCTGGGCTCGTTCGGCGGGATCATCAAATCGCTTTCCAAGAATTACGGCTTCATCGGCTGCAACAAAGCGGGTATGTTCCTGGGTCTGTTTGAGCAGTGCTCCGTGCCCAAAGCCGAATTGTATCTGGAAATGCTTGACAAGAGCGTGAAGGACTACAACGAGAAGCAGATCGAGCTGCATATCGAATACACGGCGGCGTTCAGCAACTCAACCGACGACGACACGCAGGAAGTCAGAACGCTGATCCGCAAGGCGATCGGACGAATGGGATAACCACAAAGCACAGGGAACCTCTTTCCGTCACGGAAGAGGTTCCTTTTTTATGCGCACCACCGCGATAAAATAAGCTAAGTCGCTTCCTCTTGATGTCAACGGATCGACTGACGGATGATTTGTCTGACGTATTGCTTTTTTTGCGTTTTTCGGTTATAAAAGAAATAGCATCGTCGGCGCGGCCGGGCTGCCGCAGCGCGATAAACACAGGGAGGATACCATGCAGGTTCTCAAACGTATTTTCATCTATCTTCTGATACTGTTCACTTCCCTATCGGGGCTTTCCTTCTCCGATCGGCAGAAGGTCACGGATTTTCCGAAGGCGGCGAAAGAGGCGAAAACGCTGCTGCTGACCGAAATCCCGTCGGACGGCTCCGCGCTGACGCTCGCCTCCATGCAGGGGCTGCTCGCAAATGTCAGCGACAAAAACCTGCTGTTCCGCACCGCAAAAAACAGCGAGTGGCTGCCGTTCACAAACGCGGAATTGATTTCCACACAGGCGGACGGTTCCCCGTGGGATCTGACCGCGCTTCTCAAAGAATTCGCGCCGTTTTTAGACGGCTACATTTTGTGCGATGACGACAGCGCCGCGATCGCGCTCTCGCTGGCGAATCAGAAAAACAGCATCGTCGTTTTGCCCGCGTTTGAGGAAGCGGTACAGGCCGCCGGTCTGACGATGACGGCGGACGTGCGCGGGATGAGCGACCTGCGGTTCCGGCTGACCCCCGAATTCAGAAAGCTGCGGCGCGACGTCGCTTTCGAGCAGCCGACGTGGCTGACCCCGCGGCTGATGGATTAC
Organism: Clostridia bacterium; assembly: GCA_017453685.1. Lineage (GTDB taxonomy): Bacteria > Bacillota > Clostridia > Oscillospirales > Acutalibacteraceae > UBA8612. Next base: position 15,138 of record JAFTEL010000022.1, read on the forward strand.
GCCGTGATGAGCGGCGCATACGTTTGGTATGACGCCGCGGCGAACCGCGCGGAACACACCAATGCCTTCCGCTTTCTGAAGGATAACGCGCTGATCTTCGGATGGAACAACGATCTGGGCGAATACAAGACCGTCTCCTCCGTTTCGTCGCTGAACGCCTGTCTGATCCCCGCGGATTGGGCGAGCAATCTCTCGGTTCTCAGCGGTTTTTCCTGCGAAAACCTCAGGCAGAAGACCGCCGTTTCCGCCGTGTCGGGCGGGCGCACCGTGTGCCTGCTGATGTCGGACGGCGACAATCTGCAATGGTTCGTGGGTTCTTATGAGGACGTTTATCACTTCGGCTCCTCCGTGCGCGGGCGGTTCCCGTTCGCGTGGGGCGTTCCGGCGTCTGCCGCCGATCTGGCCGCGCCCTTAGCGCAGCGGTATTACGGCAAAATGAGCGAAAATGACGCGTTCGTGCTTTCGCTCAGCGGGCTGGGTTACACCTTCCCCTCTAAATGGACGAACCGCAAAGCGCTGCGGAACATGGCGGAGACCCTCGGGCAAAAGATGAAGGCGCTGGATACCCGCGAACTGCTGGTGCTCGACGACGACGGCTTTGATTCCAAGGCGCTCGACACCCTGCTCAAACAGACGCAGGCAAACGGCATTTTCTATATCGATTACAGCAATTACGCGGGAATGAAAGGGAAAACCCGCTTTGTCGACGGCAAGCCCATCGTCGCGGCGCGGTATCAGCTCTGGAACGGCATGACGGGCTGCTCCCCCGAGGAGATCGCGGCGGCGATCAACGCGCTGCCCGCCGACCCGGCTGACCCGGATTCCTACGTGTTCATCATCGTGCACGCGTGGTCGGGGCTGAGCAGCAGCGGCGACTTTGTCGAGGGCGGCAACACCATGACCGCAGTGGAACGGCTGGTGAACCAGCTGGACGCGGATACCCGTCTGGTCTCGCCCGCGCAGTTCTTCGAGCGCATAACAGCGAACTGCGGCTGAATATCAAAAAACAGAAAGATCCGGCTGACAAGATCACTCTGTCAGTCGGATCTGTTTTATTCTTTCGTTACGCTTCGGTTTCGCCCAGCGTCATGTTTTCCAGAAAGAGATCGGAAAAGACGGGGTCTGCGGCGAGGTCTACATATTCCATGCGGTCGAGAAAAACGGAGAGATCGTTCTTTTCAAAAGCGTATTTCGCGGTTCCCAGCAGGCTGCTGTTGCCGACGGAAACGCATTTTTCCCGCAGCGCCGCGGGCAGCAAGCCGGTGGAGACCGCGTTGGCAACGTTGATCTTTGCCGCGAACCCCCCCGCGATATAGAGCCTGTCGATCCTGTCGAAGGGGACGTTCCGCTTTTGCAGCAGCGTCAGCAAGGCGGCGCAGACCGCCGCTTTCGCCAGCTGATACTGTCTGACGTCGTCCTGTATCAGCGTTACGTCGGGCGCGACCTCAAATTCGCCGCAATCCATATAGCCGGTTGCATCGATCACGCCGTCAGCCGACAGCGCGGCGATGATATCCACCAGCCCCGTGCCGCAAATGCCCTTCGGCGGCGCTCCGCCGACTGTCTGAATACAGCCGTATTTGTACGCGAAGATCGCTCCCGCAGAGGAACTCATCCCGCAGGAAATGTTCGCCCCTTCAAAGCACGGTCCGGCGGCAGCAGCCGTGCAGACCACTTCGTCGCGCGAAAACAGGATGATCTCCGCGTTGGTGCCCAGATCGATCAGCAGGTCGCATTTTCCCGCCGGCGGCAGACCGACCAGACCAAGTCCCGCCGTCAGATCGGCGCCCACGAAAGCCGCGGCGCAGGGCAGCGAAACGACCGTTTCCGCGCCCGTGATCCCAAGGCGGGAAGCGGGCGCCGTTTGCGATTCCAGAAAGGCGGGCGTGTAGGGCGCAGTGCCCATCGCGGAGCAGTCCGCACCGAAAAGCAGGTGCAGCATGGTCGTGTTCCCTGCCGCATACAGCATTTCGACGCGCGGCGCGTTCAACTCACGGATCAGGTCGTTGACAGCCGAGATCACTGCCGCGTGCAGCGCCGTGACGCCGTGAGCCCGACAGTATCCGATGCGGCTCATCACGTCCGCGCCGAAGGCGCGCTGCGGATTGGCTGCCGTAACAGTCTTGATGATCTTACCGTCATCCGTCGATACCAGCGCCAGCGCCAGCATCGTGGTGCCGATATCCAGTGCCAGCGCCATATGTTCGGTCATCGCATGGGATTCCCGGGCGCCGATCTCGGAAAGGATCGTTTCCGTCTCCGGCACGGTAACGACCGCATCGGCAGTGACGCGGTACTGACACGCCGACTCTTCCCTTCCGTTCACGATCACCCGACACTTGCCGCAGGTGCCGCCGCCGCCGCAGGGCAAAGCGACGGGCTTTCCGGCGCGCCGCAGCACGTCGGAAAGCAGTTCGTTATCCGCTGCCGTTACGGTCAGCCCGTTGATCGTCAGTTTATGCATAGCGCTGTTTTACCTCAATATACTATTCTTCTCAGTCGATCGGAAAATCGAGTTCGGTGATGCTGCGATCCCACTGTGCGACCGCGTCGGGAGAAAACACCTCAGGCGCTTTTTTGTATAACTTTGCCGCACGTCCGCCGCGCATTAAACCGTTGACTACGGTAAAAAATGCCGACGGCTTTTTCATGCCGCGGCGCAGCTTGCCCAGCAGCGCGGGAATGTTCACGTTCCGTCCGCCGCCCGCAAGGTCGGAGGATTCGACGACGCGCGCCGCAAACAGGAAATCAACGTCCTGCGCGGGCAGGCTCAAAAGCGCGCTCTTGAGTCCCGCGTTTCTGGCGGTGTCGCCGCCATACAGTCGATGAAATTCCCGATTGTATTGCCACAGGTTCTGCGCCGTGCAGTCGGGATGCGCGAGCACCGTCTCCGCCAGCAGCTTGCCTGCGCGCAGAGACAGGTCGATGCCCATCCCGTTCATGGGGGTGGTCATGAACGCGCTGTCGCCGACGGCTGCGTAACCGTCCGCCACCATGCGCGTGAGCGGCCGCCGCACGGGGATCACGCCGGACTGTCCGCCGTGAACGATCCGCGTACCCATCCACGGATGTGCCGCGCGGAAGCGCGCCAGAAGCGTTTCAAACTGCTCGTCGGTCAGCGGGTCGATGCGCCCGATCAGAACGTCCACACTGTCGGGATTCGTGCAGAACCATGACAGCCCTTCCTCGCCCACGTGGCGCAGATAGACCTCAAACGGAATATCGGCCGCCGTAACGTCGGGCAGACGGTCGAAATAAACGCGGCGCGCATAAAACAGGTCGCCGCGGCGCGGATACTTTTCAATGCCGAGCGCTTCGGGCAGGTTTGTGCGCACGGGCGAAAACACGCCGGCCGCATCGATCACAAGATCAGCGATGAAGTCGCCCGCCTGCGTGCGCAGTCCCGCCACGCGCTGCCCGTCCAGCAGCGGCGCCGTCACCTGCGTTTCAAAACGGAAACGAACGCCGCAGGCATCGGCGTGCTCCAGCAGCATGGCGAGCAAGGGTTTGCGCCACATGACGCGCTGGCGGCTGTTTGAGTCAAAATGAATATCGACGTGCGTCTGCCCATTGGGGCTGATGAAGGTGCAGTCGCCGCGGTCGCGCCAAATCTCGGGCGGCAGCTCGCTTTCCGTGATCCCGAGCGCATCAGTCAGCACGGAAAAGGTGAAGCGATCCTCCCAGTCGTGTCCCAACTGTTCGCGCGCGGCCTGTTCGACAACCGTGACGCTGTGACCCGCCTTGGCCAAAATCGCCCCGGCAGCCAGCCCGCCGTGACCCGCGCCTGCGATCAGAATTTGCATGGTGAACCCTCCTCGGAAAGGGAATAGAGCAGATATTCTTTGA
>JAFTEL010000023.1 GCA_017453685.1 Clostridia bacterium
ACACCTCCGGCACGGTCTTCCACGCCTTCCTCGGCGAAAAACTGCCGAGCTGGCAGGCGGCCGCCTCTCTGGTGCGCAAGATCGCCGAAAACTACAAGCTGCCCTACTACACCCTGTCCCCGACCTATTCCGTGTGCAAGAACCACGGCTATATCACGGGTGAAATCTATGAATGTCCCGAGTGCGGCGAAAAGACCGAGGTTTACAGCCGCATCACCGGCTATTACCGCCCCGTTCAGAACTGGAATGACGGCAAGACGCAGGAATTCAAAGACCGTAAGCTCTACGATATTCCGAATTCCAAGTTCCACAAAAAGATGCAGACCGTCACCGCCGAAAACAGCGACAGCGTAGCAAAGATCGCCGCCGACGAAGCGAAGGTGATGCTCTTCACCACCAAGACCTGCCCGAACTGCAAGCTCGCCAAGCGCAGCCTGGACGACGCGGGCGTTGCCTACACGGTCATTGACGCGGAAGAACAGCTTGACCTCGTTTCGCAGTTCGGCATCAGCCAGGCGCCCACGCTGGTGGTCGTCAACGGCGAGGAAGCGCAGAAATACATCAACGCTTCCAACATCAACCGCTACGCGGCAAGCCAGAAATAACACCATCATCATAATTGCAACAAGGGCAGAAGGCAGCTTCTGCCTTTGTTTTACGGAGGAACCATGAGCGATATCATCATCGTCGGGGCGGGCTGCGCGGGTCTGACCGCCGCCATTTACGCCGCAAGAGCCGGCAAAACCGTGACGATCCTTGAAAACGAGGGCATCGGCGGGCAGATCAGCACCTCGCCCCGCGTGGAAAACTACCCCGGCATCAAAAGCATCAGCGGCATCGAGTTTTCCGACAGACTGTTCGATCAAGCCAGCGATCTGGGCGTTGAATTACAGTTAGCACGTGCCGAAGGCATTGAAAAGAACGATAACGGCTTTACCGTCAAAACCGAATACGGCGATCTGACCGCCAGAGCCGTCATCCTCGCCACCGGCTGCAGGCACCGTCATCTCGGGCTGCCCGAAGAAGACCGTTTCGCCGGCAAGGGCGTTTCCTACTGCGCCGTGTGCGACGGCGCGTTCTACAAAAGCAAAACCGTGGCGGTCGCGGGCGGCGGCAACGCCGCGCTGCAAAACGCGCTGATGCTCGCCGAGATCTGTGAAAAGGTTTATCTCATCCACCGCCGCGACACTTACCGCGCCGAAGATCAGCTCGTTGGGCAGATCAACGCCGTTTCCAACATTGAGCCTGTGCTGAATGCAACTGTCAGCCGTCTCAACGGCAGCGACAAACTGGAAAGCGTGACCGTGAACCAAAACGGGAGCGAAAAAGAGATCGCAATGGATTGCCTGTTCGTTTCCATCGGTCAGCAGGCGGATAACGCCGCCTTCGCCGACCTCGTGACGCTGGATGAAAACGGCTACATCGTTGCAGGTGAAGACTGCAAAACGAGCTGCGAGGGCGTTTTTGCCGCGGGCGACTGCCGCACGAAAGTGATCCGCCAATTGACCACCGCCGCGGCGGACGGCGCCGTTGCCGCTCTCGCCGCCTGTCTTTTCTGAATCAAAACAACACCGCGTCCTTTTCTTCACCAAGTCAGCATCTTCCGCATAAAATGGGAAAAACAAGTGCGGAGGCTGATGAGAATGAAGAACGAGGGCGCGGCTTTTTTTATGGGAACCAACACGGCGGACGGCTATGTTTCGCTGTTTCCGGAGCTGTTTGACGCCAAAGACGGCTGGACGGTCTATCTGATCAAAGGCGGTCCCGGCACGGGAAAATCGGGATTGATGAAGCGCATCGCCCAGGAAGCTCAGCAGCGCGGCTACCTCGTGCAGCGGGTCTACTGTTCCTCCGACCCGAAATCGCTGGACGCCGTGCGGATCCCGGCGCTGAAGGTCTGCCTGCTCGACGCGACCGCGCCGCACACGCTCGACCCGCAATACCCCGGCGCGGCGGAAACCATCGTGAATTTAGGCGAAGCATGGGATAAAAAGAAGCTGCAGGAAAACGCGCAGCGCATTTTCACCCTGACCGACTGCAACAAAGACCTGCACCGGCGCAGCGTGCTGTTCTTTCAGGCGGCCGCCTGCGCGATGGAGGATTCCCGCCGCCGCGGCTTGAGAAACCTGAACACAGAGAAGATCGAGCGCTATGCGCAGCGGTTCGCGGCGCGCGAATTGATATGCAGCAACGCCAAGGGCGAGGAAAAGCGCTGTTTTCTCAACGGGAACACGCCGAACGGGTTTTTGACGATGTTTGATACGGCGGAGTTTTATTGCGACAAGATCGTCCGCATCACGGATGAAACGGGCGCCGCGGCGGGCGAACTGATGGAAAACCTGCGCCGTTACGCGATCGGGAACGGCGTGCGCGTATTGACCTGCCTCAATCCGTTTTTGCCCAACGGCAGACCGCTTCACGTCATTTTCCCCGAGGAGCGCATCGGCTTTTTCACCGACAATTTCCTGCAGCACTTCACGCCCTACGCGCACAAGACCCTGCGCGGCGCGCGATTTGAAAAGGCAGACGAACCCGTGAACGGAAAGCAGCGCATCCAGTTCAACAAAAAAGCCGCCACCCAGTTCATCGGTGACGGCGTCGCCCTGCTCGACAAGGCCAAAAAGGTACATGACGAGCTGGAGCAGTTCTATATTGACGCGATGGATTTTGACCGGGTCAATCAAATAACCGAAGACCTCATGAAAGAGATCTTCGGCTGAATCACGTGACCCTCAGGCTTTCCTGCGGCTGAGACGGAACACGTCTTCCGATCTGCCCAGCACGACCAGAATATCTTTTTCGGCAAACGCGTAATCGCCCGTCGGCATCGGGCTGAGCGCCTCGCCCTTCTTAATGGCGATAATGTCCACGTGGTGTTCCTTGCGCACGTTGAGTCCGGCAATGGTTTTGCCGATCCACGTCGGCGGAACGGACACCTCGTAAATGGCGTATTCCTCGGTCAGCTCGACGCAGTCGAAAATATTGTCGGCATTGTAGCGGATCGCCAGCTTTTCCGCGGTCTCACGCTCGGGATAGATGACTTCATCCGCGCCGACGTCGATGAGGAAGCGCGCCTGACTGTCCCGCTTGGCTTTGGATACCACGCGCTTGGCGTTCAAATCCTTGAGCATGGCGGTGATCTCAAGCGAAGACTGGAAGTTTTCGCCGATGGTGACGAATACCACGTCAAAATTGTTGACGCCGAGGGAACGCAGCACACCCTCCTTTGTGCAGTCGCCGCAGAAGGAATCAGTGAACAGCGGCGCAAGCTCCTCGATCTGTTCTTCGTGCTTGTCAACGATCATCACGTCGTTGCCGAGGTTCTGCATATCAATGGCAAGGTGCCGCCCCAGGCGTCCCATGCCGATGACTAAGATATTCTTGCTCATGATATTTCCTTTCAAAAAGCTTATTTTTGCTTGATTCTTTCTGTGATCTTCCGCGCGGCGAGCGTGCCGGCGGTCAGCGCGGCGGCGCCTGCGGCGACCCGCACGGCAACGTTGAGCACAAAGCTCTGTTTATCGTTGATCCGGCGCTGGATCGGCCCGAGCGAACGGCTTTTCAGCCGGAATTCCTGCTTGAAGCGGTAGACTTCGGTCTCGATCCTGTCCGGTGTGTTTTCATCGAGCGTGACCATGCGCACGGAGGACTGACACCCGTCGGTATAACAGCGGAAGCCCGCGGTCTTGCACTGACCCATCGTGATCCCGTCCACCACGCAGGTGAAATCGTTCAAATGATCGTGACCGAAAAAGGCGGCGATGATATCCCCCGTCTTTTTCCAACTGGCGAACTGACCCGAATTGCGGCACGGCGCGCAGGGTCCTTCGCCCAGATAGCCGCGCATCATGCCCTCTTTGGCAACGTAGCGGCAGCTTGACCAGTGGGCGTGCCCCTTGACCGACTGATACAGTTCCCACGGCTTCATCGGGCGCATGGCGTCATACTCTTCGGGAACGGGGATATGCTGAAACAGCACGGCGGGCAGCGTTTGTCCGCCGTTTTGTTCTTTGATCTGCGCCGCCCTGCGTTCATACCACGCGATCTGATCTTCATGCACCCAGTCGTACATGGAGACCGCTTCATCCTCGCACAGATTGTTCGAGTCGATGAACCACAGGTTGAACGCCGGTTTTTCGCTGTCTGAACGCTGCACAAGGAGATTGTAATTCAGGCAGCCCGTGATCGACGGATCGTCGTTGAAAATCAGACAGCCGGGGATGCTTTCATAAGTTTGCACGATCATCTCTTCATGGTGATTGTCGTGCTCGTAGTTGCCCATGACGAACGCGAACGGGATGCCGCGCTCGACCATCGGCTGCGTCACGCGGGTCACCACCTCACAAAAAAGCGAGGGGTCGTTATCCGTGCAGTCGGTGCAGGTGTCGCCCATCAGCACGACCAGATCGGGCTGAAAGCGGTCAAGGGCGGTGTTGATGAGCAGCGCCATGTCCGCCGCCTTCGCCTTGCCGAGGGGTGAATCGATGTCGGCGTTTTCATGCAGATCGCCCAGACACATGATATGAAATTTGCCGTCTTCGCGGCATTTCAGCGAAACACTCATACTTAATACCCGGCCGCCAGCTTTTTGAACAGGCGGACAATGATGCTGTGTTGGAAAATGAGTTTATCGAGCACGGTGACGAGCAGCCGCAGCTTGTAGGGCGTGTCGTAGACCTTTGGCACGTCGACCTTTTCAAAGTCTTCGCCCTTGACGTGCAGCACCATGGGGTTGGCGTAGCAGATGCCGGTGTCGCCCGTGACGTAGAAACGAACGTAAAGATTGGGTTCGGCGAGCAGGTCGGCTGCATGCAGATCGAGCGTCGCCGTGCCGTTTTCGACCGGCTCACGCAGGATCACGTTGCCGTCGGAAACCCAGGTGATGCAGTTGAAATTCTCGCCCGTGACCGTGATGGTATCGTTCTCTTCATCGACTGAAATGTTGGTGATCATGGGCGTGTCCCTGCGCTCGGCGTCAGGCTCAAAGTCCTCCGGCAGCTCCGGCATACCGTTGAGCTCATAGCCGTAGGAATAGTGGGAAACCGCGAAGAAATGGCCTTTTTCCATCGAGGCGCGCATAGCGGCGTTGCTGTTTTCAGGCATGAGGTGGATGGTGTAGGCGTCGTTGATCGAATAGTCGTTATGAGAATCCGAGAAGGTAAAGCCCCACGGCACCACACCGTTGGGAATGGTCTTTTGCAGCACCTGATCGTAGAGGATGCGATCGCAGCGGGTGTGATCGTCGGTCGCGCTGTTGATGCCCATGCCCACGCTCGAACCGGCGTTATCCAAAAACAAACGGGCGAACTTGGTGGCGTAGTAATCGTCCACCTTCTGACCGACGTAGTTCTCACTGTCTTTTTCGGGATAGACGAATTCACCGACGTGAGCGAGCATGGAAATACCGCCCGCTTCCTTCACGCCCGCGCTGGGGGTCTCATAGTCGCCGTAAACGCCGATCAGACCCGCGCCGTAATCGGAATAATAACCGGTCAGGTGGCAGTCGGCCTTGGGCGTGGCGGCGTTGAGCTCAATGCCCTTTTGGATATCGAGCATGCCGTTGCGGTGCGTACGTTTAACGGAAACGGCGGCGCCCGTCTGATAGGCTCTGTATTCCTGTTCGGTCAGCGGCACGATCTTGCTCATCTTGGTGCGCTCATATTTGACCAGACGCACCAGCGGCATCACCTGCGGCTGATTGTTCCAGCCGGGGTTGATGGTGCCGTGATCGGTGACGGCGACGCAGTCATAGTCATAATCATAATGCGCCTGAATGACCTCGTGGATGGTCAGAAAGCCGTCGCTCGCCGTGGTGTGGCAATGGAGCTGGGTCTTATACGGCGCCCAGCCGTCCCAATCGACGTCAGCATAGGGATTGTCGATCACGTACTCTTTTTCGGTCGCCGCGGTCACGCTCAGCGGCAGAACGGAAGCGAGCAGGATGCCGACCAGCACAAGGGAAAGGATCGAAAGAAAAGATTTTTTCATATGATCACGCTTCTTTCTCTTTGGAATTTTTCTTAATTATAAGTTAGGCGCCGCTATATGTCAATGCCTTTTGCGGGATTGACGAAAGGCACGCGATATGGTAGGCTGTCCCTGTAAAAAAGGAGGATCGTATATGAAAGAGTTTGACACCGTTCTGCGTTTTCTGGCAATGAGCGACATTCATTTCAGCCGAAAATACCCGATCAGAAGAAAAAACTTTGAACGCGGGCTCGCGCTCGCCTACGCATACGCCGAACAGCAGGAATACAAAACGATCGACCTGATCGCGCTCAACGGCGATTTCACCGACCACGGCGAAGAAGAGCAGTTCGCCGACATGAAGGAGTGTTTGGACAGCGCCGTCAAGCCCGGGACCGAGCTGCTGCTGACGCTGGCGAGCCATGAGTATATGTGCGACGGTCACGTGGAACAGGCGACCGAACGGCTCAGCCGCTTTTTCGGCAGAAAGCCGGACAACCATATCGTGAAAAACGGGTATCATTTCATCTCGCTCTCCCCCACCGTGAGCTGCCGTTTTGAAGAGGAAAAGCGGGAATACCTCAAAGCCGAACTGGCGAAAGCGCACACGGATACGCCGCTCAAGCCCGTTTTTCTGTTCCAGCACCCGCACATTAAGAAGACAGTCTACGGCAGCATCGACTGGGGCGAGGATGATCTGAACGACATTCTGGTGAATTACCCGCAGATCGTGGACTTTTCGGGGCATTCCCACGCGCCCGTCAACGACCCGCGCAGCGTACACCAGCGCCATTTCACCTGCGCCGGCACCGGCTCGTTCAGTTATTTTGAGCTGGATGAATTCGACAAGGTCTACGGCACGGTCCCGCCGCAGGAGGAATTCGCCGCGCAGTTTCTGATCGTGGAGGTCAGCCGCGCGGGCGCGGTGAAGATCAAGCCCTTTGACGTCATTACGGAACGCTTTTTTGACGCGGAATATCTCGTCGAAACGCCGTGGGACCCCGACTCGTTCACCTACACGGACAAGCGCTATGCCGCCGCGCAAAACCCCACATTCCGACCCGACGCGAAACTTGACGTGGCGGTAAAGCCCGACGGCGTAGCCTTCACCTTCGATCAGGCCGACGGCAAAGGCGAACGGATCAACGATTACACCCTCACCGTTTATCAGAACAGTAACGGCAGCATCGTGCGCCGCATCTGCTTCTGGTCGCAATACTACCTCAACGATATGCCCCAGCGGCTGACGCAGCAGCTTGACCTGACCGAACCCGGCGAATACACCGTCACCATTTCAGCCCGCGGGTTCTGGTTCAACGAATCGGTCAACAAAATCAAAACCGTCTTTACGATCTGACAAAAAAAGGAAGCCCGCCGGGGCGTCCTCCGCAAGGAAGGTGCCCGGGGATCTTTGTTTGAGCTGGTATTTGGCTGATCATCTACCTCAAAAAATATGCTGCAAGCTACGAATAGCCCTGTCATTTCGAGGAGCGAAGCGACGTGGCAATCCGTATTCTCCAGTTGAAAAAGCTGCGGAAAACGGATTCCCACGTCACCAGTGTGCGCACTGGTTCCTCGGAATGACAGGGCTAAAAGCATGATCTTCTATTGTACTTTGGATTTTGTGGGTCAAAATCCGATGCTCGTTATGAACGTGGACAAGGGCGCTCTTGTGCAAACCTAAAGTCAGAAGTATCCCCACAAACTGGAAATTGTCAGTCGTTTATGATCTGCGGGAAATTACCTTTCAGGAAATGTCTGTATTCCGGATGCTCCAGAGCTTCTTCATATTCTTCCTTTATTGTTTTTTCATTCCACTCCCGCATCTCCTCAGGCATTTCTTCATATCGCAGGATCGTAATCAAGCCTTCTCTCTCTGCCTGCAGAATTGCCTCATATGCGTCCGGTACGTATTCCGTATGAATTATCTTGACTGAAATACTGCTTGTGGCTGCATCAGGTATTTGAACAGCAAAGCCGGAATCGATAATTGCTTCTGCACTGTAAATATAACCGGAAACTCCTTTATAGGTACTGATCAGCGCATTTGGATAGTATTCTTCCAACCGCAGACGTCCGTCTTTATTAAACCCGTAAGGCCCCCATTTTTGCCATTTCCCATCATACGAAAATCCTGTTTCTTTACAATATTTCTCAACGGCATTGCTCAGATAAACCAACACGTTTTCCCTCTTTTGGGAAAAGTAAACCAGCGGAATGCCATGATTTGAAATGCGAGGCTCTAACTGAGTTATACCCTTGATTGGTGAAGCATGATAGTACATATGATCCTCCTGAGCATTTGAATGGCTGCTTTTCAAATCCCGATTTGGTTGGGATGATTATACCATCCCTATTCGACATGGTCAATTGTGTGCCTTTCAAAAAAAGGGAGGAGACACTTCCTTACGAAGTGCCTCCTCCGTGAGCTTCCTTTTTTAATATGAAACTATTCTTTAATAGAGGCCTTCCTCGTCGAAATCAAAGACAGTTTGCAGCGCGATCTCGATGACCTTTTCGATGGTTTCGGGGCAAAGGATATCCGCCGTGTCGAGCCGGGTGTGATAATAACGCGCCGGCGCGGGATCCATGGCGACGAACGCGGCGGCGGGCACGCCTGCCTGAGCGGCGGCTGCCGCGTCGGTGGAGCCGAGCGGGATGGAACCGAAGGGCACGTCCTTGCCGCATTTGGCGGCGGCTTTCTGCACCAGCGTGCAGGCGTTGAGATCGGTCGGCACAAGGCCGTTGAGATCCTTCGTGTAGATCTCCATGAATTCACCGTCGCGGATGGTATCGAAGCCGGCATACATGGTCTCGACGCCGTCGTTGGCGTATTCGGGATGCGCCTCGAAGAACGCCTTCGCGCCGCGCAGACCGCATTCTTCACCGCCGGTGAGCAGCGCGATGACCTCGGTGTTTTCAAAGCGGATATCGTTGTCGCTGAGGAATTTGAGAACTGAATTGGCAATATAGCAGCCGCTCAGGTCGTCGTTCGCGCCGTCCACATAACGCTTGCTGTTGGTGAACGCATAGAGCGCGCCGAAGGCCGGAACAAAGGCAAGCTGACCGAGGGCGAGCCCCTTTTTGAGCTTGTCGTTCTTCGAGGTGACGGAAACGGCGGTGGAGGCGATGTTATAGGCCAGACCGGCGACCGCCGCGCCGACGACGCTCGTCACGCCCTTGGAACCCAGACGATAGGTATAAGTCCATTCCGGCGCGGAATCGGTGTGACCAGAAATGATGATGCGGCGCTTGGTCTCGCCCGACGCTTTGCGAACGGCGATGACGTTGCCGGAGGTCTGTTTTTTGAACAGCGGATCGAGGGGCTGTTGGTAAAGCCCGAATTCGCCGACGAGCGCGGCGGCCGCCGCTGCGGTGAGCCCGAAGGAAGCCAGCGAGCTCTTGTTCTTTTTGTAGGCCGCGGCGAGGTTGACCGCCGTCGAGGTCAACAGCAGGCTGCCGGCGATGGGCACGAAGGACATGAACGCCTCGCGGTGAACCTCAAATTCTTCGCGGTCAACGGTGTCGGCATAGCTTTTGAGCATTTCGCCCATGTATTCCTGTGCCTTCCGCTCGCTCTCCCCGCCGCAGGGACGAGGTCCGAACGAAGAACAGATATGCGTGATGCCGTCAACGGCAAACTGCGCATAAGAATCCAGTTTTTCTTTTGCGTTGTCGAGTACAGTTCTGAAATCCATAATGATCCCTTTCCTTTCAGATTTGGGTATATTTTACCACACTTGCCGCGAAAAAGATATAAAAAAATTGTGAATAAGTCTCTTATCTTCACAAATGTCGCAAAGTTCATGAAAAAACTTGTAAAGTATCTTTCAATGTATTATAATTAATTTGTTATGTTGATCGGTGGTTACGGCGATACAGTTGATCCGTCGATCAGAAAGTGAGTGTCCCGCGTGAAACCTCTCCACCGCCTTCTTACCATCCTGCTTTGCGTTGTCATCGGTCTGACCTCCGTGCTGTTCATTTCCAACGCGGACGGGGTGACCGCTGCCCCGCAGGATCAAAAATATCCGATCATCATCGTGCCGGGCTACAGTTCCGCCTCGATGTATGAAGTCACGCCCGAAAACCCGCAAAAGCACATCTGGCGCATCGATTTTTCCGACGTTGCCGGCCGCATCGTCAACAACGCCTCGGACGTCGGCATCGGTCTGCTGCGCTGGGCGGCGGGCAACCCGCAGGTGATCTCGGAGCGCGTCGGTCAGGAACTGATCGACATGTGCGGCGACATGGCTTACGACGAGGACGGCAAGCCGATCGCCGAGCTGCACTGCTACCACACCGCCGCCGCCGAAGTCAACACCGCCTATCTCAACGCCAATGAAGACGGGAAATATCGGCACGAGATCGAGATCCTGCCCTACGTCACGCAGGATCTGGGCGACAAGGCGGAGGAATGGACGTTCAACTACAACACCGATTTCCGCCAGAACATCATTTTCTGCGCCAAGGATCTGGCGGTGCTGATCAAGGACGTCAGGCAATACACCGAGCAGGAACAGGTGAATCTGATCGCCGTGAGCCACGGCGGGCAGATCACCGCCACTTATCTGTCCTGCTGCGCCATCGCCGCCAAGGGCGGCGCACAGGCCAAAGAGCTTGCCGCCCATCTGGGAATCTCGGTGCAGGAACTGAACGAACTGTTTGACGCGGGCGACGTACACAATGCCGTGATGACCGTACCCGCCATTGGCGGCGCGCTGCTCGCCTACGACGTGCTGACCAACCGCATCGTGTTCGATGAAGAGACGCTGCTGTATTTTGTCGAATACGGCATGACGCTCGACACCGATTACAACTGGCTGTTCAAGGCGCAGCAACTCGGCTTTCTGGATGAGATGCTCGGCTACTTCCAGCCCTACCTCATTCAGGTTTTGGGGCATTGGGGCAGCATGTGGGACTTTGTGCCGCTGGACTCATATGAAACGGTCAAGCGGGAAGTGGCAAGCGAACGGTTCCTTCAATCCGACGTGATCGCGCAAAGCGATTATTTTCACTATAACATCATGAACCGCATGGCGGAAAACCTGCAAAAAGCCGTCGATCTGGGCATCAACGTATACATTGTTTCCGGTTCCGGTCTGCCGAGCATCGTCGGCACGCAGGAGAGCTCCGACGCCATCATTTCCGTCAACGCTTCCACCGGCGCGACCGTCGCGCCGCTGAACAGCCGCTTTTCCAACGGCTACCAAACCAAAAACACCCAATGCGCCGACCCGACGCACAACCACCTCTCCCCTGCCATGGATATCGACTTATCCACCGGCTACCTGCCCGAAACGACGTGGGTCGTGAACCGCTACTTCCACGGCATGATGTATAAGGACGACTATGTGCGTGACCTGCTCAAAACGCTCGTGGAGAGCGACGAAAAGATCACCGTTCATGACAAAAAAGAGTTCCCGCAGTTCCACGAAGCGATGAACGTAAGCGAATCGGTCTACGCCGAATTTGATGTATCAACAACCGGCTTTGTCAGCGCGGAAGACAGCGCTCTGGTCATTAAAAATCTGTCGAAGGACAGCCGCATGATCCTGTTATCCGTCACGACCGACAACCCGAATCTCCGGTTTTCCGCCAAGCAGAGCGTGGGCAAAACCATTGCGCCGCAGGACAGCGTTTCGGTCAAATTCACCGGCACGGTCCAGCCCAAGAGTCTGGAGACCACGCACGTCACCGTTTCCTATTTCCTGCTCGCTTCGGTCACGCCCGTGAACGAAAAGACGTTCACCTTTACGGTGATGAACGGCGAAACCGATCTGTATGACCCTGCCGAACCGTACACCGCAGCCGACGCGTCCCAACCGCAAAACCCGGTCGATTCTTCCGACTCCATGCTGGGTCAACTGCTCAAAAAGACGAATCTCAGCGCCGTTTTGTCGCTGTTTTTCCGCATATTCGACGGCTACCTCGGACTCATTTTCAATCGCTGATAATCAAATGTAATCTATGCGAAAGTAGGGATAGATTTTATGAAAAAGCTTCATCGATTCCTGGCGGTGCTGCTGGTTTTGTGCCTCGGCTTTTCCTCGGTTTTCATTGTCACCGACGCCGCGGCGGAGGAGCAGATATACCCCATCATCGTCGTGGCAGGCTACGGCGGCACTTCGCTGTATAAAGTCTCGCCCGACAACCCGCAGGATAACGTGTGGTATGTCGGCGACTCGCTGATCACGGACGCCGTTGTCAGCCACATTCCCGAAATTCTCGTTGGTCTGCTGCGCTGGGCATTGGGCAACCCCAAACCGCTCGCGGACACGGTCGGTCGGGAATTTATGAGACTGTGCGGCGATCTGGCTTATGATGAAGACGGCAAGCCCGTAACAGAGCTGTACCGCTACCATTACACCGCCGAAGAGGTCAACACCAAATACCTCAACGAAGAGGAAGACGGGAAGTACATCCACGAAACGGAGATCATGCCCTACATCACGCAGAATCTGGGCGAAAAAGCGGAAGAGTGGACGTTCAACTTCACCACGGACTTCCGTCAGAACGTCATTTTCTGCGCCAAAGACCTTGCCCTGCTGGTCAAGGGCGCGAAAGAATTCACCGGTCAGGATCAGGTGAACCTGTTCGCCGTCAGCCATGGCGGTCAGGTCACCGCCGCCTATCTGGCCTGCTGCGCCATTGCCGCCAGAGGCGGCGCGGAAGCGGCTGAGCTCGGGGAGCATCTGGGGCTGACCGCTCAGGAAGTCATGGAACTGTTTGACGCGAGGGATATCCACAATTCCGTCATCACCGTACCCGCCATCGGCGGCGCGCTGCTCGCCTACGACGTGCTGACCAACAACCTCGCTTTTGACGAAGAGACCCTGCTGTATTTCCTGGAAAACGGCTTTATGTGGGAAACCGACTACAACTGGCTCGTCAGAGCGCAGCAGCTCGGGTTCCTCGATGAACTGCTCCGCTGCTTCTTCGATCCTTACGTGATGCAGATGCTGGGATATTGGGGCAGCATGTGGGATTTCGTACAGCTGGAAAAATACGATGAAGTCAAGAAGCAGGTTGCCAGCGAACGGTTCCTGCGCTCCGATATCATCTGGCACAGCGACTATTTCCACTATACCGTCCTCGCCAATATGGCGGAAAATCTGCAAAAGGTCGAGGAGCTGGGCGTCAACGTGTCGATCATTGCCGGAGCAGGCGCGCCAGCCGTTTCCGGCTCTCGGGAAACCTCCGACGCCATCATTCCGCTCAGCGGCGCGACCGGCGCGGCGATCGCCCCGTGGGGTCAGCGCTTCGCCAACGGCTATCAAACGCGCAACACCCAATGCGACGACCCGACACACAACCACCTCTCCCCCGCCATGGACATTGATATGTCCTGCGGCTATCTGCCCGAATCGACCTGGATCGTTGACGGGCTGTTCCACGGTATGACTTACAAAGACGATTACACGAGAATCCTGATGAAAACGCTCGTGGAAAGCAACGAAAAGATCACCGTTCACGATATGGAAGCGTACCCGCAGTTCCACGAATCCACGAACGTGTGCGAATCGGTCTACGCCGAATTCGGCACGTCAAAGACCGGTTACGTCAGCGCGGACGATCACACTCTGACCTGCCTTCGGCGCGCGACCGCAAAATGACCATCATGCTCACGCCCTTCATGAGCTGCACGGCGAAGCTGCCGATCTATGCGTTCCTCA
>JAFTEL010000024.1 GCA_017453685.1 Clostridia bacterium
CGTGGAATTCGATCTGAATTACACGGCGGACGGCACGCCGGTGCTTTCGCACGACACGCCGAAAAACGGCGCGGTCTGCGTGACGCTGGCGGAAGCGTTTGCCTTTCTGGCACAGCAGTACGGCGTGCGCGCCAACGTGGACGTGAAGTCCAAGTCCACGGAGCACCTGGAAAAAGTTCCCGCGCTGGCCGCGGAAGCAGGGGTCGCGGAGAGAATCTTCTTCACGGGCGTGGATGATAAAATGATGCCCGCCGTGCGGGAAAAATGCCCCGGTATCCCCTGCTATCTGAACGCTTCGGTTCGCAAGAGCGACGATGTGAAGGCGCTCGCCAAAAAAACCGCCGCCCTCGGCGCGGTCGGCATCAACCTCAAATGGAAGGACGCTTCGCCGCAGCTCATCGGCGCTTTCCATGAAAAGGGGCTGCCCGTCTCGGTGTGGACGGTGAACCGCGAAAACGACGCGATCAAAATGGTACGGTACGGCGTGGACAACATCACCACCCGCCGCCCCGACCTCGTCTGCCGACTGCTGAAAAGTATCGGAAAAAGCTGACTTCAACATTCTGCACAGAAAAAAGCGAGACAGTTTCTGTCTCGCTTTTTGTTTGTAGGGCAAGCATACCATGCTTGCCACGAAATACATTCGTCAGCAGATTATTCATTTTTCATGATTCACTATTTATTATTCATTAACGTCGTTATCGCACCATCAAAATGAGGGAAATGGGGTTCTAATGAAAAATGAAGAATGAAATCGCTTTGCTAATGAATGATGAATAACTATAATTCGTCAGCGAAGCGACCGCAATTCCGCATTCCGCACTTCGCATTCCGCATTAATTTACAGCATTTTCGCAATGACGCTGTCGCGATCCTGCGGCACGAGCATCACGGGCGCGATATCGAACACGGTCTTGCAGCCGGTCTCGCCCTGCGCCTTCAGCCGATAGGCGGCACGGGCATAGGCGGCGATGACGCTGCCGGTGAATTCGGGGTTGGATTCGAGCTTGAGGCTGTATTCGATGGTGTGCTTGGTATTCAGGTCAAGCCCCGTGCAGCCGCTGCGGATGACGCTGCCGCCGTGCGGGATGCCGCTGTGATCGCGCTTCATTTCCTCCATGGTGATGAAGGTCACGGTCGTGTCGTAATCGGCAAAATAGTTGGGCATGGTTTTGATCTCGTTTTCGATCTTCGCCTTGTCCGCGCCCTCGGCCGCGACGACGTAGCACTCTCTCGTGTGCTTCTGGCGGGTGGTCAGGTCGGGATTTTCGCCGCTGCGCACGCTCTGCAGCGCGCTTTCCACGGGAACGGTGTACTGCCTGGCGTCGAGCACGCCGTCAATGCGGCGAATGGCGTCGGAATGACCCTGGCTCACGCCTCTGCCCCAGAACGTGTAATCCTTGCCGTTGGGCAGGATGGCGTTCATATAAAGGCGGTTGAGCGAGAACATGCCCGGATCCCAGCCCACGGAGATGAGCGCGACGTTGCCGCCCTTTTCGGCCGCGGCATTCACGTTGGCAAAATGAACGGGGATGTTGGCGTGGGTGTCAAAACTGTCCACCACGCTGAAAAGTTCCGCGATGATCGGCGTGGTCACGGGCAGATCGGTCGCGCTGCCGCCGCAGTTGACCATGACGTCGATCTTATCTTGATAGGCTGCCATATCGTCGAACTTCGCCACGGGCACACCCGTTTTGGGGCTGACGGTGGACGGATCGCGGCGGGTGAAGACCGCGACGAGCTCCATATCGGGGCTGTTGGCAACGGCGGCTTCCACGCCCCTGCCCAGATTACCGTAACCGACGATACCGATTCTGATCATATTAACACTCCTTGCTTGTATTTTTACCGAAGAATTATAATCCCTCAAAAAAAGAGAATCAAGCGTTTATTAGAAAAAAGAAGATTTTTTATATTACAGAGAAGCGACCAGCGGGGGAAAATCTGCAAGAGAGCGCACCTCGTGATCGGGCGTGATCCCGCCCGCCGGTTTGCCGAGCGGATTGAACCAAACGGTTATAAGCCCCGCCCGAAGACCGCCCAGAATATCCGACGTTAAGCTGTCGCCGAAGATGACGCTTTCCTGCTTTTGAAAACCGTCGATTTGGGCGAAGCATTTTTCAAAATAAGACGGGTGCGGCTTGTTGAACCCGATCTCCTGCGACAAAAAGATTTGGTCAAAATAGCGCCGAAGACCCGACTCGTCGAGCCGTTGGTTCTGCACACGTGCCGTGCCGTTGGAGGCGAGATAGAGGCGGTATTTGCCATAGAGCGCGTCCAGCATCGCTCTTGCGCCGGGCAGCTCGGGGTGCTGCGCCGCCAGGAAGCCCTCATAGATTCTGGTGGTCTGCGCCGCGTCGGCGACCACGCCGAGCTCTCCGAACAGCAGCTCATACCGGCGCGTTTTCACCTGCTCCACCGTGATCTCGCCGCGCTCCATGCTCTTCCACTGGCTCTCGTTGAGCACGCTGTAACGCTGCAGCACGCGGTCGTTCACCGCCACGCCCACCTGCGTGAGCGTCTGCGCCACGGCTTTTCGTTCCGCCGCCTTGAAGTCCAGCAGCGTATCGTCCAGATCGAGAAAAATGTTTCGTATCATAGGGTTTTCCTTTGAAAAAATGAATTGCGCCTGACGGCGCGTGAATTGCACTTCGTGCATGAATTGACCTACGGTCATGAATTGCGCTGCGCGCATGAAGGGGCCTGCGGCCGGCTATTGTAATGGGTGCGGGCAGCGCCCGCCCTTCATGCATGGCAAAGCCATGCAATTCATGGAGCGAAGCGAGAAATCACGGCGAAGCCAATTCACGACGGCGTAGCCGTCAATTCATTCGAGCGTCAGCTCGACAAATTCGCTCAATACTTAAAAAACTGCGGCAAAAATTCCTTGTGCGCCCACTTCATTTCAGTGAAGCACTTGCGCGCCTTTTCGTAGTCGCCGACGAGCGGGTGCACCATCAGCGCGTTCATGGCGGCGGCGTCCGAGCCCGTCATGCCCGCTTCGACCGCATATTTTTCATAGGTCTTGACGATGCGCATAAGCCCCTGCATGTGGGCGTTGACCGGCACGTCGATCGGCACGGGCTTCGCGCCGTCTTTGCCGATGACGGCCGCGATCTCAACGACGTCGTCATCCGCCATAAAGTCAAGCGTGCCGTTATTCTTGATGTTGACCACCTGCACGTCGCGGATATCGTTGGCAATGGAGTTGATCAGCGACACCGCCGCGAGCGAATACTTATAACCGCCGCGCTTATCGAGCAAAGCGGGCTTGGTGACGATGCTTTCATCCTGATACAGCTCCAACAGCCCTTCTTCGATCTCCATGCACTCTTCCGCGCGGGTCTTGCTGCCGTCGCGCTGGTGGGCAAGCTTGGCCTCGCGGCAATAATAATATTGCAGATAAGACGAGGGCAGCCCCTGCACCGCGCGCAGGCAGTCCATATCGAAGCCGTCGTCCTTGATGTTGTTCATCACCGTGGGCGAAAAGCCGTTTTCGAGCATTTCGGGCAGCAGCTCCTTGCCGTCCTTCTTCACGCTGGTGATCCAGCTCAGGTGGTTCAGGCCGACGTAGGTCACCTGGCTGTCCTCGCCGGTGCTTTCCTTGATATCGTCGATCATCGTAATGGGCACATTGCACAGGCCGATATTTTTAACGTTCGTGTGGTTGAGCACGAACTCGGTGATGATGCCCGAAGGGTTGGTGAAGTTGATGAGCCACGCGTCCGGGCAGATCTCTTCGATCTTATTGCAGATGTTCTGCATGACGGGGATGGTGCGCAGGGCTTTGAAGAAGCCGCCGATGCCGGTGGTCTCCTGCCCGATGAGGTTATAGCGGCGCGGGATGGATTCGTCGAGGTAACGCGCGTGCAGCTTGCCCACGCGGATCTGCGTCACGACAAAATCCGCGCCCTGCAGGGCAACATCCAGATCGTCCGTGAACACGACCTCGGTGTCCATCTTCGCCTTGTTGAGCATGCGCACGCAAAGGCTGCCGACGATGTCGCGCTTGCGCTCGTCGATATCCATAAAGGAGATTTTTTTCAGCTTGAGGCTGTCGCGCGCTTTGATGAATCCGTCCACCAGTTCCGGACAGTAGGTGCTGCCCGAACCGATCACGGCCACGTTGATTTCTTTCATGTTTTTATCCTCCCTGCGTTTTATTTCGCGTAATCTTGCAGTATCCAATTGATGCAGCCGAACACCGGGGCATGCGTCAGCTTCTTAAAATTGAGCTTTTTGGCGGTGAGCGCCTGCGCCTTTTGTTCCATCAAATCGGTGTAAACGGCGGACGGCAATTTGGTGTGGATGGAGCCGGAAAGCACCACTTCGACCTCATCGTCAAAATCCAGCCCGTTCGCGTGGGCGGCGATGAGATAAGCCCCGCGCTGCGCGAGCGCGTCCACCGCGGCCATCACGGGCGCGTCGCCCTGATCGGCGGCGGCGAAGAAGAAGTCGATGAGGCGCATGACGAAGCGCTGCATTTTGTCGGGGTCTTCATACATGCTCACCGTGTCAAGGAATTCCTCCTCGCTGTGGATGTCGAATTCCTCATAGAACATTTTGGTCATGGCGGTCTCGGCCACGTGGAGCATCACGTCGTCATAAATGATGCGGTAGGCGGTAACGGCGATCTGATGCCCGCCGCCGATGTCGCCCGAAAACTCGCCTAAGCCCGCCAGCTGCTTCATCGTTCCCTTGCGGTCGATGGCGTTGCAGCACATGCCCGTGCCCATGTTGTAGCCGATGGCGGCGCCGGTCTCGGAGCCCGCCTTGACGACCAGAAAGCCGTCGTTGAAAATTTCAAAGTTTTTCAAGCCCATCGCGGCAAGGCGCGCATACACCTCGTCGTGCTGGAACGGGTGGTCGATGCCCGCCAGACCCATGAGCGTGAAGCTCACGTCGTCGAGCGTAATGCCCTGTTTTTCGACCAGCGCGGTCAGCCCGCCGAAGATCACTTCGGCCGCCTCATCATAAGAGCCCTCTAAATTTTCATGGTTGCTGCCCGAGGTTTTTACCTCGTTGAGAATGTTTCGGTTTTCATCGAACAGCGCGTAAACGGTTTTGGTTCCGCCGCCGTCCACGCCGATGTAATATGCCATAACGGTTTCCTTCCTTTCGTCAGTAATAAAGAATGAATTGCGCCGATCGGCGCGTGAATTGCCTGACGGCATGAATTGACCTTCGGTCATGAATTGCGCGTTGCGCATAAAGGGGCTTGCAGCCGGCAATTGTAATTGGGTGCGGGCAGCGCCCGCCCACCATGCATGGCAAAGCCATGCAATTCACGGAGCGAAGCGAGAAATCATGGCGAAGCCAATTCATGACGGCATAGCCGTCAATTCATTTGAGCGTCAACTTCTGCTTTATTCCTTCACGCCGCTCAAATCATAAAATTCCGTGCAAACCTCTTCCAAACAATACCTTCCTCTGCGGTAGGGTTCGCGGTCGATCCACGTGCCGTCGGTGAAATCGGGCACGGGCACGGGGTGGCTGCCCATGGCGATGGATTGTTCGGACAGCGCGGTCACGCACATCCACACGGCGGTGTCGTACACGTCGATGGGAGGCGCGACGTTGTTCATCGCCGCCTCCGCGAACGCGGACAGCACCAGAAAATCCATGCCGCCGTGGCCGCCGTGAACGCCCTTGACAAAATACTCTTTCCACAGCGGATGCTCGTATTTTTCGATGTAAGGCAGCACCGGCTCCCACTGCTCGTGCGGGCTGACGCCGTCAAAGTAAATCTGATTGTCGTCCTCGGTGTAGGCGCCCTTTGTGCCGTCGATACGGTAGCCGCGGGAATAGGGGCGCGGCAGGGTGCATTCATGGGTGAGCAAAATCGTTTCGCCGTGGGCGCATTTGAGCATGGTAGTGACCACGTCGCCCTGCGTGAAGTTGTAATTTTCCAGATCGTACCCGTCGGGGTGCTCCTTGCGCGCGTAGACGTTGAGGCCCCGGGCGGGGCTCGCCATGGAAACGAGCGACACGATGCGGTTGCCGCGGTTGACGCCGAGCAGTTTGCAGATGGGACCGAACTGATGGGTCGGATAGAGTTCGCCGTTGCGGTTCATGAAGTTGAACAGCCGCCCGTGGCGATTCTCGCGCCCGTGCAGGATCTCATCGCGCAGGTCGTGTTCATACGCACCCTCGCAGTGAACGACCTCGCCAAACAGACCGAGCTGCTTCATGTTGAACAGCGCCATTTCGTAGCGGTCATAGCAGCAGTTTTCAAGCAGCATGCAGAATTTGCCGGTGCTTTCGCTCGTGCGCACCAGACGCCAGCATTCCTCCACCGACGCCGAGCCGCCGACCTCGATGGCAACGTGCTTGCCCGCGAGCATACAGTCGTTGGCGATGCGGGAATGGGTGATCCACGTGGTGAACACCAGCACCGCGCCGATATCGTCCCGCGCTAAAAGCTCTTTGTAATCGGTATATTCCGCGGGACGGTAGCCGTATAACTCCTCCACGCGGTTCGCCGAGCCTCTCACGCGGTCGGCGTATTGATCGCAGATGGCCGCGACCTGAACGCCCTCGACCTTGAGGAATTCCAACATGTTGCCGTGACCGCGGCCGCCCAGCCCGATCACGCCGAATTTATAGGGTTCTGCCATAGATATAAAACCTCCCCGTAAGGGAAAATGATTATTTGAAGATTCTGCGGAACTGTTTGCGCAGACGGTAGAGATACAGCGTCACCACTTTGGTGAGCATGATGTCGTAAATGAAGAACACCACGTTGGCGACGCCCAGCAGCACGAGCGCCGACCATTTGCCAAGCCCCGGCAATTCGTCGAACGGGATGCGAAACACATAGACGGTCAGCAGCCAGCCGAGCACGCAGGCGGCGTTGAAGATGAGCAGCTTTACGACCCATTCTAACACACGGGGCAAGTGCTTTTCAAGGGTGGATTTGATGATGGGATAATAGCCGAAAAAGGCGATATAAAACACGGCGGCCTCTTTATCCGGCACGACGAAGATCGCCAGCAGGCTCACCGCAACATAGACCGCCGCCGCCCAGCCCTTACCGATCTCGATGACCATCACGATCAGCAGCGTGCCCGCCAAAAGAGGCAGCGCGTAGGTCATAAACGGCAAAACGGCGGTGAGCAGCATGAGCAGCACGCTCAGCGCGCTGATGATGCCGCCCAGAGCGGTTTTGGAGGATTGCTTCATGATTCAGCTTCCTTTCAAAAGGGAACGGGATGAGGTCAAAAGTTTAGAGTTTACAGTTATGATTTTGCTGCGCGAAAAGTTATGATAGGATCGCCTTCGCTCTGCAAACGCTGCCGCAGGCAGCTCATAACGCTAAACTGTAAACTCGCCGTCAGGCGATCATAACTTGTCATTTGGCGCCGCCAAATGACGACGTCACAGTGCGTCTTTCGGACAGCTTTTGACACATTCCATGCAAAGAATACATTCCGTGCCGTTCTTCCTGCTGCGGGAATTATCGGTTACGTCCACATCCATGGGGCACACGCGTTTGCACTTTCCGCAATCGATACATTTATCTTTTTTGCATTGGATGCGGAGCAGCGAAAAATAGCTCATGGGCTTGAGAAAAACGGTGATCGGGCAGACGTACTTGCAAAACGCCCGGTTATCCTTGAACGCGAAGGCAAGGATGACGCCGACTGCGTAATAGGCGACGTTCCCGACGATGAACGCCCGGAACATGATCCTTTCGATATGACCGACTTTTGCGAGGAAAAGCGCCGTCACAAGAATAAGCGAAGCGGCAAACGTAACATATCTGATCCAGCCGAGCTTTTTTCTTGGCTGAGCCGGAACCCGATAGGGAAGAAAATCAAGAACCATGGCCGTCCAGCAGGCGTAGCCGCACCAGCCGCGGCCAAACAACAGCGGCCCGAAGATCTTGGCGACCGCGTAATGGATCGTCGCCGCCTCGAACACGCCGGTGAAGAGATAGTACCAGAACCCCTCGATCTGCATGTTTTCGCGGCAGATCAGACCGAGATAGACGAGCATATACAGCCCGACCAGCAGCTGAACGACCCGCCTGGCGTGCTTGTTTTTTTTGATAAACAGAAAAAGACCGAACGATATCGATAAGCCGATGTAGCTGAAATTGAAAAGATAAAACAGATTATGCTTCGTCAGCCAGAGGGTCACAGCAACGGCTTCAAAAATGACCAGTATGATAATCGGATAGAAATACTTTTTGATTGGATTCATCACTTTTTCCTTAAAAACCCGTTTGAGTGTGTTTGCTGCTGCGGTTACTCCCTCCGTCATCGCTTGCGCGATGTCTGCGAAGCAGAAGCTCAGTTCTGTTGATCAGAAACCAGAACGTCGGTCACTTTACTGTCGGCGTCATAGTAGATCACGATACTCTTGCCGTTATATTCATATATGTCGCCGTAAAAGCCGGAAAGCATATCGTCAGGTTTTCCCCAATGATCGTTCATTTCCTCATTCGTCTTGTCTTTCAGAATTTCAGCCGCCTCTTCGCTTGACAGCGTCACAACCTTCGCCTTTGTCGGAAATGACGCCGCGCACGAAGAGAGGAGAACGGCGATGATCACGAAGGCGAATACGAATAACGTACCCTTTTCCATGTTTCGTCCCCTCTGTTTTTGATTTGTCATTGTCGCGAGCTATTCTCCCCAAAACGCATAACCAAGCGAGTCGATATAATCCGGAAGTTCAATATCTTTACCGTTTGTATCGATCGCCCGCAGAAAAGTCGGCTGGTTCATCAGCCTGATCGTGTCGTCATATTCCATTAAAAAGTTATGCTCCGGGTCTCCGGCCATGGTATAAATCCGTCTGTCTGTGTTGTCCGGATCAACAACGGATGAGCTGTTCTCATCCTGAATAATGAACCCCACGCACGACGCGACGAGGCTCGGCTTATATAAACGGTTAATCGAGCCGTAAGCAATATACGTTCTGCCGTTATACTCAATTGTTCCGAACAGCGCATGGTCATGCTCGACGTCGTCAAACGATCCGAATTCAAATGCAATCGCGTCCTTCGGCAGCTCCGGCAAGGTCTTCCTCCCGCAGCCGATTAACGAAAGCAGGCAAAGCAGGATCATGCCCGCAGCAGCCAAACGCAGTTTCATAGCATCAGCTCCATCAACCAGAATTTGTCGGGCTGAAGCCCGACGCGATATATCGCCTTGCGGCGATTCGATATATTGTCCTGCGGACAATTCGATATACGCGCTCTTCGTTCGCGTTCGATATGATATAAATTCCTTCTTGCCCCGCAGGGCATATCGCGTGCGCAGCACATATCGCATCCCTATGGGATATATCGCAAATTCCGCAGGAATTTATATCGCTCGGAATTTGGCAAAGCCAAATTCCGACTAACAGCACGGGATCAGATCGCCGCCCATGCACTCGCAGCAGCAATCCGCGCACAGCAGCCCCGAGCACATATCGCAGGCGCTGCAGTTCAGGCAGCCGTCGTTCTTTTTGTTCGGGTCTTCGGTGCGGTAACCGGCGGAGCGGTTTTGGCGGATGGTGTCGCGCGCGCGGCGGTATTCGCCGTTGCCGGGTTCCATCTGCGCGGCGCGGTCAAAATTTTCGGCGGCGTCCTCCAGCCAGCCCTTGCGGTGCTGTACGGTGCCCTTGAGATAATACCACTCGGCGCTGCGCAGCGTCACCGGCATAGCTTCCAGCAGCGAATCGGCTTCGTCCACGCGCCCCGCGTTGATCTTGGCGCGCACCTCGCCCAGCGAGACGCTGCCCTGCGCGTAGTCGCTCTGCGGCTGGGAATACCCGCCGCCCATCTGGTTCATCACGATCTCGTCATAGGCGCGGTCGATCTCGCGCATCTGCGCCGGATCGTCGGCAAACAGCCGCGCTTTTTCCTTGTAGGCGGCTCTCACCTGCGCGTCGCTCGCCCCGGGGGCAAGCCCGAGCACTTCGTAAGGATTCATTTACTCTCCTCCTTCAACACCTTCTGCAAGGTGTTCTCCATGCCGAACTGAATGATGTTTTCCAGGATCGCGCCGAACCGTTTCGGCTGCAGCGCCTCAAAACATTCGCCCAGTTCCGCCGCCGTCAGGCGGATCGCGCCCGCGGCGTACTCCTTCTTTTCTTCTTCCTTTTCAAACTTCAAATTGAACACGTTATAGGAACCGCTCACGCGGTCTTTTTCGCAGTCGTCCAGCGCGTCGATCAGATAGACCCACCGCCCGACCAGATAGCCGAAGCGTTCGAGGGTTTCGGACTTTTCCGTTTTCATCTCCAGCGTCAGCAGGCGGCTCATGGCAAGGGCGCTCGGGTGCGCCGCCGCGTCGATGCTCGCGGTTCGGCTCCGTTCCGTTTGCGTTTGCTGCCGCATGACTTCGGCGATCACTTCATCAATCTGCGAAAACTTTTTCATTGCCTGTTTTCGCTTCAATGAAAAATACGGTTTGATGAGATAAAACAAAAGCCGCTTGAACCACGACCGCTCGTCGGCAATATTATCCAGCACTTTGTAGTAGCACATGATCATCGCGGCCGCCGCGGCGAACGCCAGATGCTCCGCGCCGCCGGTGCAATTCAGGCATTTTTTCGTCGGGTTAAACGAACAGCGGCTCGCTTCAAAGCCGCAGCATTCCTCCGCCGCGCTCAGGCGCGCCAGCGCCAGCAGGGCAAAATCGTAGTTGAGCGTCAGGCGGGCAAGCAGCCCGTAATCGCGCCCCAGGCGGCGGCACAGCGAACAGTAAACACCCTGATATACGTCGAAGTCTTTGCATTTGAGTTCAGGCTTGTAAGCCTTGACGTAACCGAACATGGTGTCGCTCCTTTTGCCCACTGCCCCGGCTCCCTTGTGTAAAGCAATGTCGTCAACTTAAGGAAAAGCCTTCGCCTTGAGGAGAAGGTGCCGAACGAAGTGAGGTGGATGAGGTGTAGGCACAAAGTGCCGTAAAATATAGTTTTTGCTTCTCTCAAGCGACCTTTTGCCACCTCATCAGTCGCTTCGCGACAGCTTCCCCTCTCTTGTAAGGGGAAGCCTTGATGCCGGTAACACGCTTGAGTTAATGCCATTTCTTGTGTAAAGGGAGCCGAGGAAAGCTGCAACAGCCTGTAAAGCTGAGGGTTTGCTCTTTGGCGTACTTTACCGCAAAATCCTTACCGATTTTCTTCGTTTTTCTTAGGAAATGATTAAACTCACGGCATGGGCGGCGATGCCCTGTTTTTCGCCGGTGAATCCCAAGCCTTCCTCGGTGGTCGCCTTCACGCTCACCGCGCCGGGCTCCACCCCGCACGCGCGCGCGATGTTGGCGCGCATGAGCTCAATATAGGGTTTGAGCTTGGGCGCCTGCGCGATGACGGTGGCGTCGATGTTGCCGATCGTATAGCCGTTTGCTTTCAGCCGTTCGGCGACCCGTTCGAGCAGCACGAGGCTGTCGGCGTCCTGATAGGCGGGGTCGTTGTCGGGGAACATGCCGCCGATGTCGCCCAGCGCCGCCGCGCCGAGCAGGCTGTCGGCAATGGCGTGGAGCAGCACGTCCGCGTCGGAATGACCGAGCAGACCCGTTTCATGCGGGATCTCAACGCCACCCAGAATCAGGCGGCGGTTTTCCGTCAGCCGGTGAACGTCATAGCCGTGACCGATGCGCATCATGCGGTGGTACCCCCTTTTATGTCGGCGATTGCCTGTTTGTATTCGTCGTAGGTTAAAATCGTGTTGAGTACCTGCAGCAGCGATGAGGTGGAAAGCCGTTCGGGCAAATCGAGCGTTTTGAGCAGCGCCGCCTTGTTGGCGCGGCTGTTTTTGCCGCCGGAAATACCGTCCTCATACAGGTCGGTCACGGTGATCTGCCGCCGCTTTTCGCCTTCGCTTTCTTCTTCGCACAGCACGCCCGCCTTGTTCAGCGCCTCCACCAGCGCTTCGGTCCGCATGCCCTCCACGCCGAGCTTGCCCTCCTTGGAGTGCTCGGTCTTGCGCCGCTCCTTGCCGAGAATGTCGGGGATATAGGCGTGCCAGACCTTTTCGGGCGGCACGCAGCCGCTGAGGAACGAACGGATGCGAAAGCCGGCGGAATCGCTGTCGGTCAGGATCAATATGCCGTTCTTTTCCGCCACGCGGCGGATGAGCTGCAGCTTTTCTTTATCTTTGAAAACGGCAAAGCCGTCTGTCTGCAAAATCGGGGCGTCGATCAGAGAAGAAAGGCGGATCTTGTCGTACTTTCCCTCCACGATCACCGTTTGTTTTAACTTTATCAAGAATGATCACTCTGTTCAATCAAGATTAAGTGGAGGATGGTTTCTTCCAGAATGTGCCGCTCCTCCAGCATGGTGCTTTTCATTTTGAGATCTGCCTGCGCGAGCAGGTCGAGGCATTGCCGCAGCTGTTTGATCGACAGGGCGCGGCTGTTGTTCGCACCGTTGGTCAGACGGAATTCCTTGCGGCGGTAGTCGAACACCTGCGCCGGGGCAGTCGCCGTTTCTCCCGCGCCCAGCGCGATGCGCGCGCGGTACATGTCCACATAGGTGGCGATGAGCGTGCCCAGGATCATCACGGGCTTTTCCTTGCGGGCGAACAGGTCGCTGAGGATATCCAGCGCCTTTTGCGCCGTGCCGTTGGTCAGCGCCTTGGACAGATCGAAAATTTTCGCGTCCAGCGACCGCGTGCAGACCGCGTCCACATCGCGCCGCGTGATCTCGCCCTCGCCCTTGTAAAAGCAGAGCTTATCCAGCTCGTTGAGCAGCAGCGTCAATTCGTCGCCCACGCGCCCGACCATGTAGCTCGACACGTCGCGGCTCATGCTGCACCCGCGCTTTTGTGCGCCGGCCTCCAGCGTTTTGTAAAGCGGGGCGCCGGTCATGCGATCCAGCCGCAGCAGCACGCCCTCTTCGTCGATCTTCGCGGCAAGCTCTTTGACTTTGTTGTTCTTTTTTTCATCGAAGCCGACGCTGTCCTGCCAAAAGACCAGCACGCAGTCTTCCGACAGTTCGTCGAGCAGCTCCGTCATCTGGGCGTGCTTCACGCTGTCCAGCTTATCCAGCGCGAAATCCTTCACCACCACGCAGCTTTTTTCGCTCATGAACGGCAGCGCCTGATTCGCCTGAAAAATGTCGTCGATCGTGCAGGTCTCGCCGTTGAGGCGGTGCAGGTTGAAGTCCGCCATCGCCTCATCCACGCTTTTGCTGATGAGCCGCGAGACGTAGTGCTTTTTAAGATAATCTTCTTCGCCGAAGATCACGCAGATTTTCGGGAACTCGCCGGCGGCGAGCATCTTTTTGAATTCGGCTTCGGTTGGACGCGCCATGGACAGTTCCCTCCTTTTGTGCGCCGTGCGGCGCACAGTTATGATCGCCTTACGGCGAGTTTACAGTTTAGAGTTATGAGCCGCCTGCGGCAGCGTTTGCAAAACAAAGGCGATCATATCATCACTTTTCGCGCAGCGAAAATCATAACTGTAAACTCTAAACTTTCAGACTGACAAATTACGCTTCTTTATTCCTTCGTTCTGACTGCTTCGGCTTTTTTCTTTCTGATTCTCTTGCGGCACGCGGAAACCAGGAAGCCGAGCAGGAAGACTGCCGCGAAGATCACCGCCGCCTGCAGGGAGAGCAGCGGGAGCCACTTCATGCTGCCGACCTTGTTCACCACAAGCAGAATATAGTTCACGCAAAGGCGGCACAACAGGGCGCTCAGCCGCCCGAACACACCGGGCAAGGCGGTGAACAGCCCCGTGATCAACGACGGCGCCACCGCGAAAAAGGTCGCCAGATTGGAAACGAAGCAGGCAAAGGTCGCGTCAACGCCCAGGAACAGGAACACCGGCAGGCAGCCGACGGTCGCGCTGAAGGTGATCGCCAGCGTCGCGTAGAGCGCTTTCAGCACGCCGCGCAGCAATTTGAATTTGACGCGGTCAAACGGATCCGCCGCCAGCAGTTTGCGCCCGATCGTCAGCAGTCCGAGCGTGGCCGCAAACGAAAGCTCGAAGGAAGCGCTGCACACGGCATAGGGGTTAAACAGCAAAATCGAAAACGCCGCCAGCCCCAGCGAATTGAGTGGACTGATTCGGCGGTGGAACAGCGTCGCGCCGAAAAACGCGCAGACCATGATGCACGCGCGCACCGCCGAGGGCGTAAAATCGGCCACCGCCGCATAAGCCCACGCCGCGGCGATCGAAACGGCGGCGCCGAGCTGACGCCGAACGTGGAGCGCCCGCCGCAAAAAGCCGTA
>JAFTEL010000025.1 GCA_017453685.1 Clostridia bacterium
ATGGAAGCGTACCCGCAGTTCCACGAATCCACGAACGTGTGCGAATCGGTCTACGCCGAATTCGGCACGTCAAAGACCGGTTACGTCAGCGCGGACGATCACACTCTGACCATTCGGAACCTGTCGAAAGAAAGCAAAATGCTGCTGTTGTCCGTGTCGACCGACGAAGCGAACATTCGCTTTTCGAGCAAGCAGATCGTGGGGCGGACCCTCGAACCGCAGGAAAGCGTTGCGATCGATTTCACCGGAACGGTCCGGCAAAAGAGTCTGGAGACCATGCACGTCACCGTTTCTTACTGCCTGATCGGTTCCCCCACGCCCGTGAACGAAAAGACGTTCACCTTCACCCTGATGAACGGCGAAGCCGACGCCTATAACGACGCCGCGCCGTTCGTCGACGCCGGAACGCCGGAGCAGCAAACGCAGGCGCTTCTGTCCAAGACCCTGCCGGGACGGCTGCTTACCAAAACGAACACGGGAGCCGTTTTAGTGCTGTTCACCCGCATTTTCATCCGCTCGCTCGGACTGATCTTCAGCCGATAAAACACATCATTTAACAGGAGACTCTGTATGAAACGATTGAAAGAGGCGCTGACCAAGCCATGGGTCGCCTATGTGTTTTCCGCCTGCTGCGCGGTTTTGCTCTACCTGTTTTTCAGCAACATCACGGCGGTCGGCCACGGGGTGCAAGCGGTTTTCCATGCCCTGTCGCCGATCATCATCGGGATCGTCGTCGCCTACCTCGCCAACCCGCTGGCGGACTTTTTTGAAAAAAAGGTTTTCAAAAAGGTCAAAAAGGAAACGACGCGTCACTCTCTCGGCGTTGTCTTCGCCATCGTCTGCTTCGTTCTGATTCTGGCGCTGCTGCTGATCGCCCTGATTCCTTCGCTGATCAAGAGCATTTCCAACCTGATCGCCAACTGGGGCAAATACACCGCTTTGGCGGGTTCGCTGATGGAAAAAGCGACGGCGTTCGCCCAGCGGCACAATATCAAGATCAACCTCTCTGATTTTGAAAAGTATATCAGCAGCTGGATGAATTCCCTGCTCAGTACGCTGAAGAACAATTCCAAAACCATTCTCGACACGCTCGGCAACATCGGCGCGAGTATTTCCAACTGGGCGATCGGCATCCTGTTCGGCTTCTGCTTCCTGTTTTCTGAAAAGACGATCGTGAAGGGGCTGCAAAAGATCCGCTGCGCCATTTGGAAAAAAGAAAAGCTGGCGCGCCACGATGAGCTGCTCAGCCACTGCAACAGCATTTTCATCCGCTACGTCGGCTGCACTTTACTCGACGCGCTGATTGTCGGTGCCTTCGCGCTGATTTTTACGCTGATCATGAAGATGCCCTACGCGCCGCTGATCGCCTCCATCGTTGCCATCACCAACATTCTGCCCACCTTCGGTCCGATGATCGGCACCGGCATCGGCATCTTCTTCTTAGTGCTGGACAAGCCGCTGAACGCGCTGATCTTCTTCATTTTTATGTGCATCGTGCAGGCGCTGGACGGGATGGTGCTCAAACCGATCCTGTTCAAGGATTCCCTCGGTATTCCGGCGGCGTGGACGTTGGTTCTCATCATCATCGGCGGCAAGATCGCCGGCATCATCGGGATTCTGCTTTCCATCCCCTTCGGCGCGATCTTCACCATTCTCTATCGTGAAACGATCCTGCCGAGGCTGGAAGAACGAAGCGACAGGATCAACGGCGGCGCAAAAGCCAAACCGGAACCCGAACCAAACGAGACAGAACCCAAAACAGAATAAAGGAAACGCTGATTGAATCGGGGTACGCAGATTGACGAGAAGTTTTTTCGTCAGAGGAAACAAAAAACGCAGGCAATACTGGATGTATTAACGAGTATTTTTGTGATCTATGACGGAAAATATTCCGTCAAGATGTGTGCCTGCGGTTTAATCAGGGTTTCCTATAAAAAGCCGTGAACAGTGCGATCACTATTCACGGCTCTTTTCAAGAAATTGCACAAATTTCGTATAATTCTGCAGTCTATTTTTGTTGTTTAGCCAAAATTTAGCTTTTTATGCAATTTTCTTGCATATTCTATCATCTTGTGTTATAATGGCGGCATTCCTATAAGGAGACGTGGCATGAAACGTATTTTTATTGACGGCAGCGCGGGCACGACCGGTCTGCGTATTCAGGAGCGGTTGAACAAACGAACCGACCTTGACGTATTTGTTCTGCCGGAAGAAAACCGAAAAGACCCGATGTGCCGCAGGCAGGCCATCGCTGAAAGCGATCTGGCGTTTTTATGCTTGCCGGACGACGCAGCCAGAGAATCGGCTGCGCTCGCCGAAGGCAGCGGCACGGTGCTGATCGACACCTCGACGGCGCACCGCACCCAAGAGGGCTGGGCCTACGGTTTTCCGGAATTGTCCGAGAAGCACTTTCAGGCAGTTCAATCGTCCGACCGCATTGCCTCACCTGGCTGCCATGCCAGCGGCTTTATCGCCCTCGTCTATCCGCTTATTAAAAGCGGACTGCTGAAACGGGACGCCGCGCTGAGCTGCTTTTCGCTCACGGGTTACAGCGGCGGCGGCAAAAAAATGATTGTGCAGTATGAGGCAACCGACCGCGACCCGCTGCTTCACGCGCCGCGGCAGTATGGACTGACGCAAATCCATAAGCATTTGAAAGAAATGACCGTGCAGACCGGCGTCGCTGTTCCCCCTGTTTTCTGCCCCGTCGTGGGCGATTTTTACAGCGGGATGCAGGTGACGGTGCCGCTGCACCGCGAACAGCTCAACGGCGCAAATCTTGCCGACGTGAAAAACGCGCTGAAAGCCGCCTATTCGGGCAGCATCGTATTCTATCAAGACTGCGCGCAGGAGGGATTCCTCAACGCCTGTTCCCTGTCGAATAAAGACTCGATGGCAGTGACCGTCTACGGCAACGACGAGCGCATGATCCTCTGCGCGACCTATGACAACCTCGGCAAAGGCGCTTCGGGCGCCGCCATCGAATGTATGAACATCAGGCTCGGTCTTGCGCCGGAAAGCGGACTTGACCTGTGATTTCGGAGGAAGAAATGAAAATGATCAACGGCGGCGTCTGCGCCGCAAAAGGATTCACTGCCGCGGGCGTGCACTGCGGCATCCGCAAAAACAAAACCAAGCGCGACATCGCGCTGATCTACAGCGAGACCAAAGCGGCCGCCGCCTGCGTCTACACCACCAATCTGGTCAAGGGCGCGCCGCTGGCGGTCACCAAGCGCCACCTTGCCGACGGTTGGGCGCAGGCGATCATCTGCAACAGCGGCAACGCCAACACCTGCAACACGGGCGGCGAACAGTTGGCGGAGGAGACCTGCAAGCTGCTCGCCGAAGAGATGGGCTTGAAGGCCGGCGACGTCGTGGTCGCGTCCACCGGTGTGATCGGTCTGCCGATGAGCATTGAACCGTTCAAGGTCGGTATCCCGCTGCTGCACAAGGCTTTGGGCAGCCATTCCGCCGAGGCGGCGGAGGGCATCATGACCACCGACACACGGCTGAAAGAGGTCGCCGTTTCGTTTGAGATCGGCGGCAAAGAATGTAAAATCGGCGGTATTGCGAAGGGTTCCGGCATGATCCACCCCAACATGGCGACCATGCTCGTGTTCATCACGACCGACTGCGCCATCGCCCCCGCCCTGCTGCAGAAAGCGCTGAGCGGCGACATTGCCGACACGTTCAACATGGTATCGGTCGACGGCGACACCTCCACCAACGATATGGTGTGCGTGCTTGCCAACGGCATGGCGGAGAACGACTTGATCGACAAAGAAAACGACGATTTCAAAACCTTCATGAAGGCGCTGAACACCGTGACGGTGTATCTGTGCCGCCGCATCGCGGGCGACGGCGAGGGCGCGACCAAGCTGCTGGAATGTAAAGTGGACGGCGCGAAAGACTTGCCGACCGCCAAAACAGTCGCCAAAAGCGTGATCTGTTCCTCGCTGACCAAAGCCGCCATGTTCGGCGCGGACGCCAACTGGGGGCGCGTGCTGTGCGCCATCGGTTACAGCGGCGCGGCGGTCGACGTGACGAAGATCGACGTATCCTTCGCCTCCCGCGCCGGTCAGGTCGACGTTTGCCGCAGCGGCGAGGGCATTGAGTTTTCGGAAGAGCTCGCCAAAACGGTGCTGAGCGAAAACGAGGTCGAAATCCTCGTCCACCTCAACGACGGAGCGGCAAAATCCACCGCGTGGGGTTGCGATCTGACCTACGATTATGTTAAAATCAACGGCGACTACCGCACCTGAGGAAGGAAGAAACAACATGGATCATATCTCAAACGCGCAGCGCGCCAAGATCCTGGTGCATGCGCTCCCCTACATTCAGGAATACACCGGCAAGATCGTGGTCATCAAATACGGCGGCAACGCCATGATCAACGAAAAGCTCAAGGATTCCGTCATCCGCGACATCGTGTTGCTCTCGCTCATCGGCGTGAAGGTCGTGCTGGTGCACGGCGGCGGTCCCGAGATCACCGAACTGCTGAATAAGATCGGCAAGAAGAGCGAATTTGTGAACGGGCTTCGTGTCACGGATGAAGAGACCATCGACGTGGTGCAGATGGTGCTCGCCGGCAAGGTCAACAAAACGCTGGTCAATCTGATCGAGACCAGAGGCGGCAGCGCCATGGGCCTTTCTGGCGTTGACGGGCAGATGATCGAAGCCGTCGCCAAAGATGAAAAGCTGGGCTTTGTGGGCGAAATCACCAACGTCAACGTGCAGCCGATCCTCGACGTGATCGAAAAGGGCTACATCCCCGTCATTTCCACCCTTGCGTGTGATAAAAAAGGCAATATTTACAATATCAACGCCGACACGGCGGCGGCGAAGATCGCCGGCAGCCTCGGCGCGGAAAGCCTCATCAGCCTGACGGATATCAGCGGCGTGATGCGGGATATGAACGACCCGAACAGCCTGATCGACACGATCAAATGCAGCGAAATGCCGCAGCTGCTCGCGGACGGCGTGATTTCCGGCGGCATGATCCCCAAGACCAAATGCTGCACCGACGCCATCGAATGGGGCGTGAACCGCGTGTTCATCATTGACGGCACGATCCCCCACGCCATTCTCATTGAAATGCTGACCAACGAAGGCATCGGCACCATGTTTACAAAGGGGTGAACGGATTGAACATCAAACAAACCGACAGCGCGTATATCGCCCACACCTACGCCCGCTTTGACGTTGCGCTGGTCAGGGGCAAGGGCTCGCTGGTCTGGGATGAAAACGGCAGAGAATACATCGATCTGGCGGCGGGCATCGCCGTGAACACCTTCGGCTATGCCGACGACGTGTGGGCAGACTGCGTTGCCAAGCAGGCGGCGACCCTGCAGCACACCTCCAACCTGTATTACACCGAACCGTGCGTAAAGCTGGCGCAGATGCTCTGCGAGCGCACGGGCATGAAAAAGGTGTTCTTTTCCAATTCCGGCGCGGAAGCCAATGAATGTGCCATCAAAGCGGCGAGAAAATACGCCGCGGAGAAAAAAGGTCAGGAATACAGCACCATCGTCACCCTGCTCAACAGCTTTCACGGCCGCACGCTGACCACGCTGGCCGCCACGGGACAGGACGTGTTCCACAAGGATTTCACCCCCTTGACCCCCGGTTTCGTTTCGGTGCCCGTCAACGATCTGGCGGCGGCGGAAGAAGTGTTCCGAACCCAAAAGGTCGCCGGTTTTATCATGGAGATCGTGCAGGGCGAGGGCGGCGTGATGCCGCTGGACAAGGACTATGTGACCGGCATGGCAAAGCTGTGCGAACAGTATGACGTTGTGTTGATGTGCGACGAGGTACAGTGCGGCAACGGAAGAACGGGCGCGCTCTACGCCTATATGAACTACGGCGTCAAGCCGGACGTGGTCTCCACCGCGAAGGGGCTTTCCGGCGGTCTGCCGCTGGGCGCGACGATGCTCGGCGAAAAGGTCGAGGCCGTGTTCACCCCCGGCAGCCACGGCTCCACTTTCGGCGGCAATCCGATCTGCGCCGCCGCCGCGATCTCCGTTCTGGAACGGCTGGACGATAAGCTGCTCAACGAAGTCAAGCAGAAATCCACGCTGATTATTGAAACACTGAACGGTCAGCCCGGCATTGAAGCCGTGGACGGCATGGGGCTGATGATCGGGGTCAAAACAAAGAAAGACGCGGGCGATGTCATCAAGAAATGTCTGGCGAACGGCCTTCTGGTCATCAAAGCCAAAGACAAGGTGCGGCTGCTGCCGCCGCTGAATATCCCGCAAGAACTGCTGACAAAAGCGCTGGAAGTGCTGAAAGAAGCCGCCAAGGAGGAACAGCCATGAACTTAAAGGGAAGAGACTTTTTGAAGCTGCTTGATTTTTCAAGCGAAGAGATTCTTTATTTCATCGACCTTGCCGCCGAACTGAAGGCCAAGAAAAAGGCCGGTATTCCGCACAGACTGTGCGAAGGCAAGAACGTCGCGCTGATCTTTGAAAAAACCAGCACGCGCACCCGCTCCTCCTTTGAGGTTGCGGCGCACGATCTCGGCATGGGCTGCACCTACCTTGACCCGAGCGGCTCGCAGATTGGCAAAAAGGAAAGCATCGCCGACACAGCGCGCGTGCTTAGCGGCATGTTTGACGGCATCGAATACCGCGGCTTCGGTCAGGCAAAAGTGGAAACGCTCGCCGCCTACGCCGACGTGCCGGTCTGGAACGGTCTGACCGATGAATTCCACCCCACGCAGATTCTCGCCGATATGCTCACCGTGCGTGAGATCTTCGGCCGTTTGAAGGGTATTAAGTTTGTTTACATGGGCGATTCCCGCTTCAATATGGGCAACTCGCTCATGGTCGGCTGCGCCAAGCTCGGGCTGCATTTCGTCGCCTGCGCGCCGCAGGCCTACTTCCCCGACCCCGCGCTGGTCAAGACCTGCGAAGAGCTCGCCGCGGAAAGCGGCGGCAGCGTCACGCTGTGCGAGGACCCGCAGGAAGCGGTCAAAGGCGCGGACGTGATCTACACAGACGTCTGGGTCTCCATGGGCGAACCGGTCGAAGTGTGGGACAAGCGCGTGAACGATTTAGCGCCCTACGAGGTCAACGGCAAGCTGATGAAGCTGGCAAGCCCCAACGCCGTGTTCATGCACTGCCTGCCCGCGTATCACGACAAGGAAACGGCGATCGGCCGGGAAATGTGCGAACGCTTCGGGCGTGAAAACATGGAAGTGACCAATGAAGTGTTTGAAAGCAAGGCGTCCGTCGTCTTCCAGGAAGCTGAAAACAGGATGCACACCATCAAAGCCGTCATGGCGGCAACGCTGGCAGACTGCTGATAGAGTGAACGAGCCTTCCCGTAAACTTTTGCGGGAAGGCTTTTTTCAAAAAAACTAAATACAATTTCTGTCAGGTGTTGTAATTTTGGATTTTTTCGTGTAAAATGACTAACAGAACCGTTAAAACCGCGTTGATTCAAAGAAGTTTTGGAGGTTTTGTATGAATTATTCGCTTTCTACGGCGCAGGCAAAAGAGCAGATCGTCGGCAAGCTCTCCCACTTTTTCGGCGTTACGCCCGAAGAAGCCACCTATGATCAGTTTTACAAAGCCGTCGCTATGATCGTCCGCGATCTCATGGCAAAGGGCAGATCGGAGTTTTCCAAAGAAGCAAAAAAGAGCGATTCCAAGAGCATCTATTACCTTTCCATGGAATTCCTCATGGGTCGCTCGCTGAAGAATAACCTGTTCAATCTGAACCTGACTTCCACCATGGAAAAGGCGCTCGGCGCCTTCGGCATCAAGCTGGAAAAGCTCTATGAATGTGAACCCGACGCGGGCTTAGGCAACGGCGGTCTGGGGCGCCTTGCCGCCTGTTATTTAGACGGGCTCGCCTCGCAGGGCTACAATGGTATGGGCTATTCCATCCTGTACGAATTCGGCATTTTCAAGCAGAAGCTGGTCGACGGCTGGCAGACGGAGCTGCCCGATTTCTGGCTGCCCGGCGGTGAAGTCTGGCTGGAAGAACGCGAAGAATGCGCTCAGGAAGTGCGCTTTGAAGGTTATGTGAACGACCAGTGGGAAGCACACTACCACCACGTTGAGATCAACGATTACACGCCCATTCTTGCCGTGCCTTACGATATGTACGTTTCCGGCAAGGACGGCAAGGGCGTCAGCGTTCTGCGCCTGTGGTCCGCCAAAGCGCCCGGCATCGACATGGAGCAGTTCAATAGCGGCAACTACCTGCGCGCCGTGGAGCAAAACGCCATGGCGGAAGTCATCAGCAAGGTGCTCTACCCTGCCGACAACCATCCCGAAGGCAAGAGCCTGCGCTTAAAGCAGCAATACTTTTTGGTCTCGGCCTCCATTCAGGATATCGTGCAGCGCCACTTGCGCCATTTCGGCACTATCGACAATTTCGCCGAAAAGGTCGCCATTCACATCAACGACACGCATCCGACGCTGTGCATCCCCGAACTCATGCGCATTTTCCTCGACGAATGCGGTTACGGCTGGGACGACGCCTGGCGCATCGTGACCAACGCCGTGGCCTACACCAACCACACCGTGATGAAAGAAGCGCTGGAATGCTGGAGCGAAGACCTCATCAAGCGCCTCCTGCCCCGCATTTACCAGATCATCAAAGAGATCGACAACCGCTACCGCGCTTACGTCTGGGGCGCGACGCAGGACGCGGACTACGTGGAGCGCACGGCGGTCATCGCCGGCGGCACGGTGCGCATGGCGAACCTCTGCGTGGCGGCCTGCCACAGCGTCAACGGCGTATCCGCTCTGCACAGCGAGATCCTCAAGGACAACGTGTTCCACGATTTCTATCGCTTAACGCCCGAGAAATTCACCAACGTCACCAACGGCATCGCGCACCGCCGCTGGCTCAACCAATCCAATCCCGCGCTGGCGGCTTACTTGACCAAGCTCATCGGCAAGGGCTTCACCGGCAACGCCGACGAACTGCAGCGCCTGCGCGAATTTGCCGACGACAAAGCGGTGCTGGAACAGCTCGAAAAGATCAAGCGCGGCAACAAAGAGCGCTTCGCCAAGCTCGTGGAACAAAAACAGGGCGTCAAGCTCGACCCCGATTCCATTTTCGACGTTCAGGTCAAGCGCTTGCATGAATACAAGCGGCAGCATCTCAATGCTTTCCACATTCTGTCCCGCTACCTGGCGATCAAAGAGAACCCGAACGGCGATTTCACGCCGCACACCTATATTTTCGCCGCGAAAGCCGCTTCGGGCTACTTTATGGCGAAAAAGATCATCAGCTTCATTGTGGCGCTGGGCGATTTGATCAACAACGATCCCGACGTGAAGGGGCGCCTCAAGGTCGTCTTCGTGGAAGACTATAACGTCAGCACAGCCGAAAAGCTGATGCCCGCCGCCGACGTCAGCGAGCAGATTTCGCTGGCAGGCACCGAGGCAAGCGGTACGGGCAACATGAAGCTCATGCTCAACGGCGCGATCACGCTGGGCACGATGGACGGCGCGAACATTGAGATTTGTGAAGCGGTCGGAGAAGACAACATCGTGATCTTCGGCATGAGAACGCAGGAAGCAAACGCGCTGCGCGCCCATTATAACCCCAGGACTTATTACGACAACAACGCCGATATCCACCGCCTGGTCGATTTCATCGACAAGGGCATCAACGGCAAACCGTTCCCCGAGATCGGCGCGACCATCATCCACCACGACCCCTATATGGTGCTCGCCGACTTCGCCGATTACCGGCAGGCGCAGCAGAAGATCGAAGCGCTGTGGGCGGATCGTGAAACGTGGAACCGCATGTCGCTGATGAACATCGCCGGCGCCGGCAAATTCGCCGCCGACCGTTCCATCCGCGATTATGCGGAGAACATCTGGAACACTAAGCCGGTTAAATAAAACTACCGGTTCCGCCGATTCATACGCATCAAAGCGAATGGAAAAATTCAAAAGCCGAGGCTCACTTTGTTAAGTGAATCTCGGCGTTCTTAATTCTGTTATTTACAGCCCTTTTGATGATACAGCTTAATCTCGAACCAGTCTGTCCAAGATCAGATTGACTCTGTTTTCAATGAAAACTGTCAGTTTGTTAAGCCTGACTGCGCGAAACAGCACTTGCCTGAAATGATCTGCCGTAACCGACACCGCCACAAACAGCAGCGCAAAACCGATGATCACAAGCAGCGCCTCGTAAAGCGGCGACTTGGCAAGAAACGCAAAATTCCCCTTCATGACATAATTCCACACGTAATACTGCACGTTGATGATATAAACCGCAAAAGCACCCGGCGCGGCAAACTTAACGATTTTCACCATCTTCGACGGCAGTCGCAATTTTGCAAAGAGTACCACATGAATGATGGCGATGGCAACAATGGCCGGTGAATTATAGGAAAGGTAATATCGAACGTTGAACTTGTGCAAGAACGGCGGCACAACATCCCAGCCGTGTATCAACCACAGTTCTCTGAGTATCGCTAAAATGAGGGCAGCAACGATTCCCTTCACCGCCGTGATTCCGGAAAACAATCCGGTTTTCTTCATCACGGCGCCAATATAATACATTAACGCAATCCATACGAAGCTGTAGCCGTAATGCAGGTTGAAGGTATCGCCGAACATCCTGGCAGCCGACGCATACGCAGAGAATAAAACGAGCAAAAAAACAGCGCTTTTTTTCAATGTCGCGTTATTTGTCTTTTGAACAGCCACATTGATCAGAGGCGCGACAAAAAACAGTGCCGTATACGCCGTAAAATACCAATACGAAACCAGCGTTACGGGGAAAAATGCCTTGATAAATTTAGTCAAACCGATTTCCTGCGGTAGAATAAAGCAGAATACCGCTGTGATCACTAAGCCGTAAAACACGACTTGAAGCCAAATATTCAGATAATGCGACAGTCTCAGCCTGTTATTCTCCTCTTTGTAGCCAACATAACCGCTCATCAGCGCAAAACCATCCACGGCGCAATACGCAATCGTTTCCAAAAACATGACGAGCCAATAATACTTCGCATCAAGGTTGGAAGGATTACCCACAGCACCGCCCTGACCAAGAACATGAAGAATGATAACATAAAACATCAACACAAGGCGCAGCAAATCGATTCCGTAATTCCGCTCCTTCAACAGCACTCTCTCCATTCTATGCTTTTATCAGAACCAA
The DNA here is from genome assembly GCA_017453685.1 of Clostridia bacterium. Taxonomy (GTDB): domain Bacteria; phylum Bacillota; class Clostridia; order Oscillospirales; family Acutalibacteraceae; genus UBA8612. Next base: position 11,140 of record JAFTEL010000025.1, read on the forward strand.
TTCTCACCGACAACGCGTTATTTGCTTTCAGCACCATCAGCACACGACTGCAAAACGAACAAACTGCCCCGTGCACAAAGCGCTTACGGCTTTCTTTTCTGAGAGCTCGCGTTACAGCAACTTGTATCGCGAGCTCTCAGCCATTTTTAGTATTTTTTTGTAAAACAACGAGTTGTTTTTAGAAACACACATTATTATGAGCCAGTAAAAGGTTTCGTCGCTATATATTGTGCTTATGGCTCCAACGTTTTCATAGTCGGGAACAACAGCACGTCGCGGATAGAGTAGCTGTTGGTCAGAAGCATAACGAGGCGGTCGATGCCGATGCCGATGCCGCCCGTGGGGGGCATGCCGTATTCCAGCGCGCGGAGGAAGTCCTCGTCGGTGTGGTTGGCTTCCTCATCGCCCTGCGCAAACAGTTCTTCCTGCGCCTCAAAACGCTCGCGCTGATCGATCGGATCGTTCAGCTCGGAATAGGCGTTGGCAAATTCGCGGCGGGTGATGAACAGCTCGAACCGCTCCACCAGATC
>JAFTEL010000026.1 GCA_017453685.1 Clostridia bacterium
CGCATATCGGAGCTTTCAAAGACGCTCAAAGAGAAGTGCGACTACTATGCCGACGCCTTTATCCGATGCAACGAGCAGGACGCGCGACAGGTGCAGCTTGACAAGGCGCTTCAGGCGATCATCAAGGATAACCAGCCGTTCCATTCGTTCAATGAGAGATACCCGAATGTTAAAACGACCGGATATGACCGCGCGCCGGTGCCGTTCAAGGGCGAAGTGATCGGCGCGGAGCACATGGAGGGCAGAGCATGATCCCTTTTCCTGATAAGCAGTACAGCGTTATTTATGCCGATCCCCCGTGGAGTTATCAGCAGCAGGGCGGGCCGAAGGGCAAGCGCGGGACAGCGAACGCGCACTACGGAACCATGAGTACAAACGATATATGCGAGCTTCCGGTCAAAAATCTGTGCGGGGGGGGGTCTGCTCTTTTCATGTGGGCGACCTTCCCGCAAATCGCCGACGCGATCCGCGTCATGGAAGCGTGGGGCTTCCGGTACAAGACGGCCGCGTTTGTTTGGGTCAAGAAAAACGCAAAGAGCGGGAGCAACTTTTGGGGCATGGGCGCGTACACGAGAGCGAACGCGGAAGTGTGTCTACTCGGCGTGACGCCCGGCTTCAGGGCAAAGGACGCGATCAAATGCCACAGCGTACATCAAATCATCGAAGCACCGATAGAGGCGCACAGCAAGAAACCGGACGAGGCGCGCCGGCGGATCGTGGAGCTTATGGGCGACGTGCCGCGCATCGAGCTTTTCGCCCGCTGCCGCGCTGACGGCTGGGACGCTTGGGGAAATGAGGTATAACGCATGAACAAGACGAAGATCGAGTGGGCGGATGCAACGTGGAACCCTGTCACGGGCTGCGCGCATGGATGCGCATATTGCTATGCAAAAAGGATAGCGGAGCGATTCGGCGGTCATTCAAGTGGAAAGTCGCTGGTCGATATTGGACATCCGATCACGCCGCTTTACATACTGGACGCGCCGATGAAGAAGATTCAAAAGGACGGCAAGGAAGCAATCGCGCCGTTTCCGTATTGGTTTACGCCTACGCTCCACCGCTACAGGATGGACGAGCCGAAGAAATGGAAGAAGCCGCGCACAGTATTTGTGTGCAGCATGGCAGACCTTTTTGGCGTGTGGGTGAAGGAATGGTGGATCACGGCGGTAATGCGCGCGGCAAAGGAAGCACCACAGCACCGCTATCTGTTCCTTACAAAACATCCTGCGCGCTATGTAGAGCTGGCGCACAACGGGAAACTGCCGGCCGCTGAAAATATGTGGTACGGCACGACGGCAACGACGGAGGAAAAAGCAATAGAGGCGAGCAACGTAATAAACGATCTGCCATATGGCTACAAGAAGTTTCTGAGCATTGAGCCAATATGCGGGCCGCTCCGCGTCAGTGAATGGGACTGGATCAGTTCTTTCGATTGGGTAATCATCGGCGCGGAAACCGGCAACCGCTCAGGAAAGTTTGTGCCGGAAAAGTCGTGGATCAATTACATCGTCGCTTCCTGCGCTGCGCGCGGCGTGCCGGTGTTTATGAAGGACAGTTTGATCCCTGTTGTCGGAGAGGAGAATATGCGGCGGGAATTTCCGTGGTGAAGGAGCGTGCAGAATGAAAATCAGAATCAAGGAGGAGCTGCCGGTCGCCGAGATCGTGCGGCCGGAGGTCGGGAGCGTCCACGAGGTCGTCGGAAAGTCAAAGGCTCCGATGAAGCTCATGTATTTTATCCAAATGGGCGGCGCACAGGTCGGCGTCGAACCGGGAGAATGTGAGGTTGTGGAAACATGAAAATCGGAAAAGCGTGTGCTATCTTCCTTCAGATCGACAGCGACAAGTACACGGAGGAGGAAAAGGGACAGGCTATTTTTCAGGTCGTCCAGATGCCGACACACAACGGGATCAACAAGGACGCCATGCTGAAGGTGATCGGCTGGTTGCTGCGGCTGGCGTATGACGTTCCGGCCATGTCGCCGCGCGGCGGCATGAACAATTACGACCGTGTTATGTGCATGACGCCGGAGAAGCTGGCGGAGTTCCTGAAGAAAGCGGAATACCGGCCGCCTTGGGATGATGCTTTCGTGAAAGCGTTCTGCTACAAGTGCAAGACAGAAACAGTGACCGTGACGGACGAGCCGAAGCGGACGCTCGAAGTAAATCCGTGCGATTTCACCGACGGCGAGTGTCCGCATGGGTCGGATATTACGTGGTGGCTGGCGCAGCGCGCGCCGACTAAGGAGGGAAAGAATCGTGAAGGTTGAACTTTGCGATATTTGCAAGCGGAAAGTGAACACCGGCGATAAGGGAGTTATGGGAAACGGCGCGCTTGCAATCATCGCGAAAGCGGAAACAGTCTGTAAGCAATGCGCACAGGCAGCGACGGCTGTGGATTGGTGTGCCGTGGTGCGTGAGGCATGGATGAAAGAATAACAATTCAACGAGGGGGAAGAAATGAGCGGTGAAATAGCTGTCATGTTCAGCGTGCGTCCGAATTGGAGCCGAAAGATCGCCACAAGAGAAAAGATCATTGAAGTGCGGAAAACCGCGCCAAAGATACCGACGCCATACAAGGGCTATCTTTACTGTACGTTGAGCGGATGCAACGAGTTCTTCCGGGATGATCTGCACGGCGAGGTCGCTGTGTGGAACCGTGAGAAGTGGGGACTTCGCAAAGGCCACGTGTGGGCGGAATTTATATGCGACAAGGACATTCCACTTCTGTTTTCGTGCAGCGATCCGGCGGCTCTAGTAACGCATTACGAAGTGCCGGGAACTTGCCTTTCCGATGTGGAGATCATGGAATACCTCGGCAACGGAAAAGCGGGACACGGCCTGCACATATCCAAATTGACCATCTACGACAAGCCGCGCGAGATAAGCGAGTTTTTCAAGCCGTGTATTAAGAACGGGTGGCCGTGGTGTAAAGACTGTGAATACGGAGTAAAAGGCGACGAGGCAAAGGCGCTTTTACCGGGGCTGAGGTATTTTGATATACCTTGCGGAAACTGGCTGCATAGGCCGCCTCAAAGCTGGTGCTATGTTGAGGAGAGAACGGAGGGCTGATGATGGAACGAAAGACAATGAGAGAAGATATAACGCACGTATCCGTGTTCGGCGATGATGGTATTTATTTTGCCCGCGATCTGCCGCATATTCGCGAGGCAATCAACCTGCTTGCGGAATATGAGGACACGGGCATGACGCCGGAGGAGATCGAACAGGAAAAGAAAGCAAAAGAAGATGGGCGGATGGTCGTATTGCCGGAGGGCGTGAGCGCGGAGGTTATCGGACTGATTGCCGGCGAGCGCAAGCGCCAGATAGAGCTTTGGGGAGCACAGAGCGACAACACGCTTTACGAGTGGATAGGGACGCTCGGCGAGGAGTTCGGAGAGCTTTGCGAGGCGGTCAACGAAACGTGTTTCAGAACAAAACGGCACCCGGACCGCGGCGGCTACGGGAATATCGCTATCGAGGCGATACAGGTTGCGGCCGTCGCAGCGGAGATTGCCGAAGCTGTGCTGGCAAAGGCGGAGGCGGAGAAATGAGCAATGACGAGTGGAGAAAAGAACAGCACGAGAAACTGCGGGCGTTGATCGCACCGCTCGCGGACGCGCTGAATATTGAGCCGTGCGAGTTCGAGCGTGAGGACGAAGAAGCGGCATGGGAGGCAGCGAGCGACCTTTACGCGATTCTGTCGGAATTATTCAGGGAGGAACTGGAAACGTGAGCAGCAGACCGGAGATCACGGCGGACTTGACGGCGATGCTGCGAAAGTATCTGAATCCGCACAATGACACGCGCGTTTACATTGCGCGGGAGGTAACATTTGATTACTATTCGATGCACCCGATCCGCGTGGATTACATGAGATTTAAGCCGCTCAACAATACCGTGAGTGGGATCGAGCACGGGGATTTCTACTGCTACGAGGTCAAGAGCAGCATTGCCGATTTCCATTCAAAGAACGGGCACAACTTCATAGGCGACTTTAACTACTACGTCATGCAGGAAAATGTGTTCGAGGCCGTGAAGCCGGAAATTCCTTATTTCGTTGGCGTCATGGTGCCGTCCGGCGATAGTTGGAATCCGCTGAAGATTGCGAAGAAAGCGAAACGGCGGGACCGCGAGCGGCCGGCAAGCCTGATGCTCTTTATGATGTGGCGGTCGTTTGCGAGGGACGAAACAAAGGAGGAGCGAAACCGTGAAAGAACA
>JAFTEL010000027.1 GCA_017453685.1 Clostridia bacterium
ATCGCGGAACAGAACATGTTCGGCGTCGCCGCCGGTATGGCGAAGGCGGGCATGGTTCCCTTCCTTTCCACCTTCTCGGTCTTTGCTTCGCTCAGAAGCGCCGACCAGCTCCACACCGACATCTGCTACCAGAACGTAAACGCGAAGGTCATTGCCACCCACTCCGGCACCTCCTTCGGTCAGGCCGGCTCCACGCACCACGCCATCTGCGATATGGCGGTGGTACGCTCCATGCCCAACATCACCCTCATCTGCCCGGCAGACGGTATGGAGACCGTGAACGCGGTTCGCGCCGCGTATGAGAACCCCGGCCCCTACTATATCCGCATCAATCGCGGTTTTGACCGTGTGCTGAACACCACCACCGATTACGGCTTCGAGGTCGGCAAGGCTGTCGAGCTGCACGAAGGCACCGATATCACCGTCATCGCCTGCGGCTCCTGCGCGTTCCAGGCGCTTCAGGCCGCTAACTTCCTTGAGAATGCCGACGGGCTGAAGGTTCGCGTGCTGAATATGCACACCATCAAGCCCATCGACCGTGACGCCATCGTCAAGGCCATCAGCGACACCCGCCGCATCATCACGGTCGAAGACCACAGCGTCATCGGCGGCCTCGGCGGCGCCGTGGCCGAAGTGGTTGCCGAAACCGGCAAGGGCTGCGCGTTCAAACGCCTTGGCATTCAGGATCAGTTTGCTCCCATCGGCCTGCATGAGGATATCATGTCGATTCTGGGCATCGATTCCAACGGCATCATCGCCGCCGTCCGCGAGACCATGAAGGCTGACTTTGAGCTCGACGACGATTGGGACGACGAGACCTGATTCAGGCTCTTTCATCAGCAGGTATCGGTTCTGTTCACCGGCTCCGCATTCCGGAGCGCCGCGGCTGAATTGATATTTGCGAAAAAAGCAGAAAGGATGAGATCATCATGTCTTCAAGAGAAGAAGTTTTAACCAATAAAATCTTTCTCTGTGCCGCTCTGCCGCTCGTCAAGGTCCTTGCCAACGACATCCCGAACCTCGCCAAAAAGTTTGAGCATGCGCACACCATCTATCAGGTGAGCGCGCTTTGCCCGGACGTGCCCGAGGGGAAGGTCGGCACGCACTTTGTGGTGAACAACGGCGAATGGCTCTGCCACGCCGATAAGTTGACCAACAACGCTCACGTTGAGCTTGAGTTCAAGAGCATTGAAGCACTCAACGCCTTTTTCAAAGGCGATATCAAGCCCCAGTATCTGCCCAAAATGAAGGGCGCCGCCAAGCATCCGGGCGCGTTCATCAGCTTCATGATGGTGCTGCTGAAAATGGCCGATCTGCTCGGCGCGAAGACGCCGCCCGAAGACGCGGACACCAAAAAGCTGCTCGTCAAGTGCTACTTCTACCTGCTCTCCAGCGGCATCAGCACGCTGAACAAGAACGGGCACGAAGCCATCCACGACTGGGCGACCAAGAGCCCCGACCGCGTGTACGCCTGGGCTGTCAACGATCACCCCGAAGTCAGCGCATATCTGCGCGTGAAGGCGGGCAAGACCCGCGCCGGCCGCGGCGAATACAAACGCGCCATGCCGTTCTTCACCATGCGCTTTGACAATTTCGACAGCGCTCTCGGCATTCTCATGTCCATTGACGATATGCTGGATTCCTGCAAAAAGGGCAAGCTGATCATGGACGGCGCCCCCGAATTCGGCGCCCAGATCGGCGACTTTATGATGCAGGTCGGCGCCTACGCACAGGGCTGATCATCAACCACCATTTGCAGCGCAGAGCAAAGCCCTGCGCTGCTTTTGCTTTCGTAATCAAGGAGAAATCAAATGAAAAGAACCATTGCAATCCTGCTTGCGCTGCTGTTGCTGTTCACGCTGAGCGCGAACGCGCTGGCGGACGACGCGGCGGCGCTTTCCTTCGGCGACAAAGACACCTTCACCGTTCTGCAAATTTCCGACCCGCAGGACGACGCCTACCCTGCCCATGAGCTGAACCGCTTTCTGACCGAAGCGATCCAAGCAACGCAGCCCGATTTCATCATCCTCACGGGCGACATCGTGGAGGACAATCGCGCGGGCGATCTCAGAAGCGACGCGCAGCCGCTCAAGGAGGGTGTTTTCGTCAAGAACGACTACGAAAAAACGCTGGCAAACGTGAAAGCGACCTGCGCCGCGGTCTTCGCACCGCTGGAGGAATACGGCAAGCCCTACGCCGTCGCCATGGGCAACAACGACTATAAAGCAAAGCTGAAAGCGGAGGACTGGCTGGCGATTTTCGCCTCTTATCCGCACTGCGTCACGGTGGATATGAGTGACGACGCGCAAGGACATATCGACACCTACTTTGCCGTGGAGGCGGGCGGCGTGCCGGTCTGCGGTCTGCTCGCGCTCGACAACGGTCAGGGCTTTAACGACGAGCAATTGAATTGGCTGAAAAACCTGCCGACCGGCGGCGTGCCGTGCTACGCGTTCGAGCATATTCCGCTCAACGAAGTCGGCAACCTGTTTGAAGCCTGCTCCGTGTTCGACGACGGCGCGATCCTCGACGACGGCAAGGCACTGCGGCTGAATCCGGCGGTCGCCAGCGGCTATTTTGAAGAGGGCTGGCTGACCATTGAGCCCTCTGAGCAATTCCCCGTTTTGAAGGAAAAGAACACCGTCGGCGCCTTTTTCGGCCATCTGCACACGGCCGGCTACACCGGCGTTTACGACGGTATGACCCTCGGGCTGACCTACGGCTGTCAGTTCGCCAAGCCCGCGCCCTACGGCGTGCGCACCGTCACCATCCACAAGGACGATCCGTCCAAGGTCGACACCACGCTTTATACTTACAAAAACGGCAAGTTCACCCGTCAGGTCGACAAGCCTTACCGCACGGCGAGCAACCCGCTGATCAACCTTTACAATCTGATCGCCATACTCTACCGCACGGTGAGCTTCAAGCTCAAATTCTAATGAAAAGAGGATCGACCATGACCTTTGAACCCCTGATGTCGACGGACGAAGGCGGCATCGAAGCCATGTCGGCGCTGGCAACCGAGATCGTTCGGGAGCATTACGATCCGATCCTCGGCACGGCACAAAACGACTATATGCTCGAAAAGTTTCAATCCGTAAACGCCCTGCGGGAGCAGTTGGCGCACGGGTACCAATACTGTTTCGTGCGGGTCGGCGATCGGCGGGTCGGGTTCCTTGCGTTTTATCCCAAAGAAAACTGTCTGTATTTAAGCAAATTCTATTTGCTGAGAGCGGAACGCGGCAAGGGCTACGCGCGGCAGATGCTCGGCTTTGTGTGTCAAAAAGCGCAGGAGGTCGGGCTTTCAGCCGTTGAATTGAACGTCAACAAAAACAACAGCGCCGTTTTCGCCTATGAAAAGCTCGGCTTTGAGCGGGTCAGAGCCGAAAAGATCGACATCGGCGCGGGTTACTATATGGACGACTACGTCTATCGCTATACGATTACAGATCATGGATCGGAAAAGAGGAAACTATGCTGACCTTACAAAAAGCGCAGGAACTCAACGACGCGCAAGTCACCGAGCATCATCTCATCCTTCACGCCAGAAACGTGATGTACGCCATGGGCGCGATGGCGGATGCTTTCGGGGAAGACCGCGAGCACTGGATGGCGATCGGCTATCTGCACGATTTCGACTATGAAAAATTCCCCGACGAGCATTTGCAGCACACGGAAAACGAGCTGCTCGCGCTGGGGGTCGACGCGGCGGACGTCCGCGCCATTCTCAGCCACGGCTACGGCATCTGCTCCGACGTGAAGCCTGAAACGAATCTGGAAAAAAGCCTGTTCACAGTGGACGAGCTGACGGGGATCATTCAGGCTTGCGCCCGTATGCGCCCCCACGGCATCTCCGATCTGGAAGTCAAGAGCTTCATGAAGAAATTCAAGGATAAGAAATTCGCCGCCAAGTGCGACCGCGACCTGATCCGCCGGGGCTGCGAAATGCTGGGCATGGAAGTTGCTCAGGTTGCGGAAATCTGCATAGAAGGCATGAAGCCGTTTGCCGCCCAGATCGAACTGCTCGGCACGGAACAGACATAAAAGCGCGGCGTTCCGCATAAACGGAAAAATATTTCAAAAGCTAAGAGAAAATCATGAAAAGGAGAAATGAACATGGCAAATCAATACGCAGGCACGAAAACCGAGAAAAACCTTTGGGAAGCATTCGCAGGCGAATCGCAGGCGCGGAACAAATACACCTTTTTTGCTTCCGTCGCCAAAAAAGCGGGCTATGAACAGATCGCGGCGCTCTTTTTGCTGACGGCGGATAACGAAAAGGAACACGCCAAGCTGTGGCTCAAAGCGCTCGGCGAATTGGGCGACACCGCCGAAAACCTGCTGCACGCGGCTCAGGGTGAAAACTACGAATGGACGGATATGTATGACCGCATGGCCAAAGAAGCGGAGGAAGAAGGCTTCACCGAGCTGGCGGAGCAGTTTCGCGGCGTTGCGGCGATCGAGAAGATGCACGAGGAGAGATACCGCGCATTGCTGAAAAACGTGGAGACCATGGAAGTTTTCAAGAAGAGCGGCGTCACGGTCTGGGAATGCCGCAACTGCGGTCACGTGGTCGTCGGCACCGCCGCGCCGGAAAAATGCCCCGTCTGCAACCATCCGCAGGCGTATTTTGAAGTGAGAAAAGAGAACTATTGATATGTTTCAACAACTGATCGCCTGGGTGCTGGTCATTCTCGGCGCATGCGAAGCGCTGCTGCCCGTCGCCCCGCGCGGCGAAGAGCTGAACCTTGACGGCTACGCCCTCGTGTTTGAAGACGAGTTTGACGGCGACGCGCTGGACGAGACCGTTTGGTATTACCGCGCCGACGGTCTGCGGCGGTGCGGCTGCAACGCCCCGAGCCAGGTGCGCGTGGAAGACGGCAAGCTGATCATCAAAGCGGAATACCGCGAAAGCGGCGCATACGGCGCGGGCTGGTATTCCGGCATGATCGCCACCAAGGAAAAATACACCAACGGCTATTTTGAGATCACCTGCCAATGCAGCAGCGGCAAAGATTTCTGGAGCGCGTTCTGGCTGCAAAGCGAGCATTCCTATGAACCCGAAATATCGCAGGGCGGCGTCGGCGGCGCGGAGATCGACATTTTTGAGGCGCAGGAAGCAAGCCGTCTGCCCGGCGCGCTCGCCAATTCCGTGACCTCCACCGTCTACTGCAACGGCACCGACGTACTGGAGCGGATCGACCGCAAGCGGGTCGGCAAGTTCTATGTGAAGAACCTGTATACGGAATTTCACACCTTCGGCTGCCTTTGGACGGAGAGCGAATATATCTTTTATATCGACGGCGTGGAATCCGGCCGCACGAGCTTCGGCAAGGGCGTTTCGACCGCGCCCGAGGAAGTGATCGTTTCGCTGGAAATCCCCGAAAAGATCAAGAGCAGCACGGATTTCACTACAGAATTCATCGTTGATTCCGTGCGCATCTGGAGCAAATAACCTACAAAAAAACAGCAGCCTTTCCCGATGCAGAACGCAAAGGGAAAGGCTGTTTTCTTTTGATAATGTGTTATCCGCCGACCGATACGGGTTGTTCTTCCGCTGCGGGAGGCGGCGCGGTAATATGCGCGGGAATGCCGCGGCTGACTTTGTCGGGCTTTTCAAAATTCAGCGAGCCGTCGTATTCGGCGGGGAAAACGCCCTGTTCGGCGAGCGCGGCGCGCTGTTTGAGCACGCGGATGACGAATTCATGCTGGTTGTTGTTGTAATCCCAGAAGAAATAGGGAATCATCATCAGCAGATGCCCCACCAAGTCAAACGCCAGCGGCACGGCGAGGATGGCGAACCGCACGTTGTCAAAGAACAGAATGTTCCAGTTGGAGTTGAAGCCGTTGCGCAGAATCAGCAGCGGGATGATCAGCCCCACGATAGTGGCAACGGGCGAAACGAACCAGTTGAAAATGTTGGAGAAGCCCTCCAGCCGCTCGCCCGACAGATACATCTGATAGTCGAACAGGCGGATGTTCATATCGCGTTCGGCGACCTTCGGGATCTCGCCGAAGAAATCGCGGAACCAATAGCTCGCGAACATCACGATGCCGCACAGACGGATGTTGCCGCCGAGCGTGAGCAGCGCCAGAATACAGATCACGCAGTGAACCGATTCGATCACTTCGCGGAAAATGCGCATCTGCTTGAACGAAAAGCGCTTCATGAACCACGGTGCGAAGAACGTGGGCAGCGTGGTGCGGAACATGAGCAGCGCCGAGATCAGGCTGTATTCCCCGCCGGAGAGGCGCATGGTGTAGAGCATGATGACGACCGTGATATCCAGCATACCGTTGCCGAGGGTATCCAGCAGGGTCGAGAACATATTCAGCCAGCGGTACTTGTTGCGCATGACCTGAAAGATGCCGTACCAGAACGGGATCTGCTGCTTCTTTTCCAGCGGCGGCTGCGGGATGCGCTCCCGTATCTTGCCGGCGAACACCATCGTCAGCGCGGCGCACGGCAGGAAAAAGCCGGGCAGCACGAAGCGGTAGAAGTTGATATCGTCAAAACTGCCGAGCATCGGGATGATCGCCGCAATGACGGAATTGAGCAGATGGCAGATTTTGATGGGATACGAACGCATGAAAATGCGTTCCTGCGAGTTCGGGCTGATGTTTTCGGAGCAGTTTTCCAGCTTGTTGCTGAAATCAAACATGGTGAACAGGTTGAACAGCAGATAGGCGATCCACAGCCGTTCGTTCACGTCCGCGATCTTGTAGGTGGGGAGCCAGCCGAGCAGGACGATCATGATGGATTTCTGAATGACGTTGGCATACAGGCTGAATTTATAACGCCCGTGCTTCGGCACCAGCTTTTTGCGCCAGAAAATGTTGCGCATCCCGCCCCAGCCGTTGCAAAGCAGCTGCACGCCGAACACCTTGAAGAAGGCGCGGGCGTTGATGCCGCTGAGGCTATCCATAAAAACGATCAGGCGGCTGCCGGCGGGGAACAGCGCCGTGGCGTCAAAGATCAACAGCAGCAGTCCGACCGC
>JAFTEL010000028.1 GCA_017453685.1 Clostridia bacterium
CTTGACATCATTTTCACGGAAGGCGGGCTCGATGCCTTTTTTCAGCATCAGGTGGTTGAAGAAAAACACGGCGAACCAGACGGCCGCGATCGCAAAGCCGCCCCAGCCGGCATGGATCTGCGCCGCGGGCGTGGCGGGCAGAGGTCTGGCAAAATCCATCACCAGCACCGCGATCTGCCCCAGCAGAGCGATCACCGCACCGATAAGCGACGTGGCCCGCATGGCCTTCGCTGTCTTTTCAAGGTTCAAAAAGCAGAGAATGAACAGGAAGAAGAGCACCGTTACCAATAACAGCAGGATCGCCAGCACACCCATCGGCAGCAAAAACGCCTTGGCGTAATCCGCAAACATGGCGCTTTTGAGATAGGTGGGAAGCTTCATTAGATTGCCGGCCCCTGTGATCACGCCGAGCAGACCCGCTGACAGCGTTTTTTCATAAAACGGCGCGATGAGCTTGAGCGAACCGAACGGCAGCAAAAGCACAGCGGCCGAGCCGACTGAAACGATCATGCGGATGATCGCAGCCGTACTGCCGATGTAGGCAGCCTTGATGCGCGCGATCACGATTCTGGCGGCCGCGCCCTCCAGCTCCGTGCGTTTTGCGTCACGCGCGAGATGATCCTGCTGCGAAAAATACCAGATATTTACGCCGCAGTGTTTGCAGTTGGGGCGAAGATCATAAAACGGAATATGACCCCCACACTTCGGACATTGCAAAAGAACATCCCCCTTTCTGAAAAATATCAAACGAACGGCATGCGTTGAAAAGAACCGATCAGAACATTTCAATATACTGCTCGCGCTTTGCGCCCACGGAAACATATTTGATCGGGCAGCCGACCTGCTTTTCGAGGTAGGCGATGTAATCCAGCGCCGCCTTGGGCAGGTCTTCCTTTTTGCGGCAGGCGGAGATATCGGTTTTGAAGCCCTCAAAGTATTCATAGATCGGCTTGGCGCGGTTGAGGCGGCCGCCGATGCAGAAATCCTCCGTGCGCTCGCCGTCGATCTCATAGGCGACGCAGACCGGGATCTTGTCGAGGTAAGACAGCACGTCCAGCTTCGTCAGCGCCAGACAGGTCGCCCCCTGCATCATCACGCCGTATTTGGACGCGGGCACATCAAAGCCGCCCACGCGGCGCGGCCGACCGGTGGCGGCGCCGTATTCGCCGCCCGCTTCGCGCAGCTCGTCGCCCGATCGGTCGAACAATTCGCAGGTGAACGGGCCTTCGCCCACGCAGCTCGAATACGCCTTCATGATGCCGATGACCTCGTCTAACTTTTTGCCCGGGATGCCCGCGCCGATGGGGGCGTAAGCGGCAATGGTGGAGGAAGACGAGGTGTAGGGATAGATGCCGAAATCAATGTCGCGCAAAGCGCCGAGCTGCGCCTCGAACATGACGGACTTGCCCTGCGCCACGGCTTCGTTGAGCAGCGCGGTGGTGTCGCAGACGTAGTCGGCGAACGGCAGGCCGTAATCCGCCAGCCACTGGATCATGTCGGCCGCCTGCAGCGGGGCGCTGCCGTAGCCCTTTTCGACCGTAAGGTTCTTCCATTCGAGAATGAAGGGCATTTTCTTTTTGACGGCTTCAAAATCCAGCAGGTCACCCATGCGGAACGCCTTTTTCATGTATTTATCGGAATAGACCGGCGCGATGCCGCGGCGGGTCGAGCCGAATTTGGCGTCGCCCAGACGATCCTCCTCCAGACAGTCGAGGAGCTTGTTGTAAGGCATGCAGATGACCGCTTTGTCGCTGATCTTCAGGTTTTTGGGGCTGACCTCGATGCCGCCCTCGCGCAGGCGCTCGATCTCATGGGTCAGATGCTCCACGTCGATGACCATACCGGGTCCCATGACGTTGACGGTGGTTTCGCTGAGGATGCCGGAGGGAAGAAGGTTGAGGATGAACTTGCCGCGGTCGTTGACCACGGTGTGCCCGGCGTTGTTGCCGCCCTGATAGCGGCAGACCACGTCGAACCGCTCGCTGAACAGGTCGACCATGCGGCCCTTGCCTTCGTCGCCCCAGTTGATTCCTACTACTGCTGATAACATGTTTCTATTCTCCTAATTTTTATTCGGGTTTGATCACTTCGTTGAGCTCGTTGGAACGGAACACCGCTTCGATGAGCTTCATCAGCCGCCGCTGCTGGTCGTGGGTCACGTTCGGCTTCGCGCCGTTAAGCAGCACGTCGCGGATGTTGAGGTAGTACGCGTCCCAATCGTCCTTCGCGTCGGGCAGCGGGTAGTGCTTGATGGTGTCGTCGGTGCGGGGCGCCATGGTTTTGGTCAGGCCGACGCCCGCCTTGATGGGCACGGAATCGCGGTTTTCCCAATCGGAGACCATCACGATCTCGCCGTTGCCCTGCCAGTCCTTGATGAGAGCGGTGCCGTTTTCGCCGCAGACGTACCACAGGGGCATTTCGATGAAGTTGTTGGTCATGACCTCGATCTGCCACTGGATGCCGCCCTCGAACACCACAATGGCCTTGAAGCCGTCGTCACACTCGAAGTTGGTGATGTTGGTGCACTGCGCGTAGACAGAGAGCATTTTGCGACCGCCCATCATGGTGAGCATCTGATCGAGCAGATGCACGCCCCAGTCGAGCACCATGCCGCCGCCGTGGATTTTTTCCTTGCGCCAGTCGCCCGGGATGCCGCGCGAGCCGTGGACGCGGTGCTCGATGGTGTGGATTTTGCCTAACGTGTTATTGTCGAAAATATGTTTGACTTTTAAATAGTCGCCGTCCCACCGGCGGTTCTGATGCACGGTGAAGAGCTTGCCGGTTTCGTTTGCAACGGCGATCATCTCTTCAAGGTCTTCCGAGCACAGCGTGACCGGCTTTTCGCAGATCACGTTCTTGCCGGCGCGCAAAGCGTCGATCACGATCTCTTTGTGCACATCGTTGGGCGTGGCCACCGTGACCAGGTCGATGCGCTCGTCGGCGAGCAGTTCGGCGCGGGACGCGTAGGCGTGAACGCCCTCTTCCTCCGCCTTGGCGGAGACCTTCGGATCGATATCATAAATGCCGATCAGCTCCAGATCGGGTATGCTCTGGCAGCGCCGACCGTGAAAATGACCCATGCCGCCGTAACCGATGACGGCATGACCGATTGTTTTTGCCATATTCTCTTTCACCTCGATCTTTACGCCCACCACATGGTGCAGGGGTCTTCCGTCATGATGCAGCGCTTGAGCATATCGACTGCCTTGGACAGCCCTTCGTTCTGGCTCATGAGCGAATCCTCATGCTCGATGCTGATGGCGTAATCGTAACCGACCAGACGCAGGTTGCTGATCATGTCTTTCCAGTAGGTTTCGTCGTTGCCGTAGCCCACGGCGCGGAAGATCCACGAACGGTTGATCTCATCGGAATAAGGCTTGACGTCAAGCACGCCGTTGACGGCGGTGTTGTATTTGTCGACCTTGGTATCCTTCGCGTGGAAGTGGAAGATGGCGTCGCCCAGCTTGCGGATGGAGGCAACCGGGTCGATGCCCTGCCAGATGAGGTGGCTGGGGTCGAAGTTGGCGCCGATCTCCGGGCCCACCGCTTCGCGCAGCTTGAGCAGGCTTTCGGTGTTGTAAACGCAGAAGCCGGGGTGCATTTCCAGCGCGATCTTGTTCACGCCGTGCACCTTGGCGAAGGCGACCAGATCTTTCCAGTAAGGGATCAGCACCTCGTTCCACTGCCATTTGAGGATCTCGCCGAAATCATCCGGCCACGGGCAGGTGACCCAGTTGGGGTATTTGGAGGTTTCACAGTCGCCCGGGCAGCCGGAGAAGGTATTGATCTGATGAACGCCGAGCTTTTCGGCCAGCAGGATGGTGCTGCGGATGGCGTCGTCAAACTGCTTGGCGATCTCTTTATTGGGGTGCACGGGGTTGCCGTGGCAGCTCAGAGCGCTGATCTCGACGTTGTATTTTTTTAGCAGCGCCTGAAACGCCGCGCATTTTTCATCGTCCGCCAGCAATTCGGCCGGTTTGGCGTGCGCGTCGCCCGGGTAGCCGCCGCAGCCAATCTCAACCATTTCAATGCCCTTGGAGGTGAAATATTCCAGCGCCTGTTCCAGCGGCAGATTGCCCAGAAGGTTGGTGATGACACCGATTTTCATGTTGGTTCCTCCCTTATCCGATGAGTGTTTTCAGGTATTTCATGCTGCGGCCGATATCGTCCAGCCCGGTGGGCACCGGATCGTCGTTTTCGACCACGATCCACTCGAGGCCGATATCCTGCGCGGCTTTGATCACGGCCGCCACGTCGCACTGCCCCTCGCCCAGCGCGCAGGGGGTGCGGTCCACGCCGTCTTTGACGTGAAGCAGGCAGATCTTGTCTTTGTTTTCGGTGATGTACTTGTAGTTGTCGACGCCGGCGCAGAAGCTCCAGTAGGTGTCGACCTCGAGCGCGCAGACGTTTTTGAGCAGGTCAATGGGCAGGATGCCGCCGACGGGTTCAAACTCGTGGGTGTGGTTATGGAAATAAACCGTGACGCCTTCCTGCGCCGCTTTGACGTAGCCGAAGCCCATGGTCGCCGCCGTTTTCATGAGTTCTTCCGGCGTGCCGATCGCGCCGCCGCCGACGCCCATGCACTTCATGCCCAGCGTCTTGGCGGTGGCGATGCTCTTGTCGATCTTTTCGGGGCCGTAATCGTCCACACCCACGTGGGTGCCGACCGCGACGAGACCGAGCTCGTCAAGTCTTGCCTTGATGACTTCGGGTTCCAGCCCGAAGTAGCCGGCAAATTCCACGCCCTCATAGCCTAACTTCTTGACTTCGCCGAGGATGTTGAGCAGATCGTCGCCGGTTTTGATATGGTCACGCACACTGTAAAGCTGTACTGCGATTTTCATTTGCTTTTCCTCCTTATTGGTAATAGCTGTCTGTTTCGTTTCCACCTCATCCGCCCCTTCGGGGCACCTTCCCCTCAAGGGGAAGGCAAGGGGAAGCAGTGATACGGTCGTTATCAGTCTTCGTTAAAATAAACCGGTGTGCCCGTTTTGGCGGATTCGTAGATCGCTTCGAGGATCTGGGTCACGACCAGAGCCTGTTCGGGCTTGGTGACGACGGGCGTATCGTTGAGGATGGCGTTGTAGAACACTCTCGCTTCGATCTCATGGGGCTTGCCGCTGCCCGCGCCCTCGAAGAAGGCGGCTCCGCCCGCGTCGAACGAGGGCTTTTCGATGACCTGACGGCCGTTCTTGACGTAGTTGAAGCGCAGGTCGCCGAGCGCATCGGCGCCAGCCTTGTCGCCGCAGAGGGTGACGGTCGCTTCATGCGGATCGGCAATGTTCAGCGCCCAGCTCGATTCGAGCTGAATGGTCGCGCCGTTTTCCATAACGATGAAGCCGAACGCGGAATCCTCGACCGTGAACTTTTCGGGGTCCCAGTCGCCCCAGGCATTGGCGGGGCGTTTTTCGTTGCCGAGCTTTTTGAAGGTGGTGCCGACCACCATCTTGGGCTTGTAGTTATCCATCATATAGAGCGTCAGGTCGAGCGCGTGGGTACCGATGTCGATCAGCGGACCGCCGCCCTGCTCATATTCGTTGAGGAAAACACCCCAGGTCGGAACCGCACGGCGACGGGTGGCGTGCGCCTTGGCGAAATAGATCTCGCCCAAAAAGCCCTCTTCGCAGCGCTCCTTGAGGTACATCATATCCGCTCTCCAGCGCTGCTGGTAGCCGATGGTCAGCTTCTTGCCGGTGCGCTTCGCGGCTTCACACATCGCCTTGGCTTCGGCGGAAGTTTTCGCCATGGGCTTTTCGCACATGACGTGCTTGCCGGCTTCGAGCGAATCGATGGTGATGAATGCGTGGGAACGGTTGGGGGTGCAGACGTGGACGACGTCGATGCTCTCGTCCTTGAGCAGTTCTTTATAGTCTTCGTAAACCTTGGCGTCGGGCGTGCCGTATTCTTCTTTGGCTTTCTCTGCCCTTTCCACGATGATGTCGCAGAACGCGACCATTTCCGCCTCGGGGATCTTTTGGATCGCGGGCATGTGCTTGCCGTTGGCGATGCCGCCGCAGCCGATGATGCCGACTTTGAGTTTTTTATCCATAAAATCGTTCCTTTCTTCCGCTCCGTGAAGAACGGACATAAAATTACAAGTCCATTATAGTATAATATTTATAAATTACAATCGTTAACATTGGCGAAAGATTGAGGCATTTATTGGGCAATATCCACAAAATATAGGCCTTCCGTCGAAAAGAAGGACAATCTATTGAAAAGAAAAATGAAAAAAGGTATAATGACGGTATCTTGTTTGAGAAATGGGGATAAAAAAATGAACCGACCCAAACCCGTGCGCGGCTCGACGCCGCAGCCCGACCACATCATGGTTTCGTTCAACGGCGACGCGCGCACCTGCATGGCAGTGACCTGGCGCACCGACGTGAGCGTGACGAGCGGCTACGTTGAAGTCCGCGCGCAGGGCAGCGAGGAAGTCCGCCGCGTGGACGCCGTGACCGAAACGTTTGAGAGCGACATTGACTCAAGCAACATCTTCTGGGCGCACCTGACCGGCCTCAGACCCGGCACGCGTTATTGTTACACCTGCGGCGACGAGACGCACCGCAGCGCGGAATACGACTTCGTCACCCAGCCGGAAGAAGTCAGAAAATTCAAGTTTCTCTGCGTGAGCGATCAGCAGAAAAACGTTCCGTTCGACTGCCCGGATTATTCCCATTTTCAACAGCTCATGCTGGATTTTCTGGCGAAAAATCCCGACACCGCGTTCATCCTCACCGCCGGCGACAACACCGACTGCGGGCAGCACGAGGTGCAGTGGAACGGCGCGTTCTGCGGTCTGGTCGGCATCGCCGAACACATCCCCGTCATGATGACCATCGGCAACCACGACAACCGCGGCTTCCGCGATTACGCCAAGGGCGAAGGGCGGTTCTACGCCGAGCCCGCCGAATATTTCAGCAAGCAGTTCAAGGGCAGTTACCCATATAACGGTCCCAAAAACTGGAAAACCGAAAACTACACCTTCGATTACGGCAACGCGCACTTTGTTTCGATCGGCGTGAACGGTCAGGATGAAGTGAACGACTGGCTGATCGAAGACCTGAGCCAATGCGGGCAGACGTGGAAGATCGCCGCGAGCCACTTCCCCGTTTGCTATACGGGCAGCAACCTGCAGAACTACGACGTGTTCCCCGTGATGACCGAGAGCATCGAAATGTTCGACCTGATGTTTTCGGGGCATGAGCACTCCTACGGGCGCAGCTTTCCCCGCCGCCGCGAGGAACTGTTCGACAAGCCCTCTCAGGGTACGGTACATATTACGCTGGGCAACTCCAACCAAAACCCGCCCGGCACCCGCGCGCTGCCCAAGGTGTGGCACAACGCGTTTTACACCATGGAGGAAAAGACCTCGATGATCGCGGTGGTTGAGATCGAAGGCAAAAAGCTGACCCTCACCTGCCTGCTGGAGGACGGCCGCATCGCCGATCGCTGCGTGATCGACAAGAGCCGCGACGTGATCGAGCCCTACGCCCTCGCGCCGATCTTCAGCCGAACCCGCCTGATGTATAAGGGCGCCGATCTGGGGCTTTGCCAGATGGACACCCCCTGCGAAGAGAAGGACGGCGTATGGTACGCACCGCTGGCGATCCTGTTCAATTACTTCGGCGGAACGGTCGAAAAGCGCAAAGATCAGGTCTATTTGGAAGCGTATAAACATTCGGCTCTTTTCACGCAGGGCAGCAGCGAAGCCGAGACCGATCGAGGCGTTGTCAAGCTGGCGCATCCCGTTTACCGCGGCTCGCGCGATCAGCTCTACATCCCGCTCGACGGCGCGCTTGAAATCTTTGAAATGCGCTGGTCTTACGCGAAACGGAACAATTTTATTCTGATCGAGCACGAGAGCGAGGATCGCCCCTGCACGGTTCAGCCGTAAAACAGCATAACGAAGAACGCAAAACGCCGCCTGCTTCCTCGCGAAAACGGGCGGCGTAATTTTATTAACGTTTTTGAATTTTTATTCAGACTCTTGATCTTTCTTTTTTCCGCGGCTGCGGAACGCCCAGAACTTGTTGAGCACAAAATTGAGCGGGATGGAAATGACCAGCGGCACGATGCTCAGCACCCAATAGGGCAGCTTGTCGCCCTCGGCGACCAGGAACGACGGCAGACGGCTGACCAGCGCCGACGGCAGGCTGACGCCGCTGAGCCAGACTTTGATGGCGGGCGAAAGCACCAGACCGGTGAGCGCGTAGCAGAGGACGGTCTTGAAATAGGCGTAAAGGTGCTGCCCGAAGCGCTTGCGGTTCTCGCTTTTGAATACAAAGCGGTTATTCCAGAAATAAGAGTTGGTGACGCTGACGAAGAACGCCAGAGCCGACACGACGGTGATCTTCAGCTTTTCGTCCATGGCGGTATTGCGGAACACCACGTAGTAAAAGAGCTGGTCAATGCCGTAGGAGATCGCCGTGTTGGACACGCCGACCAAACCAAATTTGATGAACTGAACGACAGTTGCTTTGAACCCTTTTTGTTCTTGTTTTTCTTCCATGTTCCTGCCCTGTACCGATCGCGAATTTACCCCATTATAGCAGATGTCAAACGCGTTTTCAAACCCTTTTGCGGTTTTCTGTAACCGTTTTGCAACCAACGGCGGACGGAGTTACAGAACTGTAGCCTTTTGTCACCGCTTTGTGGTGACCTTTTCGGGCAAAGCCGCGTAAACTACAGTCAAAGGAAGAGGAGTGACCGATATGAGAAACTATGTGAAGCGACACAAGGATACGATCTTGCCGCTCGGGATCGCGTCGGCTGCGATGAGCCTGATCATCGCTGCCGCCGCCGTACTCAGTGAAATATCCCCCGCCGCCGTGCTTTAACGGATAAATCTCCTGTTGAAAAGGACGCTGCGAAATTTTCGCAGCGTCCTTTTTTGCCTTTTTTCGGATCACGGAACGGTGATCGCAATATTTCCCGTATCGGTGACGATCTTGCATTTGCCGCCGGTTGTGGTTTCAGGCACGTCGATCTGTCCTGTATCGCTATGCGCCACAAAGACTTTCGGGGAAAGCAGGGAACCGGTCACGTCGCCGGTGCTCGTTGTGATCAGCAATTCGGCGGCGTCGCATTGTTTCAAATTCACGTCGCCCGTACTGCGCTCGACCGTGATCGTTCCGGCGGCAAGCACATGATCCAGAAGCATTTCGCCCGTGCTTCCGCGCGAGAGTAAATTCCGGCAGGATACGTCCTTCAGGAATGCGTCGCCCGTGTCGACACTTACGTGAACGTCGCCCGCGCAAGTGACGGAGCGGGCGTCGATTCGCCCGGTCGAGGCTGAAAGTTCAAGCGCCGAGGCCGAGATGTTCTCGCAGCGGATATCACCCGTACTCGTTTTGATCCGGATCAGTCCGGACGCCGAAGCGCGGCAATC
>JAFTEL010000029.1 GCA_017453685.1 Clostridia bacterium
CAGAAGAGCCAGAGCGGGCGCTGCCAACATCGTTCCCAACTCCACGGGCGCAGCTAAGGCGATCGGCCTTGTTATCCCCGAACTCAACGGCAAACTCATCGGTTCCGCGCAGCGCGTTCCCGTGCCGACCGGCTCCACCACCATCCTCACCGCCGTCGTCAAGGGCGCCGACGTCACCAAGGAAGGCATCAACGCCGCGATGAAGGCAGCCGCTTCCGAGTCCTTCGGCTACAACGAAGACGCGATCGTTTCTTCCGACGTGATCGGTATGCGTTACGGTTCCCTGTTTGACGCCACTCAGACCATGGTCTGCCAGATCGCCGATGATCTTTACGAAGTTCAGGTCGTTTCCTGGTATGACAACGAGAACTCCTACACCAGCCAGATGGTCAGAACCATTAAGTACTTCGCAGAACTTGCCTGATTGATCCAATCAACCGAGACCCGATCTGTTTATGCAGGTCGGGTCTTTTTCATTTGATTCGATGGTTTTCTTTTTTTACGAATCATGATATAATTGTTCATAATTCGGTGGTATAATACCTTACCTAAGAAGGAACAGAAGAGAGGTGTCTTTTTTGAAGTCGACGCTTTCTGAAATATTAGAAGTTGAAAAAACCGCGCGCTCCCGCATCGAACAGGCGGAGGAATACCAGAAGAACGTTCTGGATTCCATGCAGGAGGAAGCGCGCCGTATCCTGGACGAGCGCATGGAAATGGCAAAGAAAAAAGTCGAGACCAATCGCGCCGAAATGGAAAAGAAAACCGAAGACGAGCTTCTCCGCGTGGAGCAGAAATCCAAAGAAGATCTGGCGGCGCTGGAAGCGATCAGCCGCGAGCATAACGACGTGTGGGTGAAGGAGCTCTACGAGCGGACATTGAGCGATCAATAATACTGAAAAAAAAGCGGAAAGGGGGCAGACAGCATGAGAACACCGGGGCAGAGCAACAGCGTGACCGTGAAAGCAAAGGCGATGTACGCGCACCGTTTGACCCGTGAGGATCATGCTGCGCTGATTTCCCTGACCACCACGGCGGAAGTGGTGGATTACTTAAAAACGCGCACGGCTTATGCCGAGGCGCTGCAGGGCTTTTCGGCCGCGGCACCCTATCACGGTCAGTTCACCGCCATGCTCCGCACGTACCTGATCCGCGATATGCAAACGCTCATCCGCTATGAAAAAGCGGCGGGGTTGGAACTGTACCGCTATTTTGTCACTTATTATGACTGCATCCAGATTTTGCGCCGCCTTCGCACGCTGGGCGAAGAGATCGACGAAGAATACGTGGCGATCACGCCCCTGCAGCCCGAAGCGGTCTCCCGCCTTGATTTAGTCAGGCTGATGAAAACCCGGACGTGGTCCGAGGTCATGGACTGCCTGGAAAACACCGAGTACCGCGCGCTGTTCGGCTCCACGGAGCAGGACGGCTTTGCCCGTGAGAATCTGGTTTTCATGGAAGCGAACGTGCAGGCGTTTTGCAGCAAAAAGCTTGAGCAGGCGATCAAAAAGGACTGCGGCAAAAAGCAGGCGGCTGCGCTGCTTGAGCTGGCGCGGTATGAAAACGACCTGCGCACGCTGCTCTCGCTCTACCGCGTCAAGCGGCTGACCGACGCGGATGAAGACACGCTGCGCCGCTTTGTCCAGCCGGATTTCACGCTGCTCACGCCGACGCAGCTCAAAGCGATCCTGTCCGCCGCCACAACGGAGGAACTGGTGAACCGCGTGGAGCAGACGCCCTATGCCGCCATGTTCCACGGGGAGGACGCACAGGCCTGCGCGCTGCGGATGATCGCCAAGCGCCTGCAAAAAGCGATGCGTTACTCGTGCGACGCCGCGGAAACGCTCTGGTGCTTTGTGAAACTGTGCGAACTGGAGATCAACGACGTAGCCAATATCTTTGAGGGGGTGCGCTGCCACGCCGCTCCCGAACAGATCGAACGATATATCTATTGTATTTGACATCGAGGTGATGTTTTTTGGCGATTGAAAAAATGAAGCTCGTGCGCACGACAGGCCCGATGGAGCAGTTGAACAACTTCTCGACGCGGGCGGCGGGCAGCGGGGTCTATCACCCGGAACCGGCGCTGGAATATTTGTCGGCGTCGCTCGGCTATTCGGCGGTCGGCGGCGAGAACGACATCGCGCCGCTCATCGAATCGGTGCAGGAGGTCGCTCATCTGGGCGGCTTGAAACTCGAACGGCTGGAAAGTGATTCAGCTTTACAACAGTTCGATGACGAAACGCTGCAGGAATACCTGACCGGCTTAAAAAACCGGATTGAACAGGACTCTGTCAAGCGAAAAGCGCTGTTGGATCAAAAACAGGAATGTGAGGACTATATTGACAAGCTTTCTCACTTTACGGGGCTGGACGTCCGCATCGACGATCTGCTCTCCTGCGAGTTCCTTGTGGTGCGCTTCGGCAGTATCCCGAAGGATTGTTATCCCAAGCTCAGTGCCTACGAGAACAATCCTTATCTGCTGTTCACGCCCTGCTCGTCGGATGATCTGCACTATTGGGGCGTCTATTGCGCGCCGCGCGAAAAGATCGACGATATCGACGCGATCTTTGCTTCCCTCTATTTTGAACAGCTGGTCGTCAACAACGCATGGGGCACGGTGGAGGAGATCATCGCCACCATTCAGGAAAACGTGTCGATCCTGAAGCAGCAGATCGAACAGATCGACATGGATCTGACCCGGCTGGCGGAAGACAACAGCGAGCGGCTCAACGAGCTTTACACCCGCCTGTGTCTCAAAAACGAGAGCTTTGCCATGCGGCGCTACGCCGCGCAGCACAACAGCGAATTTTACTGCGTCGGCTGGGTGCCGGCGGATCAGGCGGAACGGTTCAGTCAATATGTATCGGGTCTGGAGGGCGTTTCGATCGACGTCAGCGCGCCGAACAAAACCGATAAGCACGTGCCGCCCACCAAGCTCAAAAACTTCTTCCTCTTCCGCCCGTTTGAATATTATGTGGAAATGTACGGCTTGCCGGAATATGATTCGCTGGATATCACCGCTTTCGTCGCCGTCACTTACACCGTGATTTTCGGCATGATGTTCGGCGATTTGGGGCAGGGCTTCGTGCTGATGCTCGCGGGCATTCTGATGTGGAAGCTCAAAAAAATGGCGCTGGGCAAGATCCTCATTCCCTGCGGCGTTTCCTCCATGTGCTTCGGGCT
Organism: Clostridia bacterium; assembly: GCA_017453685.1. Taxonomy (GTDB): domain Bacteria; phylum Bacillota; class Clostridia; order Oscillospirales; family Acutalibacteraceae; genus UBA8612. The sequence continues at coordinate 3,187 of JAFTEL010000029.1, forward strand.
GGTGTTCGGCTCATGCTTCGGCTATGAGCATTTGCTCGACCCGCTCTATCACGCGGTCGGGCTGCGCGAAAAACCGCTGGAAGTCATGGACAGCATCAACACGGTTTTGCTCTTCGCCATTGCCATCGGCGTCGGGCTGGTGGCGGTGTCCATGCTGCTCAACGTCGTTTCCAATCTGCGCGCCAAAAAATACGGCGAAGCGTTGTTCAGCAACAACGGGGTGGCGGGCATTCTGCTCTACCTCACGCTGGTCAACCTGGCGGTCGCGTTCATGAACGGGCCGCGCGTTCTTCCCAACGCCGTTTGCCTTCCGATCATCATCGTGTGCGCCGTTATCCTGCTCTTCAAAGAAGTCCTGATCGCGCTGCTCGATCATGAGCCGGAGCGCATGCCCGAAAGCGTGTCGGATTTCCTGCTGCAGAACGTGTTTGAAATGCTGGAATACGTGCTCAGCTATTTCAGCAACACCGTGTCGTTTTTGCGCGTGGGCGCGTTCGTGCTCGTTCACGCCGGCATGATGATGGTGGTGTTCTCGTTAGCGGGCGAAAGCGAAAACATTGTCGTGATCCTGCTGGGCAACGTGCTTGTGATCGCGCTGGAAGGTCTGCTCACGGGCATTCAGGCGCTGCGTCTGGAGTTTTACGAAATGTTCAGCCGCTGCTTTGAGGGCAACGGCAAACCGTTCCGCACCATTGCCAATCAGTAACTCATTCCATTTTGATAAACGGAGGAATTCTTATGTCAACGATCCTTATCACTCTTACGGTTCTCTTTCCCGCTGCCGCGCTGACGGCTCTGGCTGTTTTCTCTTACCAGAAGCGCATGAAGGGCGTGAGCGGCAAACGCATCCTGAAAACCAATCTGCTTGCTTTTGCGCTCGTTCTGGTCATC
>JAFTEL010000003.1 GCA_017453685.1 Clostridia bacterium
CGATGAATGCATCTCCTGTGGTGCTTGCGCAGCAGATTGCCCCGTAGGCGCGATCTCTGAAGGCGACGGCAAATACGTCATTGACGCGGACACCTGCATCGACTGCGGTTCCTGCGAATCCACTTGCCCCGTCGGCGCTCCGACCGCCGAATAATCCAACCCGAAAACAAAAAACGCCTGATACAGGCCGGAATAGGGCAGACGGTGAAGAGCCGTCTGCTCTGTTCTCTATCGTTTTGCATGAAGAAAAAAGGATTTGCCGCTTGACAAATCCTTAACAATAGCGTAGTATATATAGATATGATGAGGCTACCGGATAGACGGTTACGTCCTCAAAAATGAAAGTTTAAAGAAATAAACCGCTCAGTTTTTGGAAGGACGGGGCGGTTATTTCTTTTTATGCGAACGAACAATGTCAATGACAAGTCCAACCATGCCGATTATCACAAGCAAAAGCTGAAACAGCTCCGTATATGTAACATACCGCATACGCATCCCTCCTTTGATGTTATCTCAAGAGGGAGAAACGCTGCCCTCTTGAAAAGAGGACGAACCGCCTACCGCTGTTCGGTAGTCTCACCGGGCAACACTTTAACGGATTGTTTTGCTTCTGTCAAGCTTTTTACACACATTGCTCCTCTGCTTTTGTTCTCAAAAAGATTTGACAACACGTGCTGATCGTGTTATGATTAGCCAAACAAGGAGAAAACCATGAACATGACGATTGCCAAACGGAATGAACAGCATTGGCAGCCCAGCCAGCCGGTATGGGCTTATTTGTACTGTGTTCATTCAAAATAGTTTTGTATAACCGTTATAACAAAACTGCTGATGAGCACGGGGCTTGTCAGCAGTTTATTTTTATATCCAAGAGAGGAAAACGTATGGATTTTGTAAAAGAATTTTATAACCACTACGACGAAGACGGCAGACTGCTTCGCAAAAACAGGTTGCCGGAATATCTGCTCACGATGGAATACATCGAGAAGTATCTGTTTGAAGGAGCCAAAATTCTGGAGATCGGCGCGGGGACGGGGCGGTATTCCATCGCGCTGGCAGAGATGGGCTATGATGTGACCGCTGTGGAGCTCTTGCCGCACCATATCAACATTATGAAAAAGAAGGTCAGAGCGGAGCATCGTGTGACGATCATCGAAGGCAACGCGGTCGATCTGTCGTTTCTGCCGGACGAGACCTTCGACCTTGTGCTACTGCTCGGACCGATGTATCATCTGTTCTCTGACGCGGACAAACACGCCGCGCTCAGCGAGGCGATACGCGTAGCGAAGCCGGGCGGTGTGCTCTATGCCGCTTATATCAACAACGACACTTGTATATATAAGCTGTTTTACACAAAACGCATTTTGGGTTATCTTGACAAAGGTTATATTCGGGAGGATTATCACGCAAAATCCGTTCCGAGCGAAGTGTTTGAGCTGTATCGAAAGTCCGATATTGACGAACTGATGCAGCGCTATCCCGTGACTCGCCTTCATTTTGTCGGCGTGGATATGCTGACCTACCTTTTTAACAACCGGTTTGATCGGTTAAACAAGAGAGAGTTTGCTGAATATATGAAATTCCTGCACAGCATTTGCGAGCGGGACGATATGGCGGGCTTTTCCATCCATATGCTCGATGTTTTCAGAAAAAGCGAAAAGTGATTCCATATCAGGCAAAAAAGAAAACAGGCAGTGCCCTTTTGGACGCTGCCTGTTCTTTTGCTTTTTCTTAGTCAGCCTTGACGATTTCGGCGTCCGGCGCGTTCTTCTTCACGCTCTCAATGCCGTTGAGGCAGCCGGCCTTCGCCTTGTAGCCTTCGGAAACGGCAATGATCTCGCCGTTGCGCGCTTTCAGACGGAAGCGGTATTCGCCCGCCTTGTCGAGGTATACTTCAAACTTGGGATGCTTCACGGCAACGACTTCTTCCACGGTCTGGTCTTCAATGTCGCCTACGCAGCAGTTCTTTACGCTCTGAATGCCGTTCTGGCAGGCGGCCTCAGTGGTGTACACTTCAGAAGTGGCGATAACTTCGCCGTTGCCCGCTTTGAGATCGAATTTGACGCCGGTGTTGGTCTGCTTGATAACAAATTTGCCCATGATGAACACATCCTTTCACTTATTTGCCAGTATCGTCCCTTGCGGAACAGACTGATTGCACCTTCAATCTACCACATTTTTTTCACGATGTCAACTAAATCAACCGTTACCATTGCAGCGTGTGCAGCTGACCTTCACACAATAATGCAGGATAATCCCACTGGCGCAGCACTTCGTAAACGCCGACGGCCACGGAATTGGACAGGTTCAGACTGCGCGCCGCGGCATCGTTGATCATGGGGATGCGCACGCAGCGGTCGGGATTGGCCTTGAGCAGCTCCTCCGGCAAGCCCTTCGTCTCCTTGCCGAACACCAGATAGGCGTTGTTCGGGTAGCGGATATCGCTGTGGCGGTGGAGCGCCTTGGTCGTGAAATAATAGAATTGACCGCCTTGATTCTTTTCAAAAAAATCGGCGGTGTCTTTATAATACGTGATGTCCAGCAGATGCCAGTAATCCAAGCCCGCGCGCTTGAGCTTTTTATCATCCACCTTGAAGCCCATCGGCTCCACCAGATGCAGTTTCGCGCCGGTGGCGGCGCAGGTGCGCGCGATGTTGCCGGTGTTCTGCGGGATCTCAGGCTCGATCAAAACAATATTCAGCGTGGGTTTATCCATTATCATTTCTTTCCTTTATCCGATCTGAGTGTGTTGTGTTTCATTATACTACGAAACACCCGAAAAACAAGTATCATCCAGGAATTTCCTGCGGCCTCTTCTTCGTTTTGCCGTATGTTTTTGACCGCGCCGCGCAAAATATCATTACCAAATTAAAGGAGTGATGACCGTGAAAAACGCAACGGTAAACATGATGAAGGGTATGGGCATCGGCATGGCGGTCGGCGGCGCGGCAGCGCTGGTCGGCACCTCGATGATGTCTTCCGGCATGAAAAAGCAGACGAAGAAAAACGCCATGAAAGCCATGAAGGTCGTGGAAGGCTTTTTGGACGACGTTCAGGATCGCCTGAAGTAAATCACTGCGGCACTGCGCCGCAAACATAAAACGGAGGAGAACAATGAGAAAAATTTCGCCGGCAGTTTTGCCGCTGCTTTTGTTGATTTCCCTGTTCGGCTGCGGCAGAAAAGAAGCGCCGCAGGAAGCAACGGAAATGACGCCGATCGCGGGAAAAATTGCAAACCAAACCATCGTCAAAACCGAGAGCGCAGCGTCGGCTTCGCAAGGAAAAACAGAGGTCACGACAAAATCATTCAGCCCTGAAGTGGTGACGGGAAAGGCGGACGGCAAGGCAAACACCTTTACAGGATATCAGCCTTTGCCGAAGGTGACGTTTTCGTTCGCTGACGCGGAAAACGACGCAAAACTGCCGGAAACGGCGATCAATCACAGCTTCGGTGTGGCGAAAAACGGCCGGCCGCATCAGATCAGCGTGGACTCTCAAACCTTTTTTGACGCCAAGGGATACAACGCGATCACCTATGATAACAAGACGACTGACAAGGTGTTGTACCTTACGTTCGACTGCGGCTACGAGAACGGGCTGACGAATCAAATATTAGATATTTTGCAAGACAAAAAAGTTTCGGCTGCATTTTTTTGTACGCTGGATCACATCAAATCCGAGCCGGAACTGATCGCCCGCATGATTCTGGAAGGACACGTCATCGGCAACCATTCTGCAAAGCATCCGAACTTCAGCAAAATTTCCCGCACGCAAATGGCGCAGGAGATCGAGACCTGCGACAATTATCTGCGCGAGCATTTCGGCTATTCCGCGCCCTATTTCCGCTTCCCCGAAGGCGCTTACAGTGAAAGCGCGCTGGATCTTGTTGAGTCGCTCGGCTACAAGAGCGTGTTCTGGTCGCTCGCCTATGCCGATTGGGATACCACCAGCCAAAAGGGAAAAGATTATGCATTCCGAACCGTGACCGAACGGCTGCATCCCGGCGCCATTATTCTGCTGCACGCCGTGTCGGCGGATAACGCGCAGGCGCTCGGCGATATCATCGACTATGCCCGCGGGCAGGGGTACGAATTCCGCAGCCTGACGCAGCTTCCGTGATTTTGCAAAAAAAGATTGACGAAACTGTTTTCTTAAAGTAAAATATATTCCGTATCGTCATGGGAAACGATGCGGATTTTTCTTTTATGAATGACAGGCTTCTTCGGGAGGAACGCATATGAAAAAACAAGGGCTTTGTATCGTGCTGGCAACGGCTATGCTCTCAACCGTTTTGGCTTCGTGCAGCCTCGGCGGCGAGAGCCCGACAGATCCCCAGCCGACGCAGCATCCCGTCATGTCTTACAGTGAAAAAGTTTCGTACTACGACGCCCTTGTCGCCGGCGACAACGATCCCATCCCGCTGACGACTGCGCTGAACAAATCCGTTTCCATTGAGGGCGATCCCGAGCTGCTGAATGAAGAAGTCTACGAGAGGATTCTGGAGATCGCCAACGAGACTTTTCCCCGCGTTCGCAGCAAATACGGTACAAGCGGCTCACAGGCTGTCGTAATTACTCTCGAAACTTCACCGGCAGATATTACTTCCTGCTATGCCGTGGGCAGCACGGTGGTGCTGAACGTCGATTGGTTCAACAAGCACCCGAATGATTGTGACGCGCTCATTGAGGGGATTGCTATGGCCGTTATGCAGCACAGCGAATCGGATAAGAAGCCTGCCTGGCTGATTAACGCGCTGAAAGTTTATATTCGGGATGAGTTCGCGCTTTACAAGGCGGATTCCTCTTTATCGCTGCCGAAGCGCTATAACGGCAAATCTTATGAAAGCAACAGTTCATCGGCCGCCGCATTCCTGAAATGGGTCAGGGATACGCAGCATGTCGATATCGCGGAACGTCTGAACCGTCAGCTTCGCACGATTGACGGCTATCAGGATATCATTTGGCGGGAAGCTACCGGCAAAACGCTGAATCAGCTTTGGGACGAGTACAAGAACGCATGAGAAACGCTTATTCTGCGCCGCTTTTGACTCAGCGCAGCTTGCTTATCAATGCGGCGGAACAAAGAATCCTGACCGATTGCGGCTGGGATATCGGCAATGATTACTGTCCCGTCACGTCGTTTTGCTGCGGCGTGCTCAAAGGGCAGGGGATCCTTGTCCGGCTGTTCACACAGGAGCCGCATCCGCGCGCGGTTTACACAAGGCGGGACGATCCGGTTTGGACCGACAGCTGCCTGGAATTCTTTTTTCAGCCCAAGCGAGGCGGCGCTTATCTCAATCTGGAAATGAACGCCAACGGCGCCTATCTTTCCGCGCTCGGCGCGGGTCGGGCGGATCGCCGTTTTCTGCGCTCGTTCACCGATCACGCTGTGGAGGTCACGCCTTTCCGGCAGCCGGACGGCTGGGGCGTTGAGGCGCTGATCCCGTTTGCGCTGGTTTCGACCTGCTTCGGCGAGCCGTTTTTGCTCACAGCGGGCGATTCGTTTTTCGCCAACGCCTACAAGTGCGCCGATGAGGCGCCGCAGCCGCATTATCAATCGCTTTTTCCGGTCGACGTGCCGCAGCCCGATTTTCACCGCCCGGAGTTTTTCGGAACGATCCTTGTCACAGAAACGGAGGAATGACCGATGATCGCTAATTTGTTTGACCTTCACGAGATCCTGGCTCAATATGATTTCAAAGGAGCCTATTACGATTTCAGCACCATTGACAACGGTCACATCAACAACACTTTCGTGCTGAATTTCGATGATGACGGCGTGCAGAAGCAGTACATATTACAGCAGATCAACACCCACGTTTTCACCGATCCCGACGCGCTGATGAAAAACTACGTCGGCGTCACGGAATTTCTGCAGAAAAAAGTGATCGAAGCGGGCGGCAACCCCAAGCGCGAATCACTCAAGGTCTACTACACCAAAGACGGCAAGCCGTATTACACCGACAAGGGCGGCCGCGCGTGGCGCGTGATCAATTTCATCATCAACACCGTCACTTATAATCTGCCCGACAATCCCGATATCTGTCGCCGGGCGGGCAAGGCGTTCGGCAAATTCCAGCAGATGCTGGCGGATTATCCGATCGACAATTTGCTGGAGACCATTCCCAATTTTCACAACACCGTGTCGCGCTTTGCCGATTTTCAGGCGGCGGTCAAAAACAATCTGTCCGGCCGTGCGAACCGCGTGCAGCCCGAGATCGATTTTGTCCTCTCGCGCGAAAAGGATTGCGGCGTGCTGCTCGACCTGCTCAACAAGGGCGAGCTGCCGCTGCGCGTGACGCATAACGACACCAAGCTGAACAACATTTTGTTTGACAGAAAAACGCAGGAGGGCATTTGCGTCATCGACCTCGACACCGTGATGCCGGGGCTTTCACTCTATGATTTCGGCGACAGTCTGCGTTTCGCGGGCAACACCGCCGCCGAGGATGAAAAGGACCTGAGCAAGGTTCATTTCAGCATGGAGGTTTACCGCAGCTACACCGAGGGCTATCTTTCCACGGCGGGCAAGAGTTTGACGGAACTGGAAGTGTACTATTTGCCGTTTTCCTGCAAGCTGATGACGCTGGAGTGCGGCATGCGCTTCTTGGGCGATTACTTGAATGGCGACGTCTACTTCAAAACCAGCTATCCGGAGCATAATCTGGATCGCTGCCGCACGCAGCTCAAGCTGGTGGAGGAGATCGAAAAGAAGTATACCGACATGATGACGGTCACGCAGAGCATTTACAACAACCTTTGATCGAAGCGGAGGGCTTCTTTTGAAAAAGAAAATTCCTGTTATCGTCGCCGCGGCTTTGGCGGTGACGCTCGCGGCGGTGCTGTTTTGCGCGCTGGCGCCCTGCGTCAACGGGCTGACGCCGTTTCAGGCGGCCGGCGTGAAGCACTTTCTTAAAGAGAATCCGTTCCGCACGACGGACCCGGAGAAGGGGGCGGCGATCTCCATCGCGGCGGGGGTCGGCACCAACGGCTATGAGCGCAACACCTACGTCGGTTCGCTGATTGAAATGGAATCCTCGCCCAACTATATCGAGGTGAATCTTGTTCCCTGCGCCGACGGGCGTCTGGTGCTGGCGGATTCTTATTTCGACGTGACGGAGGATTCCGTCGACGCGTATCGCGTGGCCAAAAAGCTGGTCGATTCCACCAAGAACACGTCGCTGCTGGTCAACGTGGCGGAATACACCTCGCTCAACGCGGTGTCGGCGCTGCTCGCGCAGAGCAGCCGGTTCGGCAGCGCGGTGATACGGGGCGTGGACGAGGACACCATCGATCTGGTGCGCGGTTATTTCCCCGGATACACTCTTTTGTGCGAGTATTCCCGTCAGAACAAGCTCAGCCTGTCCAAGATCAAAGCCGCCGGAGCGGACGGCGTCTATTGTTCCGCCTCCATGCTCAGCGCGCACTTTGCCAGACGGGTGCACAAAGCCGGTCTGGTTTTGTGGGTCGACTGCGGAGGTAATACCTATCAGCTGGTCAAAGCCATGAACATGGTGAAAGTCGTCGACGGGCTCGTGACCACGAACCCGAGCCTTGCGTTGCATATGAAGAGCGCGTGGAGCTACGACGATTTCAAAAAAGCAACTGCCTGACGCTTGAAATCCGCGTCCTTGCCGATCTCCGAGGCAGAGAGCCTTATTAAGAATTGATTCAAATTATTACAATTATTTAAAAATTTATTACAACTTTACTAAGGGGTCGATTGGGCGACCGCGGGGTTTATCCCGTTGGATGCCAAAAAATCGGCTCTTTTTTTGTGCAATTTGTATACTTCTTTTTTTCAATCCGAAAAATTTAGTGGTAATTTTGTTTGTTTTTCTTACAAAAATTTTGATTTTTTGCGTCTCTTTTTACATATTATTATTGACAAACAAATTACGAAATGGTAAAATCACAGTGTGTAATTGTGTAAAAGTCTCTATTTTCATTATTCAAAGGGGTATGTCTGCATGGCCAATAACACTTCGGCGCCGGCTCAAACAGCCGAAACAGCCACCTCTCAAAAAACGAATCGTTCCGGCGGCAGGCGGCTGCGCGCCATGGAACTGCGCTTCACGCCCGTGTTTGACACGCACTTGAACATGGCACTCGATTACGCGACCACCGTGCGCATCAACGACCCCAAGATGGGCGTCATGCTCCCCGCTTATTACGGGCCCATTGCCGCCAAGAGCAACCGCATCTGCGAGATCAACCGCTGGGCGATCGAAGAGGCGTGCGCGGTGCTCAAGCGGGTGGAAGATCGCGGCGCGAGCATCAACAGCTTCATCATGCCGCTCTCGGTGCGCTATCTTGCCAAGCCTTATTTCCAGACGCAGGTCCGCAAGATCGTCGACAAGAACGAGATCGGCCCCGACAAATTCAATTTCACCATCGCTGAAAATATTTACGAAAGCGAAAGCGAGCAGGTGCTCAAGAACATGCGCGAAATGCGGGAATACGGTTTCCTGTTTTCAATTGACGATTTCGGCGTGGAATACACTTCGCTTTCCAACCTGGCGCAGTATGAGGTCGATTACATCGGCATCAACCGTTCGCTCATCGAACCGCTGAATCCCGAAGTTTATGAAGATGAAGACCGGCAGCGTCCCATCGTTCAGGGTCTGATCGACTTCGCCAAAAAGATCCACTGCCATGTCCGGGTCGACGGGGTCGACAATCAGCCTCTCGCCGATCTGCTCGCCAAAATGGGCGCCGATCAAATGCGCGGCGCGCTCTACGGCGCAGAACCGTGGGAAGAGAAAAAGATTAAATAATTATTAACTATTATATAGAGTAAAGCCTTCCCCTTGAGGGGAAGGTGCCCCGAAGGGGCGGATGAGGTGGAAACTTCGCCCCCAAATCCCACCAAAAATAAACACCTCATCAGTCATGCTGACGCATGACAGCTTCCCCTCGAGGGGAAGCCAAAAAACAAAACGAAAGAGGTTCTTTGTGAATCAAACAAACAATCCGAGGCTGAAGCCGTTTGCGCAAAAGCTGCGCAGGGAAATGACCAAGGAAGAACGGCATTTGTGGTATGATTGTTTGAAGAAGCTGCCGATAACGTTCAATCGGCAAAAAGTGATCGGAACATATATCGCTGATTTTTACTGTGCATCAGCAAAACTCGTTATTGAGCTTGACGGCTCACAGCACTATGAAGAAAACGGAAAAAGCGCCGACGAAAAAAGAGACGCCTGTTTTTCCGAGTTAGGTATTCAAGTTGTTCGATATTCCAACGAAGATATCAACCGCAATTTCGACGGAGTGTGCGAAGATATCATAAACAGGCTTCCCCTTGAGGGGAAGCTGTCACGAACGAAGTGAGTGACTGATGAGGTGTAGCCGCGCAGCGGCGTTCGCTTTCCATCATTCCACCTCATCCGCCTCATTTCATTCGGCACCTGTCTCGCCTTCCGGCTCGGTCGGTGCTTCTGCCTGCGGCAGAGATCGCCACTGGCGACCCGCACCCCTCGAGGGGAAGGCTCCCAAAACCGGTTCCTCAATCCAATGGGTCGGCTGAATCCGAACCCCATCAGTAAAGGAGAGATTTCATTTGGCCAAAAAGAAAAAAGGTGAGCTGAACACGACCGGCGAAACCGGTTCGTTTGTCGAGGGCGCGTCCGGCTCCATGGTCCCGGCTCTTGATGACCCGATGGGGAAATACGACGTGAACACGTCGGCGGAAAAAGTTTATAAGCGCAACAAAGCCATCCGCATCACGGCGATTATCGTCGCCCTGCTGCTTCTGCTCATCGGCATCGGCTTCGGCTGCGTTTCCGTGCTGAACTACGGCGGCCGTTTCACGGTCAGCATGAAGGGCAACCTTTACGGTATTCAGTTAGCCGATAACGAAGAATTCAAAGACCCGACTTTGCAGCTTCGCGGTTCCGCCATTGAGGGGATGGACAACATCACCAAAGAATGGATCTTGAACAAGAACGGCGAGCTGAACGTCAAAGGCAATAAAGACCCTGTCTATCAGAAGTTTGAAGATATCGACAAGGTCTACGGCGACCACAACGGCACGAATTATCTCGCCTACACCTTCGCGGTGCGCAACGGCGGCGTTTCCGCCAAGGGCGAAGATGCAACGGTCGATTTCACCGCTTCGCTCAAGATCGTCTCCGCCTACAAGGGCGCTGAAAAAGCGATCCGCGCGTGTGTGTTTGTCGACGGTGTGCCGACCGTTTACGCAGCACCCAAAAAGGGAACCGAAAACGGTCTTGAATCGTTTGAGGCCGATAAGGTTTTCGTTTCGGATGATATTATCATGGAGCAAACGTTCCGTGGTTTCAAGGTAGGCGACGTCAAGCGCTTCACCGTCGTCGTCTGGCTTGAAGGCGAAGATCCAGAATGTGTCAACGATATTATGGGAGGTGACGTCAAACTGAAAATGGACCTCGAGGTCATTTCAGAGTCCTCGGCGGACGGTGTTTGAGTTGGGGGAGACTCGTACATAGTCTGATTCGGTTCAATTCTCTTTGGCAAAGCCCCGCATGATATCCGAGGCATTTCGGATATAATCACAAAAAACTCTATTCTTAACTGGAGGAAAAAACAATGAAAAAACGTTCACTTGTAGCAGCAATTGCTATGCTGATCGTCAGCGCGATTGTGCTCACTTCTTCGACCTATGCATGGTTTGCTTCCAGCGCCAACGCTTCGGTCACCGGCATTAATGCCACCGTTTCCAACAACAACGGTTCTATTTCCGTTGCGCCGACCGGCACCAACGCGAAAGCCGCTGTGAAGGACATCTACAAGACCGCCATTACCGGCAATGACTATGAAGGCCTTTGCACCAACCTCAACCCGGTCTCCATGTACATCAACGGCAGCACCCCGCAGTTCAACAAGGTCAACTACAACACCGAGACCTTCTCCTCTTTCGGTGCTGCTACCGAGAACGCTGATTACCTTGTGTATCAGTTCAAAGTCAAGGCCAGCAACGCTGCTGATGCTTCCGCTGCGAGAAACGTTGGCATGACCACCAGCTTCACCACCAACACCGGCGCGTTCTGCAACGGTATTGTTGCTGTTACTGCCGGCGGCACCACCACTTACTACTTCTACAATGGCGGCGGCTCCTATGAAGCTCTCATCGATATGACCAACACCACCATCACCGACACCAACGGCGACGCGATCGTCGGCTCGGGCGACGCGAACCTTGTTGCTGCCAGCGACCTGCTTGCTTCCAGCAGCTTCACCGGCGTCACCACCGGCCCGGCCAGCATCCCGGTTCTCAGCAGCATCGCTGCCGGTGCGGAAGCCGAAGCTACCGTTTCGGTTTACGTCTGGGCAGAAGGTCAGGATTCCGGTTGTACCGGTAACGTCAACGCTGAGCAGGCTTACTTCACCATCAACCTTGCGTAATCAGTGCTGATTAAGTGACTTGCACAACTAATCAAAAAGCCCGGGCCGTAAGGCCCGGGCACTCCCCGAAACATTAGTCAACACTTAGCCTTCCCCTTGAGGGGAAGGTGCCCCGAAAGGGCGGATGAGGTGTAGCCGCGCAGCGGCGTTATGCGAATCCTTAAGCTGTTGACGTTTGTCCCCGAAATTCTCCCCCGGTCGGGGCGTGCCTCAATCGCCCACCTTTTTTCAAAAATGTGGTTAGCTAAACACAATTTTGAGCTTAAAGCTTGAAAAACCACTTCGTCGGCGCCGTTCCCGTGCGGCGCGGCGCCGACCCGGTGGGGAAGTTGAGTTTACAGTTTACAGTTTGCAGTTTTGAGTTTCGCTGCGCGAAACGTTTATCATTGCCGTCAGGCAATTCATAACTCTAAACTCTAAACTCTTAACTTCCCAACGGCCTCCCTTGTGTAAAGGGAGGTGCCGAGCGCAAGCGAGGCGGAGGGATTGTAAGAAACGAACAACCCCTCAGTCAGCCCTTGCGGGCTGCCAGCTCCCCTTGCACAGGGGAGCCAATGTAGGGCAAGCATACATGCTTGCCGCAAGCAACTCCCTCAGTCGGCTGTCGCCGACAGCTCCCTCAGCGAGGGAGCCAAAATATGCCTTCCCTTGGGGGAAGGTGGGTTGCCGCAGGCAACTCGGATGAGGGAAAGCCTTGCCGGTCAATCTCATCATCGGCTGCCAAAAAACAATAACCTTTTCCCTCATCAGTCACTCACGTTGTTCGTGACAGCTTCCCCCAAGGGAAGCCTCAACAGCCTCCCTCACCGAGGGAGGTGCCGAGCGTAAGCGAGGCGGAGGGAGTAAAACAATTCAATGCCTGATCTTTGCCGCGGAACCCGTTCCGCCGTGAAAATGATTCATTGAGTTCCCAAATTCATTGAAGAGGTAGGAATATATGAAAAAAGCACTTTCCATCATCGCAAGTGTTCTCGTGACCGTTATCGTCATTTTTGCCGTTATCATGACAGCAATGGTCATCATCTCCACCAAAAGCGAAAGCGGCATGCCGAATCTGTTCGGCAAATCGGTCTTCTTCGTCAAGACCGACTCCATGCAGGGGCCGCAAGGCTTCAATCAGGGCGACCTGATCGTGGTCGATCTGCTCACCGAAGAAGAGGCGGATAACCTCAAGGTGGGCGATGTCATCACCTTCTGGCGCGTCTACGAGGGCGAAAAATACCTCGAGACCCATAGGATCGTGGAAGACGTCTACACCCCGTACAAAAAAGAAGTTGTCGACGGTATCCTGATCCACGGCGGTCACAAAAACTATGTCACCCGCGGCGACAACACCATCGACATCGACTACGTGTCCGACCTGAGCGGTCCCGATTATGCCAATGCCAAGAGCGTTGTCGGCAAGTGGACGGGCGTCGCCATTCCCAAGATTGGCTCGATCCTCGATTTCCTGCAGCAGCCCACCGGCTTCCTCATCTGCGTGGTCATCCCCATGGCGGTGTTCTTCTTCTATGAAGCCTATCGCTTTATCGCCACGCTGAACGATAGAAAGAAGCAGTCCGCCATGGCGGCGGTTTCCGGTGCGGAAGAAGAGATCAAGGCGAAAGCCATCGCCGAATACATCGCCCAGCAGCAGGCACAGGCAGCCGCCTCATCGGCTCCCGCGCCCGCGCAGCCCGAACCGCCCAAACAGAAGACGGAAGAAGAGATCAAGGCGGCGGCAGTTGCCGAGTTCCTTGCGCAGCAGCAGGCGGCACAGGCTCCGGCTGAACCGCCCAAGCCCAAGACCGAAGAAGAGATCAAACAGGAAGCCATTGCTGAGTTTTTAGCCAAACAGCAGACGGCGCAGGCTCCGGTCGAACCGCCCCAGCCCAAGACCGCAGTGGAGATCAAGCAGGAAGCCATCGCCGAGTTCTTAGCCAAACAGGCGGCCGACAGCGAGAAATAAAGCCTTCCCCTTGAGGGGAAGGTGCCCCGCAGGGGCGGATGAGGTGGAAACCTCACTGAAACATGTCACCATCGGTTGCCATCAAACAACAACGTCCCCACCTCATCAGTCACTCACGCTGTTCGTGACAGCTTCCCCTCAAGGGGAAGCCAAATAGCCTCCCTTGTGTAAAGGGAGGTGCCGAGCGTAAGCGAGGCGGAGGGATTGTTAAAAAACTCTAAACTCTTAACTCAAAACTCAATTTCGTCCCCCGGCGGGCGGGCGCCCGCTGCAAATATACTATACTAATGAAAAAGAGGGTACTATCATGGCAAGAAGAAAGTTAAGCATGTCACTCATCGTTCTCATCGTGGCAGCTACCACCCTGGTTTCCGGTACATACGCCTGGTTCCTGGTCGGCGGCTTTGCCGAACTGTTCGACCTTGGCTTTGACGTGATCGAAGCGCAGGGCGGCATCCAGATCCAGGGTTCCAAAGGCACCGCCTTCAAATCCAAGGGCGGCGAAAGCACCGACTGGGGTTCCTACCTTGACCGCACCAACTTCAACGACGGCGAGATCCTCGCGGAAACCGGCAAGTATGATCCCGTTTCCAGCGCGAACGGTTCGACCTTCTACAAAGTCGGTCTGGAAGGCAACTACTTTAAGTCCCTGACCCCGAAGGCTGGCACGGATTACAATGATTTCACCATCAAAGTCCGTTCCGATAACGATCAGCAGATCAACGCGGTCATGAAGATCTCCATGGAAGGCGATCAGGAAGCGCTGAACGCGGCTCGTATCTCCGTCACTTATGACGGCAATACGACCATCTATGCCGCCAACGACACCAGCGCCAGCGCTGTGAATACCGACGCGCTGCCCGACACGACCGTATATGATACCACCGGCGACTGCATCATCAACAGCGGTGACGATGGCTTCAGCGGCGGTTATGTTGCGACCCAGACCTGCACCAAGCTGACCGATTCCGGCAGCGGCAAGTATGAAGTGGAGCATGCGCTCAACGCGATTCCCGCGAATACGAGCTCCAAGACGGTTGCTGTCCGCATCTGGATCGAAGGCAACGACGCCGATTGTACCGGTGAAAAGCTCAGCCAGAAGCATCTCGGCGTGACCATCACCTTCGGTTCTGCTGAAGATTGATAAAAACGAATACAACACACAAAAGGTTTGTGAACAATGGCAAGTGATCGCACGAAAAAATTTGCGAAAATCACACAGGGCAAGGCGTTCCGTATCATATCCAACACGGTGTCCACCCTGATCCTCATTGTGTCCATTATCCTTTGTGCGGTTGTCGTCATCTCGGCCAAATCCGGCTCCGGCGCGCCGAACTTCGGCGGCTATTCGTTCCTTGCTGTTCGCAGCAACTCCATGGAGGATGAGTTCTACGTCGGTGATCTGATCGTGATCCGCCGTTTCAACGCGGCGCATCAGTATAAGGTCGGCGATATTATCTCCTTCATGGCAACAGATCTGGCAGGCGATCGGTTCATCAACACCCACCGCATCATCGAAGTGGTGGAAAACGGCGGCGTCAGCTATGTGACAAAAGGCGACAACGCCGAAAAGCCCGATTCCAAACGTGTGAACCCCTCCAAGACCCGCATTTTGGGTCAGTATACGGGCAAGCGTATCGCGGGGCTCGGCAAATTGCTTGATTTTGCCGGCACGTCGAAGGGCATCCTCTTTACCGTTGTGATCCCGGCCGCATTGATCGTGATCTGGCAGTTGCTCAATTACCTGCTTTCCCTGTCCGAACAGGGACTGCAGCCTGTTCCTCAAACACAAACGGCGGCGGCTCAGACAGCACCGCAGATATACCCTCCTGCGGCGGTCGATAAAGACGCCGTCATCCGCGAATACCTGCAGCAGCAAAAGCAGGAAGAACAGCAGCGGCAGCAAATTATTGAGGAATACCTCGCCAAGCAAAAAGAGCTTGAGCAAGCTGAAAAAGAAAAAGCAGAAGAAGCAAAAATCAAAGCGATTATTGCCGAGTTCCTCGCCCAGCAGCAGGCGCTCGGAAATGATGCGAACAAAACAGAAGAATCCAATAATCAAAACAGCTAAAAAATCATCGTGAGGTGGAGTAAATATGAGCGGTATCCTTCAATTCCTGAATGAGTTCCTCAATCAGCTCTTTGTCAACGGCTTTTGGAGAATTATCAAAGGCATCGGCTTGGGCATTGCCAACATCTTCAACGTGCCGAAGTATGTGCAGATCTTCCGCGCATACGCCGGTCAGCTTGGTGTGGGCGGCATCATCCTCGGCGCGCTGTGCGTGCTGCTGGTGCTTGCCATCCTTGCCGGCATCATCTTCCTTGTGGTTCTTCTGATCCGGAAGTATGCCAGATTCCGCAAGACCGTCGTCAATCAGGAAGAGCTTCTCAACGAAGTTGCGACCCTCAACCGTGAGGTCATGAAGCTCTCGATCGAAAAAGACAAGATCCTCGCCATGAAGGTTTCTCAGCTTGGGCTTCGTCCGGGCGAGAACCCCTACCTCGAAGCGGTCGACGGCACGAGCGCTGCCACGACCGAGGGCGGTGAAGGCGAAGAAGGCGGCGAGAACGCCGCGGCGACGGATGAGGATTACAGCCGTTTCTACAAACTCACCCAGGTCGACCTTGCGATGCAGGATTATGTGCCGCCTGTTTACAACAACGACATCACCCTGCCTGGCATTGTGGATATGTACCGCAATTTCGCCGCTTCCCGCATGGGTCTCTACTACGAGCCGAAGACGCTCCGCCTGTTCTTAGCTGCTTTTGCCTCTACCCGTTTGATTATCTTACAGGGTATTTCCGGTACCGGTAAAACATCCCTTCCGTACTCCTTCGGCAAGTTCCTGCAGAACGACGCTTGTATCGCGTCCGTCCAGCCTTCCTGGCGTGACCGTACCGAGCTGTTCGGCTACTTCAACGAATTCACCAAGCGCTTCAGCGAGACCGAAGTGCTCAAGAAGATGTACGAAGCCACTTATAAAGAAGACATTTTCCTGACCATCCTCGACGAAATGAACATCGCTCGTGTTGAGTATTACTTCGCGGAAATGCTGTCCATTCTCGAAATGCCCAGCCGCGATGAGTGGATCGTCAGCCTGGTTCCCTCCGTTTGGCCGACCGACCCGAAGCACCTCTTCGACGGCAAGCTGAAGCTGCCCGAAAACATGTGGTACATCGGCACCATCAATAACGACGACTCGACCTTCGCCGTTACCGATAAGGTTTACGACCGTGCCATCCCGATCGACATCAACACCAAAGGTAAGTTCTTCGAGGCTCCGTGGACCGATAACCTCACCCTCAGCTACAAACACCTCGAAGCCATGTTCGACGAATGTAAAGAAAAGTATAAGGTTTCCGAAGAAAGCCTTCGCAAGCTGGCAGAGCTGGACGACTACGTCATCGAGCACTTCCGCCTGGCGTTCGGTAACCGTATCGTTAAGCAGCTGCAGGATTTCGTTCCCGCTTACGTCGGCTGCGGCGGCACCGAGATCGACGGCCTCGATTTCGTGCTTTGCCATAAGATCCTCAGAAAGTTTGAATCCCTCAACCTTTCCTTCATCCGTGATGAGATTTCCGGCTTGATCACCTACCTCAACAAGCATTTCGGCAAGTCCAACATGAATGAATCCAAGGAATATCTGGAAAGACTCCAGAGAATGATCTGACCCGAAATCAATGCACCCCGCCCCTTAACTGGGGCGGTGATGTGCATTTTGAGAATAGATGTTGAGAAATTCTCAACATTTGTTCTGAATGTGCACAATATCTTATCGAAGGGGAGAAACGAATGGCCACTTCATACGAAGAACTGTACGGCAATTATCAGAGCAGCATTCTCGCTCTTACCTCAAGTGACGATTATTATGATCATATGCTCGATGCGATGGAAACCGGCAAGACCGAGGTCTCGCTGTTCAACCGTTTCTTCGAGAAAAAGATCGACCTCAAATGGGTCGAAGCCATTGAGGCGTGCATCATCCCCCTTGATACCATCGTGCGTAACCCCCGTAAATTCATTGTTCAGGAAGAAGAGATCGTGCCGATCGAGCGCGCCAAGAAGATCACGGCGGAATCCATCCGCCATCTGGCACAGCACACCAACATGATCGCCCGTGTGGACGGCGACCGCGTGACGCCCAACCAGATCCTGAACGTGTTCCGTGAAGAGAGCTACGAAATCTATGAAAACCGCTTCATCTTCACGCTCCTGCGCAACCTGCGCCATTTTATCGACACGCGTTACAACGTTCTGTTCAACATGGAACAGGATGAAAATATGTCCTCGCTCAAAATGAACAGCGAGTTCAAGCGCGGCAATGAGACGGTCACCTACAAGCTGGAGGTTTCCACCCAGGCTTCGGCCGTCATGCGCGACGAGCATCTGGTCGATGCGCGCGGCGCTGTGGATGAAAACGCGACCGCACTGGAAAGAATCGAGCGCATTAAGCGCATCATCAACGGCTTCTGCGGTTCCTCCTTCATGCGTGACCTTGAAAACTGCACGCCGGTTCGTCCGCCCATCATGCGCACGAACGTTATCCAGAAGAACCCCGACTTCCGTGCCTGCCTGACCCTGTGGCAGTTCATTTCCTCCTATGATGAGGTCGGTTATGAGATTGTTGCGAAAGAATCCGATGAGATCGTGGCCGATGAGTATAAATCCGACTTGTTCAAGCTTGCGACCGTGAATTACATGCTCCTCAAGAAGAACGTCGGTGAGGAGATCTTTGAAGAAGCCAAGCTCAGAAAACGCAAGCTGAAACCGAAGATGCTCAAACGCTTGGCAGAAGATCTGGTTCTCAACTACGATATGGAAGAAGTTGAGATCCGCAGAGTCTTTATTGACGAATTGAAACGCGCCAACAAGAAGAAGACTGCCGGCGAAACCAAGATCAACGAGGCTTTGGATCGCGCTTTGGCGTCCGAGGCGCAGCGCAAGGCCGAGATCGAAGCGAAGATCAAGGCCGAGATCCAGCGGCAGAAGGATATCGAGAAACGCAAGAAAGAGCGCGAAAAGGCGCGCATCGCCAAAGAGCTGGAGCTGGAAAAACAGCGCAAAGCCAGAGAAAAGGCGAGGATCAAGGCGCAGAAGGAAAAAGCCATCGCCTTGGAGAAGGAACGGAAAGCCAAGGAGAAAGAGAAACTCCGCAAGGCAAAGCTGCGTGAGCAGGAGCAGGCGCGCATCGCCAAAGAGAAAGAAAAGGCGCGCATTGAACGCGAAAAGGCTCGGGAAGCCAAGCTCCGCGCTCAGGAAGAAGAGCGGAAACAGAAGGAAGCTCTCAAGAAAGAGCAGGAGAAGGCAAAAGCCCTTGCTTTGGCTGAAGCTCAAAAAGAAAAAGAGCGTGCCGCCAAGCAGCGTGAAAAAGAGCGCATAGCCAAGCAAAAAGCAGATGCGCTCGCCAAAGAAAAGGCTGCCAAAGCCAAACAGAAAGAAAAAGAAAAGCTCGCCCGTGAAAAAGCTTTAGCCGAGCAGAAAGCCAAAGAGCAGGCCGCCAAAGCGAAAGAAAAAGAGAAACGCGCCAAGGAAAAGGCCTTAGCGGAGCAGAAAGCGAAAGAACAGGCTGCTAAAGCGAAGCAAAAAGAGAAAGAAAGAATCGCGAAAGAGAAAGCAGCGGCTGCCGAGAAAGAACGGATCGCCAAAGAAAAGCAAAAGGCGAAGGAGAAGGCAGAGAAGGAAAAAGCTTTACAGGCAGCGAAAGAAAAGGCTGCAAAAGAGCGAGCGAAAGAAAAAGAGAAAATGGCTAAACAGCGTGCTTTACAGCAGGAAAAAGAGCGGTTAGCCAAGCAAAAACAAAAGGAAAAAGAAAAGGCGGCAAGGCAGAAAGCTTTACAGCAACAGAAGGCAAAAGCAGCCGCTGACAAGGCAAAATCCCCGGCAAAAGCGCCGGCTGAGTCCACTCCGGCGGACGAAGGCTGACGATTCAGCCCCGAAATGATCCCGCTGCCTGGTGAGCAGCACACTTGATCCGATGATTCTGAGAGCAGAAAGACAGAATCCTCACGAGAGTGACGGGTCCTCAGCAAACTTTTGGAGGTTTTATCATGAGAAAGAGAGTCGCGTTCCGAGCACTGATTATACTGGTGGCGTCCGCATTGCTGCTGACGTCTACAGGTGCATACAATATTCTTGTCTTTGCTGACCAGAATATGGAACTTTCCTCTCTTTCTGCAATGGATGAGGGCGATGCCTCCGCGCCCTCTGTCGCCACCTATGGCGGTGAACTCATCACCGAAGCCGCTGAAATGGAAGCCCTTGAACTTGCAACCCAGAGCGCTGACGATCCCTTTGGCAACCATGCCGGTACGTACGCTGATCCTTATCCTTTGAATCAAGATAATTTCCTCGCCGCGTGTGACCGTATCAGCAACTCTGCTATTGCTCAAACCAAATATTTCCAGTTGACTGGTGATATTAATATCAGTAATTTGACAATCTCTAATTTCCATCATTCCGCCGTGAACAGCGCTGCCTATCTGTTCTCTGCCGAGGGCAGCAATCCCTCTGCGGTCAATTTCGTGATCGACGGCCTCTATGAAGATCCCGACAACGCCGGCAATTATCTGCGCCACCGCATCTACTCGAACAGCAACACTGTTCTTGATGCGTCCGGCTATCGGTATTTCGCTTTGTTCGGCTTCATGAACGAAAACTGCCAAGTCAAAAATATTATTATTGAAAACATCAATGTCAACCTGATGAACGCCGCCTCTTGTTCCCTTGTTGCTTTCAAAAACAAGGGCGTCATTCAGAACGTGACGGTCAACAACTGTTCCATGACGGTGACCGGCAGTACCGCAAACACGGATTGGAACGCGGCAGGGCAGCAGTACAGCCACTTTGACAACATCGGCAACACCGGCAATGAAATCTATCCCGGTTTTGCGGCTGTGGCGGCCGACAACTGTGGCGACGTCAGCACTGTGTCGGTTGAAAATTACAGGCTTTCCGTCAGCAACGCTTCCGCCTACCTCGGCGGCGTCGTTGCCCAGAATCGCGGTACTTCGCTGAGCGGCAGCACGGTGAACGGTCTCAAGATCACCGCCACCGCGTCGAACGCCTATGTCGGCGGCATATGCGCTTACAATGTTTATGATAGTGTCAATAATGTTCCCCGCGTGATCACCAACGCCACGGTTGACCTGCCTGGTCATTTCTACAATGCCGATCTGGATATTACGCAAAGCTACGGCGGTCGTTATGTCGGCGGTCTGGTCGGCAGAAACGACGGTACGCTGTCTAATTCTTTGATCGAAGGTTCCTTCGGCACCGTCAGCACCCCGAGCGCTGAAGCCTATGATATGTGCGGCGTTGTCCGCTCTGATGATAATGAAAATGCCGTTTCCTACTTCTACGGCGGCGCAGTCGCCGGCGGCAGCGGCACCGCTTCCAGAGTAACGGTGCAGAATCTCGGTTTCTTCATGTCCCTTGTGTCCACCGAGCAGCCCTGCTACTTCGGCGGCATTACCGCAACGGCCTCTGCGGCCGGCACCGTGAGTGGCTGCGTTTCCACCGGCTCGTTTGCTTCTTCCGCTTACAGCGCCGCGTGTCATGCGGGCGGCGTTATTGCCTATGCGCCTGCCAGCGCGGCGAACGGGACGCTGAGCAACTGCTATACGCTGTTCCGTCTGCAGAACAAGGGTCATTATCTGACCGGTGCGGTCATCGGTTACGGCGGTACGGCGGCCATGGCGTCCAACTGCTACTGGTCCAGCGAGATCAGCGGCTGTGTGACGGCTTATGCCATCCCGAATACGAGTGACAGCAGCATCATTGAAACGATCAGCGACCGTTCCATGGATCTGACCGGCTCCTCCCGCGCGGTCGTGTCGCGCAGGAACGTCACCTTGACCGGTATTTCCCAGCCGACTCACAGTTGGAACAACAGCGACGTGACGATTTCCGGTTCAGGCAACGTTCCGGATCATATGGTTCAGGGCGTTGTCAACTCCCTTGACGCCGCGCCGTATCAGCAGACCATGTCTCTCGCGAACGCAAGCAATATCGGTTACAGCGGCCGCACTTCCTTCACCGTGGATTTCAAGCTGGACGTGTTTATCGTCACCGCTGACAATATTGGCGATCCGGACGATCCGACTGACCCGCTTCAGATATCCTCCTCCGGTATGACGAGGTTCCTCTATCTTGCGCCTTACGCGAATTATGTCCTGACGCAGGATGTTACGATTGATGACAATGAATGGGAACCCGTCGCTTTTTACGGTCGGCTTTCCGGTACCTATAACAATGTGACGCACTCGATCTATGCGCCCTGCCGCCTGTTTACGGCGGTTGTCGGTTCTCGTTCAGCCAATGTCAGCGTTACAGGGAACGATACCGACGGTTATACCTCGTCGCTCGCCTATGAATCTGTCATCGGCGGCTACATTCAGCAGATCAGCGTCGCTCTGATGCCTGACTATTTTGTGCTGACTGCAGGCACTTACAACAAGTCTGTCTTCGGTTCCCTGTTCAGCGCTTCCATGCGATCTGTTGCCTTGGTCAACGATACCGATCAAGCCGCCAAGCTTACCGGCTTCCGGCAGGGCGTTTTTGCCGACGCCGCTTATGACAATACCTATATTTACGGTTGCTCGACCGATGTTTCTATTGAATGTAACGGCAGTTGTTCCGACATAGGTGCTTTCCTCGGCTATATAGATCCGAGCGCAAACGTGGTCGATAACTGCGTCGTCGATGCCGACGTTACGCTGACGAGCGGCGCCACCGCTGCCAATGTGGGCGCTTTCATTGGCAACATCGGTTTGGCGAACAACACCAGCAGCAGCTATGTGCTGAACAGCATTGTCGTGACGACGGTTTCCGACGGCGTTGCCTCCGTGTTCGGTTTTGCGCCCGATGGTGCAACCGTGGCGGCGCGCCGGTTCCACAACATTTTCTGGGCCAGAAACAGCCAAACCGAAGAATCTGCGCCGATCGTTGGCACGCGTGACAGCTATGACGGTTTGGTTCTCTGGGGCACCACCAATAACGATCAGACGGATCCGCAGTATTATACCTGCAACCATACTTTGAATTCCGGCGACGCGGTGGTCAGCCTGCCGCTGCCGCAGAATATCAGCCAGATTCACATCACCTCCGTCAACCAGGCGAAGAGCGAGTTTTCCGTCACCCGTATTCCTGACGCCGAAGAAACCTACAGCGATCCGGAAATCAAGTTTGCGAACGGCAATCTTGTGCTGAGCTTTATTCCGGTAGCCGGCGTCCAACACAATGACAGTGATGTTTTCAAAGTCACTCATCAGAAGACCGGTCTTTGCACCTATGTTGTGATCACCGCTTTAACGGCAGGCGGCATGGAGTGCGACGAGGACGGTTACTACATGATCAAAACCGCCGCCGATCTGAAGAACCTTTCTGACGATGTGGCGCGCGGCGACAATGCGATGGCTACCTCCGCCTTCAAGCTCTATGCCGATATCGACATGAGCTATTTTGACGGTTCCGATATTATCAGCAGAACCTTCTGGCCCATCGGCGGCATCAGCCAGACCAGCAGCACGGTTCCGTTTGCCGGCGTGTTTGTCGGCGCGACCAATCCGGACACCGGCGAGCCCTACACCATTTCGCACGTTACCGTCATGGCCGATAACAACGAAAAGGATCAGATCAACAACGGCCTGTTCGGCGTTGTCAACGCGACCATGGATGAAACCACCTACATGGATGACGAAGGCAACTATCTCACCAAGACCTGTGAGATCGGCGGCTTTAATCTCGAGGATATCCGCGTTGTGGGCGGCGACCATGCCGGTACGCTGATCGGCTCCCTTTGGCGGAACACCAATGTGGCCGACGATATGTATGAATATCCGATTCACGACATTTGTGTAACCAATTCGTCCGTTACCGGCGGCAAGCTCGGGCAGGATGACTCCGGTTCTCGTGTCGGCGGTCTGATCGGCGAGGTGGACAGCAATTCCGTTGCTCTTTCCGGTATCACGATGGAGCATGTTGAAGTTACCACAAATTTCTATGATCTCTGGTTCTCCAACCGTGTGGCTTCTAACGTCAACAACTCTGAATACGGTTACTTCACTTCGGACTATTTCCTGGATCACAGAGGCATCGGCGGCGTGATCGGCGCTGCTTACAGCGAGCCGAACAACAGTTATCCTGCCACGAACGCCACCACGATCTCCGTGACCGATACCCATGTTTTGGATGTTTTTGTTGCCGGTTCGACGGATATGGATGATATCAGATCCTATGCCATGATGGATGCCGGCGGCATTATCGGTTCGGTGATGAACAGCTATAAGGTGGTCGATCCCGAAACCAGCCTTGTCATTGGCGATCCGAATGTGACCGGGGACGTTACCGTTGTGGATTCTCAGGTCAAAGCTTACGGCAACACCGGCGGTGTGATCGGTTTTGCTAATGTTCCGTCGGTTTTGACGAACTGCGTGGTTCGCGGTTCCAGTTCCGCCGCGGCGCCCGAACGGTCTGCCATGACGGTATTCAGCCGTACCCTGTATTACGTCGGCGGCATCGCCGGCTACATCGGCGTGTCCACCAACATGGCCGGTGACCTTGCCATTAAACCCTCAAATGAGATCTATGCGTCCTTCAGCGATTGTTTGGTGGAGAACGCCTACGTTGCTTCCACCGAAACGACTTACACGGGCAAAACGGTCGAGGCCGGCAATTTCGCGCCGATGCGCAACGTGTCGGTCGGCGGCATTATCGGCGGCGGCAACGGTCAGGGCTATGCCGGTACGGAGAGCGCCCCCGAGGATGAGGAGCTGCTGCCCTTCGTCAGCGGCTGCACGGTCAACCACAGCCGGATCGAGGGTATTGTCACCGGCGGTATCGTCGGCGCGGACGCTGAAATTCAATACACCCCGAATGACGTGACGGATTCTCATCTCACGGATCCTACGGATCTGGTTTTGGATGATGAGCTTTTGAATTTCCGCGATTATATCACGCACTGCGACGTGACAAATTCCACCATCACGACGGTTAGCAATGCCACCAGGCTCGCCGGCGATTTCCCGTCTGTCGGTTCTGACGCTAACACGGTCGGTGGTGCGGAATGCTGTATCAGCGCCTCCGGTGTGGGCGGCATCATGGGTTCC
>JAFTEL010000030.1 GCA_017453685.1 Clostridia bacterium
AGCTTGTCCACGTCAAACAGCATGGTGCGGCAGGCGTTGGAATAATCGGTGACGTGCACCTTGCCGCCGGTGAGGTTCCAGATCAGCCAGGTCTCCACCGTGCCGAAGAGCAGCTTGCCCTCGTCCGCGAGCTTGCGGGCGCCCGGCACGTTATCCAGAATCCACTTGATCTTGGTGCCGGAGAAATAGGCGTCGATCAGCAGACCGGTATGCTGCTTGATGTAATCATTGAGCCCTTCTTCCTTGAGCTTTTCGCAGAGCTCCGCCGTGCGGCGGCACTGCCACACGATGGCGTTGTAAACGGGCTTGCCGGTGGTTTTGTCCCACAAGATCGTCGTCTCGCGCTGATTGGTGATGCCGATGGCGGCAACCTCCTCGGGCTTGACCGTGCTGTTGAGGAACATGGAGGAAATGGACTGGAACTGACTGTAAAGAATGTCGAGCGGGTCATGCTCGACCCAGCCCGCCTTGGGATAGATCTGGTCGAATTCCTTCTGGGCTTTCGCGATGATGTGACCTCTTTTGTCGAAAATGATCGCGCGGGAACTGGTGGTACCCTGATCGAGCGCCATGACGTATTTCGCTGCGGCCATATCGTAACCTCCTTAAAGCTGCAAATTTTTCCGTTTACTATCATACACCCAACCGCCCGGATAAGTCAATCATTCTTTGCTTTTTTGTATAATAAAGATAGCTGATAGCGGATAGCGGATAGCAGATAGCAGATAGCAGATAGCAGATAGCAAATTAAGTTCGCCTTTCGCCTTTCGCCTTTCGCATTTCGCATTGAAAAAAGCGCCGCCGGTCGAGCCGACAGCGCTGTGAGCTGTTTAGTTATTTTCTTCAAACGCTGCGATCTTGTCGATCACGCCGAGCAGCACGTCAAAGCCCGTGCCGACCGTTTCCGCGCTGAAGCGTTCCGGCACGTCGTGCCAGGTGTGATAATAATAGGTCAGCATCGGGTTCTGCGCGGCGAAGGTGACGGATTTGACGCCCGCTCTCGTCATGGGCGTACTGTCGCACCCGCCGACGGGGTTGTGGATGCAGCCGCCGGACTTGCTTTCAATGTTCATCTCTTGGAAGGTGTCCTTGAACATCTGTTCAAGGTCTCTGTCAAAGCGGGTGAACTGCCAGTCGTCCTTGATGACCACTTCAAAATAATCCTTGTCCGCCACCGAGTCGATGTTGATATGCCATGCGTTTTGGATCAGATCGTCGTTCTTGTGCTCTCTGGCAAAGGCGATCGAGCCGCGCAGACCGGCCTCCTCGCTGCCGCAGTTCAGATCGACGATCCGGCAGTCCTTGGGCATTTTATCGGGGTTCTCTTTGAAATACTTGATGATCTCATAGCTGAGCGCGCAGCCTGTCGCGTTATCCATCGCGCCGCGGGAGGCGTTGCGCGGATCGGGATCGTTCCACATCGCAACGAACGCGCAGCCGATGGCTGTGATGACCGGGATGAAGAGCATCAGAAGGCGGAAGAGTTTATAGGACTCGCTTGCCAGGATCGTTTCAGCAAACGGCGCGCCGACCGTTGCGCCGAAGTGAATGACCGCCAGCGCCACGATCACGGCGACCAAAAAGAAATAGCAGACGGCGCCGAAACCGACTTTGGCATAGGTCGCGAGAACGCCGATGATCGGCTTGTCTTTATAAATGTAGGCGTGTTCGGAATGCCGCCAGTTCCAGCTGGTATCCGTGTGACCGGACAGGATGATGGTGTAGTCATATTTCCCGTCGGGCGGCAGCAGCTGACCGTAAACATTTTGGGATATCTCCTGTTTGAAGAACATATCGAACCACGTTCTGTAAAGGAACACGCTGCAGATGAGCCAAACCGTTCCGACGATCCCCGCAAGCGCCATGCCGATCCACAGCGAAGGGATCTTGATCGCCGGATAGACGAGCGCGCTGAGAATGATGCCGAGCCAGCCGATATAGGGCAGACCGCCGATGGAGGCGCGGGGCGAGACCGTGAATTCTTCCTTCACGGGTTCAATGCCGATCTCCCTGAGCTTGTCGCCCATATAGTCGGCGTATTCCTTCTCACTGTCGCTGCCGGGCAGCCGCGAGCCGATCTCGTTGGCTGCGTGACACACGATGTCATATGCTTCCTGCGCATACTTTTTGTTCGTTTCCGTCGCCATGAATATCCTCCTTTATTTCCAAAAGAAAATATGATTCTCTCGAAAAACAGAAGAAGGCGCCTTCGGTCGGAAGAGCCTTCTTCAAAAAACATTGTTTGATCAGTCGCTGGTGTAGGGCAGCAGAGCAACATAGCGAGCGCGCTTGATCGCGGTGGTGAGCTCTCTCTGATGTCTGGCGCAGGTACCGGTCACGCGGCGGGGCAGGATCTTCGCTCTTTCAGACGTAAATCTGCGGAGCTTGCTGACATCCTTGTAGTCGATGTAGTCGACTTTATCAACGCAGAACATGCAGACCTTTTTACGGCCTTTTCTGCCGCCGCGTCTGTCATTCTTTTCGTATGCCATGTTTAGGTTTCCTCCTTATAGAATTTCGGTAAATTGATCAGAACGGTAATAATTCGTCGTCATCGTCGATGGTCTCAAAGTCGCCGGTGCTGCCTGAGGCATAAGTGACCGCAGGCGCGGCGGGAGCGGCGGGAGCGGCGGGTTCGGCGGAATAGGGTCTGCCGCCGGTGGTGCCGCTTTCGGCTTTGGAACCGCAGAAGCTGACGTTATCCGCCACCACTTCAACAGCGGTGCGCTTGTTGCCGTTTTTGTCCTCATAATTCCGGGTCTGGATGCTGCCCTGAACGGCGATCATCGAGCCCTTGTGGAAATAACGGGTGACGAAGTCGGCCGTCTGACGCCATGCGACGACGTCGATGAAATCGGCCTGACGTTCTTCGCCCTGGCGGACAAAGTTGCGGTCAACTGCGATGCGGAAGCTGGTCACGGACGTTCCGTTCGAGGTGGTGCGGAGCTCGGGATCGGCCACGAGGCGACCCATTAAAACTGCACAATTGAGCATTGCAATTTCCTCCTCACTTACTTGCGGATGATCATGGAGCGAAGCACGCCGTCGGTGATCTTGAGCACACGGTCAAGTTCAGCCTGGAACTCGGGCGCGCTCTGGTAGTTGATGACAACGTAGAACCCTTCGGGCTCGTCGTTGATGAGGTATTCGAGCTTGCGCTTACCCCATACATCAACATTGTCGACCGTGCCGTTCGCTTCGATCATGCCTTTGAACTTTTCGAGAAGGGCGTTCGCGCCTTCGTCGCCGTCCTTTACCGAGAAAACCAACATGATCTCGTAGTTGTAGCTTGCTGACATTGTTTGCACCTCCTTATGGACTTTGGCCTCGTTGCCGAGGCAAGGATCGCCGCTGAATCTCGTGCGGCAAAATGGAAGTATAACAGAAGACCCCGCCGCTGTCAAGCACTTTTTATTCTTTTATGGTTTCCTCTTGACAAACGGCGGCAAAGAAGTATAATTTGTTATACAAATCA
Source organism: Clostridia bacterium (assembly GCA_017453685.1). Lineage (GTDB taxonomy): Bacteria > Bacillota > Clostridia > Oscillospirales > Acutalibacteraceae > UBA8612. The sequence goes on from JAFTEL010000030.1 coordinate 3,476, forward strand.
TACTGTTAAAGCGGATAGCGAATAGCCGATAGCGGATAGCCGTGGATAAGGAATCTATAATCGGGTAAGGGCGGAGCCCTTCCTCAATTCCGCATTCCGCCTTTCGCATTTCGCATTATTTTTGAAGGGGGTTTACCCATGAACATGCCTGCCGGAAAATACGCCTGGACGGCGACCGTTGGTGAAAAAGGTCAGATCGTCATCCCCAAGCAGGCGCGCGAACTGTTCGGCATCAGGCCGGGCGACACGCTGCTGCTGTTGGGCGACGAGAAACGCGGCATCGCCATCGTGCAAAAGGAAAGCTTTACCGCGCTTTATGAAGCGGTGTTCGGGGGCGATGAATCATGAGCATCGTTCAGATCGAAGGGCTTTGCAAGAATTACCCCTCGTTCACGCTCGACCGCGTTTCGTTCTCGCTTGAAGCGGGGCGCATCGCGGGCTTCATCGGGCGCAACGGCGCGGGCAAAACCACCACCATCAAAGCCATGCTGAATCTGATCCACCCGAACGCGGGCGAGATCCGTTTTTTCGATCTGCCGCTCATCGGGAACGAGGCGCAGATCAAGCAGCGCATCGGCTATTCCACCGGCGCGGTCAACTATTACCCGAAGAAGCCTATCAAGGAGATCGTCGCCGTCACCAAGACGTTTTATCCCACCTGGAGCGACGCGGATTACAAAACGTATGCCGAACTGTTCGAGCTGGACGAAAACAAATGCCCGCGGGAACTGTCGGAAGGCATGAAGGTCAAATTCAATCTGCTGCTCGCGCTGGCGCACGGCGCGGAAATTCTGATTCTGGATGAGCCGACGAGCGGGCTCGACCCGTTTGCGCGCGACGAATTGCTGGACGTGTTCGGGGAACTGAAAGCGCGCGGCGTGGCGGTGCTGTTTTCCACCCACATCACCTCCGATCTGGAAAAATGCGCCGACGATATCATCTACATCAGCCGCGGCCGGATCGTCGCCGCGCTGCCGAAAGCGGAGTTTACCGCGCAATTCGGCAGGGATGACGAAACGCTGGAGGAAACGATCCTGCGGCTGGAAAAGGAGGGAAGGGCGAAATGAAAGCCATGCTGCGAAAAGAATGTAAACTTGCCGCGCTGCCGCTGACGTACTTTTTCCTCGCGTTCGGCTTTATGGCGCTGGTGCCCGGCTACCCGATCCTGCTCAGCGCGTTTTTCGTCTGCCTCGGGCTGTTCCAGACCTTTCAGACGGCGCGGGAGGCGAACGACCTGCTTTACACCGTGCTGCTGCCCATCCGAAAAGCGGACGCGGTGAAAAGCCGCTATCTGTTCTGCGCAATGATCGAACTGGCGGCGTTTGCGCTGGCGGCGATCTGCACGCTGGTGCGCATGACGGCGCTGAAGGACGCGGCGGCTTATCGCAGCAACGCGCTGATGAACGCCAACCTCGTTTATCTCGGCTTTCTGCTGCTGATCTACGGCTGCTTCAACGCGGTGTTCGTACGCGGCTTTTTCAAATCGGGCGGCGGGCTGCTCAAGCCGTTTCTTCTTTTTGGCTTGCTCGCGTTCCTGATCGTCGGCGTCGGCGAAGCGCTGCACTTCATCCCCGCGCTTTCGGCAGCCAACGCCTTCGGCTTCGATCACATCGGACTGCAGGCTGCGTGCCTCGCGGCGGGCGTCTGCCTGTTCGCGCTGCTCACCGCGCTCGCGGAAAAAAGCGCCGAACAAGCCTTTGAAAAAGTGGATTTATAATACTATATATACGGAACAGCCCGACTGAGAAATCAGCCGGGCTGTTTTTATACTTGGAGCGAAGCGACCCTCAATTCCGAATTCCGCATTTCGCCTTCCGCATTGGTTAAATTACTTCCGTATAGAAAATGCTCAGGATCATTTCAAACGCCGCTTCGGTGTCGACGGTGTATTCAGCGTAGACTTTGCCGGCCGCCATGGTGCCGGGCACGGTCACGGCGTTCAGCCCGCCGAAGCCCTTGGAGAGCAGCGTAGTGGCAAGATAAGTCACCTTGCTCAGATCCACGTTGGTTGAGCAATATTTCATCGTCGTGTTGTAAAGGCGGCTGATGGCGCCGAAATCCTGCTTGACGGCGGACAGCGCCTTCTGCGCAAAAGCTTTGGCATAGGTCACGTGGCGCTCGGAACGGCGCAGGCTCGCGTTGACGTCCGAACCTCTCAGGCGCACGAAGGCGAGCGCATCGCCGCCGTGCAGGGTCACGGCTTTGCCTTCGGTGAAGCCCGCAAACGTTTCATTCGGGGTCACGGTCACGCCGCCGACCGCGTCGTTGATCACGCCGATGCCGTCCATATCCAATGAAACATAGGAATTGATGGGCATGCCGAACAGCACGCGCTCGATGGAAGTGACGGCGTTTTCGCAGCTCGTCTTCTTGCCGTCGCCGTAGGCGTAAGCCATACAGAGCTGTTCATGCGTGGTGTTGACGTAATGGCCCTCCACGGTGAAAACGTTGACGTCGACCATCGTGTCACGGGGAATGTTGATGGCGGTCACGGAACCTTTGACGGTGTCGATCGCCAGAACAATGTTGGTGTCGGACTGACCGGCGGTGCCGGGACGCGCGCCCGCCATCAGTTCTTCCTTGTCGATGCCGAGGCAGGCGATGGACGTGATGTTCTCATTCAGCCGATAGGTCTTTCCTTTATAAACGATCGTCTTACCGTCGCTCTCCGCCACGGAGCCGTCGATGGTGTTGACGCTGATATCGTCAAAATTCATCAAATCTTTTTTGCCCTTGTTCTGCAGGAATAAAAAGGTTCCGGCAAGGGCGGCGCACAACAGCAGGAAAATGAGCAGGATGATGAGCAGCACCCGCTTCGCCTTGCCTTCTTTGCGCTGGTTCTTTTTGTTTTTCTTGACCATATTCTCTATCTCCTGTTTTGAGGGGGGCACGTAGTAGTCGATGGAATCCGTTTCGCTGTAAGGCTTGATGCGGTCAAGATCGACCTCGTAATCCAAATCGGAATCATAGGGATTCTTACGGTTCTTCCTGGATCGGGACATCGCTGATCAACACTCCGTTCACTAAGAATCTGGACTTTTTGTCGTTGGACATGCAGGTGCTCAGGATCACGATCTTGCTGTTTTCGTCCAGCATGACGCCGTCGCGCACGTTGCGCAGGGTGGACGCGGGGTTGAGAATGTTCTTCTGGTATTCCGCCAGCACCGCGGGATCGTAGAAATTGAATGAGTTCATGATGTGGCGGTCATCGTATTTGTAGGCGGAAACGATGCGGTAGGTCAGCACCCGATCGATCGTATAGATATAGAAGTATTCATTCTTATTAAAGAAATCGGGCTTTGCGAAATAGTGCAGGGAGGAAAACATGGTGGTGCTGCGCATGTTGTGGCCGTAGACCACCGTGATGGGATCGAGGAAATCCTTGGCGTTGCAGGACTGGGTGTAGATCATGCCGGCGAAGAGATAGCGGCGGTAAATGTTGCGGTGCAGGTAATAGTTGTCGTCCACCGCGCTCTGGGCGACCGGATAATCCACGTAAGTGCCGGGAACGCGCAGCCACGCGTACACGTCGGGGTTGATGCTGCGCAGCTTTTTCAAATTGATGGGGCTGTAGCCGTTCTGCTCCTGACCGGACACGCTCGGGGTCTCCGCCGTTTCGGCGGCGGGACGGGTCGCGATCTCGTTCACTTCGCCGTATTCCGCCTCGGCGCTCTTGTTCGCGATCACGGTGAAGCCGATATACCCCAGACTGCCGCTGCAGGCGAGCAGCAGAACGATGAGCAGGATCACGGCGATTTTGCTCTTTTTTTTCTTCTTTTTCGGTTGGGTCTCAACGTCGGTCTCGTCCGGCATATCGTCCGGCGCCGTGTTTTCGTGATTCAGGTTCATGCTTGTCCTTCCTTTAAGGCGATAACTTGGTTAAATGAAAAGTTGTTTGCGCCGCCCGACGGAAAATATTCCGTCAAGATGTGTGCCTGCGATTGAATCAGTGTTTACCTAAGGAACCGCTGATTAAATCGCTACAACAGAGCGGCAATGTTCGCATTCAGAAATATACGTTCACGGCAACCGGGTAACAAGCGTAAAATATGTCCGTGATCCGTCTCATCGTGCCTCAATTCCCTGTATTTACCCCCA
>JAFTEL010000031.1 GCA_017453685.1 Clostridia bacterium
CAACAAAAGCGGGCGGATTTTCCTTCCATCTCTGCCATTCTTTTTGCATTGACCGCCAATAGAAAGAATGATAGCATGGCATTGTCGAGAGACGAAAACACAAGGAAGGAACGATGGAAATGAACAAAAAGAAACTGTTAAGTTTTCTCCTGGCAGTCGTGCTCTGCCTGAGCATGGCGTTCGGCGCCTTCGCCGCGCCCGAAGAGGAAAGCTCCGTGCCTGCGCAGCTCACCCATGAAGACGAGAGCAGTCAGCCCGCCGCCGAAAACGAGCCTGACAAAGCCGATGTTGTCGCCGCGATCATACGGCTGCTCGGTTCTGCCGACCTGAAAGACGTCAAAAAAGCGCTCAACGACATCAACGAAGCCATGGGACTGCCCCGCGTGGAGGATTTCACCGATATGGCAGCCTATGCCGATGCGCTGTACGGGAAGTTCAAGGAAATGGGGCTGAGCTATGACGCCATCATCAACGCCGTATCTTCGAGCGAGCTGATCGACTGGGTGAACGGCATCCTGTTCGGGAGCCATGACAAGCCTGCCGCCGAACCGATCAAAGAAGAAAACGAACCCGTACAGAACGACGAACTCACCAGCCCTGACACCGGTCTTTCCCATTCAGCCGCGGGCGCTGCCGCCGTCACGCTCCTGCTTTCGCTCGGCGTGGTGGTGCTGCTGAAGAAAAGAGGATTTTACGCCGAATAAAGCTTCGACCTTTGGTCAAGAATAACTCCTGTTGAAAAGCCGTATCGAGCCTTTCGATACGGTTTTTTCTTTGTTCAAACAATTTGAAAAATCGAGAAAATTCATGAAAATCGAAGGAAACAGGAGATATTTTGAATTTTCGAGCGTTAAACAAACGACTTTGACCTTTTTTGACCTTTGACGAAAGGTCAAACTTGATGTAGACTATGGTCAAAGATAGTCAAAGTCAAACTGAGGTGATCCAAATGAACATCAGCAATCATATCGCCCAGCTCATTCTGGATATGATCGAGCAGGACGGCGGCAGCGCCGAGATGAAGCGCAACGATCTGGCGCAGACGATCGGCTGCGTGCCAAGTCAGATCAATTACGTGATCGCGTCCCGCTTCACCCCCGAGCACGGCTACATCGTGGAAAGCCGTCGGGGCGGCGGCGGATATATCCGCATCACCCGCGCCAATTATTCCTCGCCCAACGCCGTAGTGATGCACGCCGTGAACGCCATCGGCGACGCGATCGACGAAAAGAGCGCCAAGGCGCACGTCGTCAACCTCGCCCACGCCTCGATCCTGCCGGTCGAAAGCGCCAAGATCATGCTGGCAGCCATGGCGGACAGTTGTTACCACGGCCTCACCCCTCAGCAGCGCAACGAAGTCCGCGCCGCGCTGCTCAAACAAATGTTAATGCAAACCTTGAAATAAGAAGGATTTAGGAGGAATGAATCATGTTATGCGAAAACTGCAACCGTTCCGAAGCGACCACCCACATCAAACGCGTGGTCAACGGAGAAACCACCGAACACCATCTTTGCACATCCTGCGCCAATGAATTGGGCTACACCGATATGTTCTCCGGTTTTGCCCCGCTGAGCCTGAGCGACTTTTTCGGCGACCTGCTCGGCGATATGAACCGCAAGGCCATCGGCACCGCCGCCGTGACGCGCTGCCCCAGATGCGGCAACTCGTTCCACGACATCGTGCGCGAAAGCCGTCTGGGCTGCGCCGAATGTTACCGCACCTTCTATGACAAGCTCAAGCCCTCGCTCGAGCGCATCCACGGTAGGGTCATGCACAGCGGCAAGCACATCGACGTCAAGCCCGAGGTCCACAAGGAGCCGACCAGAGAAGAAAAGATCGAGCTGCTCAAAACGAAGCTGGATCAGGCCGTGCAGGCACAGGAATTTGAACAGGCCGCCAAGCTGCGCGATGAGATCAAAGCGCTGGAAAACAGCTGAGAAAGGAGCGAGAACGATGAGTAAATGGTATAAAAACAGCGGTGAAAAAAGCGAAGTCGTGGTCAGCACGCGCGTGCGGCTGGCCCGCAATCTGGAAGAATACCCCTTCCCCGCCAAGCTCGACACGGCAGGGAAAAAGCAGGTGAACGACCTCGTCAGAGACGCGCTGCTGGGCAACACGGAGGACGACCTGAGCTTTATCGAAATGGAATCGCTCAGCCGCGCGCAGACCATCTCGCTGGCGGAGCGGCACCTCATCAGCCCCGAATTCACGGGCGGCGCCGGTCACGCCCTGCTGCTCAGCGACGACGAATCGGTGAGCATCATGCTGTGCGAAGAAGATCACGTACGGATTCAGGTCATGGAAGCCGGTCTCGCGCTGGATTCCGCCTATGAACGCGCCGACAAGATCGACAACGCGCTGGCTGCCCGCCTGCCGCTCGCGTTCGATGAGCGCATCGGCTACCTGACGCAGTGCCCCACCAACCTCGGCACCGCCATGCGCGCCTCCGTCATGCTCCATCTGCCGGGGCTCGGCCGCAGCGGTCAGGTCGCGAAGATTTCCGCGACGGTCGCCAAGCTCGGGCTGATCATCCGCGGCTGCTACGGCGAAGGCTCTTCGCCCATCGGCGACATGTATCAGCTGAGCAATCAGGTCACGCTGGGCATCAGCGAAAAGACCGCCATCGACAACCTCAAATCCATCACCCAGCAGCTGGTCGCGCAGGAGCTCGCCATGCGGGAAAGAATGTTGAAGAATCCCGCGTGGGAAGATAAGGTCTACCGCGCGTGGGGCGTGCTGAAATCCGCCCGACTGCTCAGCTGCGAGGAGTTCATGGATCTCGCGTCGCTCGTCCGCATGGGCGCGGCGCAGGGATTGTTTGACGTAAAGCTCGAAAAGATCGGCGAACTGTTTGCCGACCTGCAGCCTGCCACCATCAACGCCAGAGAAGGCAAGAATCTGGAGGCCTCGCAGCGGGACGCGCTGCGCGCGGCAGCGGTGCGGGAAGCGCTCGCGTAACGGGCGCACCAATGAAAAAGAAACAGTTTGGCAGCCGTTGAGGGAAGCAGCGGCTGCCTTTAGAAGGAGTGAATGACTTATGTATAATTTTACCGGTTTCACGGAAAAAGCCAACGAAGCCCTGAACTACGCCATTGAGACCGCCGAAAACATGGGGCACACCTACGTGGGCAGCGAACACCTGCTCGCGGGTCTGCTCAAGGTCGACGGCGGCGTCGCCTCGGCGGCGCTGGGCGGCAGGGGCATCACCGCCAACGCGGTGGAAAACGTGCTCAAATCGACCGTCGGCATCGGCACGCCCACCGTGCTCATGCCCTCGGATTTCACCCCGCGCCTGAAATATATCATTGAACTGGCGCTGGAGGCCGCCCGCTCCATGGGTCACGCCTACACCGGCACCGAGCATCTGCTGATTTCCCTGCTCAAGGAAGGCTCGAACGTGGCGATCAACATTCTGGAACGCCTCGGGGCGTCGCCTTCGGAAATCCTCAGCGACACGGTCAAGAGCCTGAACACCGCCCCCGGCGGTCAGAACGCCGCCAAGCAGGGCGGCAAGCCGAACGGCAGCAGCAAAACGCCGACGCTCGACCAGTTCGGCCGCGATCTGACCGATTTGGCCCGTCAGAACAAGATCGACCCTGTGATCGGGCGCGAAAAAGAGATCGAGCGCGTCATTCAGATCCTCAGCCGCCGCACGAAGAACAACCCCTGCCTCATCGGCGAACCCGGCGTCGGCAAAACCGCCATCGCGGAAGGGCTCGCGCTGAAGATCGCGGCGGGCGAAGTGCCCGACACGCTCAGCGGCAAGCGCCTCGTTTCGCTCGATCTGACCGGCATGGTCGCCGGCACGAAATACCGCGGCGACTTTGAGGAACGCATCAAGACCGCCATCGACGAAGTGACCAAGAGCGGCGACGTGATTCTGTTCATCGACGAGATCCACACCCTCATCGGCGCGGGCGCGGCGGAGGGCGCGGTGGACGCCGCCAACATTCTCAAGCCCTCTCTGGCGCGCGGCGAGCTGCAGGTCATCGGCGCGACGACGCTGGACGAATACCGCAAGCACATCGAAAAAGACGCCGCCCTCGAACGCCGGTTCCAGCCGGTCACCGTGGGCGAACCCAGCGAAGAAGAAGCGCTGCAGATTCTGCACGGACTGCGCGACAAATACGAAGCGCATCATAAAGTGCGCATCACGGACGAAGCGCTGGAAGCGGCGGTGAAAATGTCGGTGCGCTACATCGGCGACCGTTTCCTGCCCGACAAGGCGATCGATCTGGTCGACGAAGCCGCCTCCAAGGTGCGCCTGCGCGCGTTCTCCACACCGCCCGAACTGAAAGAGTTGGAGGGAAAGATCAAGGCGCTCGAGGATGAAATGGCAAGCGCCATCACCGCGCAGGATTTTGAACTGGCAGCGAAGCTGCGCGACGAAAAGCGCGACATGGAAAAAACGCTCAAGGAAGAAAAGGCCGCGTGGCAGCAGCGCAGCTCCGGCATGGCGGGCGAAGTGACAGCCGACGAGATCGCCGAGATCGTCTCCGGCTGGACGTACATCCCCGTGGTGGAGCTGACGCAGGAGGAAAGCGAACGCCTGCTGCACATGGAAGAGGAGCTGCACCGCCGCATCGTCGGACAGGATGAGGCTGTCAAAGCCGTGTCCCGCGCCATCCGCCGCAGCCGCGTCGGGCTGAAAGACCCGAAACGCCCCACCGGCTCGTTCATCTTTTTGGGACCCACGGGCGTGGGGAAGACCGAGCTGTGCAAGGCGCTGGCGGCTTCGCTCTTCGGCGATGAAAACGCCATGATCCGGCTGGATATGTCGGAATATATGGAAAAGCACACGGTGTCCCGTCTGGTCGGCTCACCTCCCGGCTACGTCGGCTACGACGAGGGCGGTCAGCTCACCGAAAAGGTGCGCCGCAAGCCCTATTCCGTGATTCTGTTTGACGAGATCGAAAAAGCGCATCCTGACGTGTTCAACATGATGCTGCAAATTCTTGACGACGGCATCCTGACCGACGCGCAGGGACGGCGGGTCGATTTCAAGAACTGCATCATCATCATGACCTCCAATGTCGGCGCAAAGCTCATCGCCGGCAGCGGTTCGTCCCTCGGCTTCGGCGAGGGCGGCGAAAACGGACTGAGCGACGAAAAGATCAAGGAAAGCGTCATGGGCGAACTGAAAGCCACCTTCCGCCCCGAATTTCTCAACCGCGTGGACGATATCATCGTCTTCCGCAAGCTCACGCAGGAGGATATCCGCGAGATCGCCGCGAGACTGCTCAGCAACCTCACCGACCGCGTGAAAGCGCTGGGCGTCGAGCTCACCTTCAGCGATGAAGCGATCACGAAGATCGCCGACGCGGGCTTCGACCCCGTCTACGGCGCGAGACCGCTGCGCCGCGCGATCCAGAGCAGGATCGAAGACCTGCTCTCCGAGCAGATGCTCGAAGACAAGGTCACGGCAGGCAAGGCTTACCAATGCGAAGTGAACGGCGAAGCGTTCGTGTTCACGGAGCAAGCCGACACGGAAGAAACGGAATGATCGGATGAAACGGACTCTGACCTTTGAAGTGCCGCCGGAATACGACGGCGAAAAAACAGTGAAATTTTTGCGCGAGGCGGCGGGGATCTCCTACCGCCTTGTTCGCACGCTTCGGCATACTCCTGGTTCGGTGCTGGCCGACGGCGCGCCCGTGCGCACCATCGACCGCCTGAAAGCGGGGCAGACCGTGACCGTGCACGTACCGCTTGACGGCGGCGCAAGCGTAGAGCCGAGCAAAGCGGAATTCGACGTGGTGTATGAGGACGACGACATCCTCGTGCTCAACAAGCCCGCGGGGCTCGCCATGCACCCCACCCACAACCATCAGGGCGACACCCTCGCCAACGCCGTGGCATATTACCTGACCGAGCGCGGCCGCCCCTGCGTGTTCCGCGCCGCCGGAAGGCTCGATAAAAACACCTCGGGGCTCGTGGTCTGCTCGCTGAACAAGCACGCCGCCGCGAAGCTCGCGGGTCAGTTTGAAAAGGAATACACCGCCATTGTGCAGGGCACGTTCGCGGGCAGCGGCACCATCGACGCGCCGATCATCCGCCCCGACCCGATGAAGACGCTGCGCGCCGTGGGCGAAGGCGGTGAAAGCGCCGTGACCCACTGGACGGCGCTTGGCAGCAAGGACGGGCTGACGCTGCTGCATATCACACTGGAAACCGGCCGCACGCACCAGATCCGGGTGCATTTCGCCTCGCTCGGCGCACCGCTGGCGGGCGATGAGATGTACGGCGGCAGCGCGGAACAGATCACACGTCACGCTCTGCACTGCGGTCGTCTCACCCTCACCCACCCCGTCACCGGCGAAACGATGACCTTCACCGCACCGCTGCCGGAGGATATGCAGCAATTGGCAGATGAGATCATGAAATGAACCTAAAAAAGAGCCCGATGAAAACCATCGGGCTCCTTTTTGCTGTCATTCATCTTTCACGTTTTTCAAGAAAGCACACAAGAAAAGAAGCATTGACGGAAAAGAGCGGAAGGATTATAATATAATTTGAAATATGAGTCGATTTATCACTGTTCTGAACTGTGAAATATATCGATATATTTGCTTGGCAAATTCGATATACGCTTTCTTCGTTCGCGTTTGATATGATGTCAATTCCTTTCTTGCCCCGCAGGGCATATCGCGTGCGAAGCACATATCGAATCCGACAGGATATATCGAAAATTCCGTCAGGAATTTATATCGCTTCGTAATTTGGCACAGGCAAATTACGACGAGGGGAGGCGGATACCCATGCATCGGATCATCAGCTTCTTTCTGGTTCTGCTCGCCGTGCTCGGCGGGTGGTTCAATTTCTACACGCCGCCCAAAGAAGCGGCGTTCAGCGCGGATTACGGAACCGAGGAGCGGAACATGGACAAGTATCGCGGCATTTATTCCTGTGTGGGCGACTGCGGCGGCGTGCCGACCCTGTTCGTCAACGGCGAGTCCTGCCCCGCTGCGGCGTACATGACCTATCTGGAAGAATACAACAACTACGCCGAATTTGCCTCAGCGGGCTACACGCTGTTTTCCGTTCCCGTGCTGTTTTCCGGCCGGTGGATCAGCGCGACCGAGCTGTTCAAGCCGTTCCACACGGGAATGTTCGACGTTAAAGACGAGCCGGATTTTGCCACGCTCGACGCCTCCGTTGACCGCATTTTAGCCGCCTGCCCGCAGGCGCTGATCTTCCCGCGGGTGAACGTTTCCATGCCCCTGTGGTGGATCGAGGAAAACCCCGACGCCGTAGACGGCACGGGCAAGCGCGAGCTGCTCTATGCCCAAAAGTTCCGCGAAACGGCGGCGGACATGCTCCGCGCCGTGATCGACCATGTGAACCAAAGCGACTACGCCGCGCACATCGTGGGCTATCAGCTCGGCGGCGGCAACACCGAGGAATGGTTCCACTTTGACATGAACGGGGGTTACGGCAAGAACGCGGAACAGGCGTTCAACGCCTACCTCGAAACGTATTATCCCGACTGCGGATTTTCGGGGCTGCCCGATCTGACGCTGCTGCAGGGCAAAGGTCCTTACCACAAAAACGAGCATTTGGCGCGGTATCTGGAATTCGCGAGCAACACGGTCGCGGACGATATCTGTTACCTCGCCGCCGTCGCCAAGCAGGCCACCGGCGGCAACGTGGTCATCGGCACGTTTTACGGCTATTCGCTGGAGGTCACGTCCTCCCTGCAGGGCACGCACGCGCTGAACACCGTGCTGGCGTGCGACAGCATCGACTTCACCTGTTCGCCCAATTCCTACATCGGCACGCGCGACATGAACACGGACTGGACGGAGATGTACCCCGCCGATTCGCTGCGCCTGCACAACAAAATCTGCATGCAGGAATGTGATATCCGCACCCACCTGACCAAGCCGCTGTATGAGCGCGCGCCGGAATACGACGAGGGAAAGAACCTGAACGCGCCGATCTGGAACGGGCTGGCAAACGAAGCGCAGTCGGTGAGCATGATCCGCAAATCGTTCTGCCGCCAGCTTATCAAAGGCAACGGCTTCTGGTGGTTCGACATGTGGGGCGGCTGGTACAACAGCCCGACTCTGCTCGCCGAAATGCGGCAGATGCACGAAATCTACGCCGGTTCGCTCAGCGCTGCGAATCGCGCGAGCGTCGCCGAGGTCGGCGTCTTCGTGGACGAAAGCGCCTACAAACACCTGACCGAGGGCGCCATCCGCGGCACCGCCTTCAACGCGCGCCAGCCGCTGGGTTATTTAGGCGCGCCGTATGACTTATACGACGTGAACGATTTTGAAAGCGTTTATCAAAAATATAAGGCGATCGTGTTTTTATCGGATTGCAAAACCGAACGCATGAGCAAGGCGCTCGCCCTGTGCCGGCAGAACAGAATCCGATACCTGACCACCTCGGACGTCAAAAAGACGTTTTCGGTCAAAGAACTGCGCGCGTTTTGCAAGACGCAGGGCGTTCACATTTTTTGCAGCAGCGACGATATCGTCTACGTCAACGAAAACTTCATCGCCATCCATGCCGTCACGGCGGGCAGCAAGACGCTGACCCTCAACAGCGTTTACGCCTACCGCGCGCTGCTCGGCGGCGACGGGCTGCAGGGAAGCGGCGAAAGAATCACCATCCAAATGAACGAAAACGAAACCGTTTTGTTCCAAATCACCAAACAATAAAAGGCGCCGACCGCGACGCCAAAGAATAGAAAGGAAGAGTGTTTATGTGGAAAATGATTTTACTGTTCGGCATGCCGCTGCTCATCCCGTTTGAGATCGCCTACGGACTGCTGATGAAGGTGTTCGGCCCGCTGGGTCTGCCCGATTTTCTGGGCATCATGATGAAGTGACCGACCTACAAAGAATCCACGCAGAGAACCGTTTCTGCGTGGATTCTTTTTGCTTTTTAAACAGCATTTGTCAATACACAAACATGAACCGGCCGCCGGGGGCGACGTCGCCGCTCTTGTAAAAGTCCATAATATCGCCATCGGTCTGCATATTGTCCGAAAGTTTAAAATTGAAATGGATATCGCCCGACAGACCGAGCGCGGCAAGAGGGATTTCCAGCACCATTTCATTGCCGTTGACCGTGCAGGCCGCCTCCCCCGTTTTTTCAAACTGCCAGCCGCCAACGGAGCGTTCCACGTTCACCATGCCGCCCGCCGCGCCGTCGCGGTTGAGCACATATTCAAAGCCCTCCCAGTTGGGCTGACTGCCGCTCGGGTCGGTGTCCAGCAGCACGCGGATGGGCGTGCTGCCCTGCGGCACGATGGGGTCTTTGGTCTGAATGGTCATATAAATATAGTTTTTTTCATTTTTGACCTGCACCTTGACGAAATCGTTGCGCATGGTGTCGGAAGCATAGGTCGTGCCCTGCCAGCCCGCGCTGTTCCGCGGATAAGTGCTGTTGGTGTAGTGATAATAAGTCTTGACGCCGTCGACCGCCTTGACCGAATCGGAAACGCCCTTGAACCGGCGGATATTCGCGACGAGCTGGTAATAATAGTTGTCCTTGAGTACGCCGTCGTGCGGCTCGATGTCGCGGCTGAATTCCGCGCTGAACTGATCGGGAAAGGCGTTGGGCGTGCCGCACCATTCCTGCCAGCGCCCGGCGATCCACTCGTTCCAGCCGGTCACAAAAATGAAATCGGGGTCGACGGCAAGGGCGTAGTCCCACTGCTGCTGGAAATTCAGCCCGTAGAGGAGCGCGTCCTCGGTGTTTTGGTCGACCGTCACGGTCTGCCCGCCGCGCTTGAACGAATAGGAATAGTCGCCCTTCACAAAGCTCCTACCCTGCACGTTTCCGTCTGCGTTCATGGCAACCAGCGCGCCGTCCGCCGCATTCTGGGCAACGGAAACGCACATCTGCTCCACGCGGCCGTTCCATGATTGGCCGAACTTCGTCTGCGGGTGATCGCTGCACCAACCCCAGACCTTTTCGCTGTAACGGGTATTCTCTGCGAAATAGGTCGGCTCGTTGTAACGGAAGGTAAAAAAGCTATAGATTTCCCGCTGCAGCTTATCCGTCAAGTCAAGCGCGGCGCCATGCGCCATGATCAGCGGCTTGCCGTCCCATAGAAACCACAGGTCTTTGTACCGACCCGGGGAATAAATGCGCTCATACAGATTTTTGAGCGAGGTGACCGTGTCGCTGTTCGCGGCAAACGGCAGCATAAAAGCGACCTGCGGCACGTTTACGCCATCCTCCTTCGCCTGTTCAAACACCTCAAACAGCTTTTCGTAGCTCTCATCCCACGTCGCCGTGCCGTTGGTGCAGTCAAAAACGATCACGTCAACACCCGCGTCCGCGATCAGCTCGGCGTGCTTGCGCAGCACATAGGCGTCGGTGTCGCGGTAATAGCCGTAAAGCGGCTTGCCCCAGTAATACGGGCGGCCATCCTGCGCGGAACGCCACAGCGGCGAATCGTAATCATAAAGAATTTCGGGATGTTCGGCAAGGATCTCCGACGCGTCGAGCGCCTCAAACGATTCGGCAAAACTCGTGTGCCAGATCCAGTAGAACATGCCCACGAATTTTCGGCTGTTCTTTTTGCGCACATCGTTTTTCATGGGCAGCGTGCGCCCGAGCGCGTCCGTTGCCGCCCAGGTGTCCGGCTTCACCAACGAATCGGTGCCGACGTTTTTATTGCGGCTGCCGAAAACAGCGCCCGACAGTGTCGAAAAGAAGGTCATTATCGCCATGATCAACGCAATGATTTTGGAATACATTGCTTTTCTCCTTTATCATATATAAATATAAAGAACAAGAGCCGCACCCAAACGGGTGCAGCTCTTGTTTGGTCGGAGTGACGGGACTTGAACCCATGGCCTCTTGGTCCCGAACCAAGCGCGATACCAAACTTCGCCACACCCCGATGGAATATTTACAGCTTTGTTATTATATATGATGCCGCAGCAAAAATCAAGCCTTTTTCAAAAAAAACGAAACACTGCTAAAATTATTTTAAAACTTGGCTTGACAAACCCGATAAAATGAATTATAATGCGTCTTGCGTTCGGAAGAGCGCAATGAATAAGCGGGTATGGCGGAATTGGCAGACGCGTTAGATTCAGGTTCTAATGGTCGCAAGGCTGTGCAGGTTCAAGTCCTGTTACCCGCACCAAGCAAGAGCTGCATCCATGCGGGTGCTGCTCTTGTTTTTTGTCCGCACCGGGAAGGCTCTTGCGGTATTTACCGCGGGAGTCTTTTCTGTTTGTTTTTGAATGGCAAAATATTGATTTCATCTGATTTTGAATGTATAATATAAAAAATACTGAAAAATGCCACCGTTATGCTGTGAAAACGAAAGAAGGTTTGTGATGGAACTCATAGGCGTTTTGGGGTTGTCCGTTATCTTTTTGATCGCTTACAAACGGGAAGAGAAAATGGAGCGGTTCTTTTCCGATCATCGTTTTTTGAGTCGTTCTTTTCCTTTTGCGGTTTGCTTTGTTATTTCTTTTTTACTATCGCTTAATTTCAGCCTGTCCCCGTTCAACGCCGATGCGTCCGGGATCGACTCGTCCGTGTTTTTATACATCGGGCAATCGATGCACCACGGGCTGGTCCCTTACAAAGATCTATTCGATCATAAAGGGCTTGTTTTGTACTTCATTGAATATCTGGGGTATTTGATCGGCTTCGGCAGCAATGTCGGCGTCTGGATCATTGAACTGATCAACCTATATGCCATCGCGCTGATTTTTTACTGCACGGCAAGGCTGTTTACGGACAGCAGGATCGTTTGTCTGCTGTCTGCCTACATCGTTCTGCAGTTGAGCACCCTCCCCTTTTTCAGCAGTGACGGCGGGAATCTGACCGAGGAATACGCGCTCCCGTGGATCGCACTTTCGTTGTATTTCGTCGTGAAGTTCTTTTTAACGGAAGAATACAAAAACTGGCATATCGTCGCCATCGGTTTCGGCTTCGCGGCAGTATTCTTTTTGCGCGTCAACATGGTCGGTCTGTGGGGCGCGTTATTGCTGGCCGTGATCATTCATCTGATCAAAAACAAGAGGATTGCGGAGCTGTTCAAATGCGCGCTCCTGTTCATTCTGGGCTGCGTCATTGTCGTGGTTCCGATTCTGGTCTACCTGCTGGCAACGGATTCCTTAAAGGGAATGATTGACTACTACTTCCTGTTCAACTTCTCTTATACCGGCTCTTATTCAAGAAAAGGCATCGTCACCTTCTTCTTTGACTGTGTCACGCTCGCCGGAATTTCAAGCTTTTTCATCGTCTATTCCCTTGTTTTAAACTACAAGAACAAGATACTCTGGGTGAACACAGCAGCGCTGCTGATCGCTTACGCTTCCTCCTCCATCAGCGGCAGATCGTTTATCCATTACGGCATTATCCTCTGCCCGTTCTTTATCATTCCCGCGGTTTTATCCCTGATCCCGCTGATGGAAAAAACGAAAGAGAAGCAGATACCGATCCGAAAGCGCGGGCTTCTGGCCTGTGTGATCGCCGTGTGCGTTATGTGCGCGGCGCTGAATCCCCTTTACCTGTTCTACATCAAATTGAGAACGCCGGACGAACCGAGCGCGCTGTATGAATACCTGCGTGACAACACCACGGAAGAAGACGACGTATTGTTTTTGGGCACTCACGTGGTCGATTCTCTGAACACCAACCGAAAAACCAGAAATAAGTTTTTCTTCCAGACGCCGATCGATCTGAGTGATAAACTGTATCAGGAATTCATGGCCGAATTAGAGAGCAAGCCTTCCGATTACATTATCGATCAGGATTTCAACGAAAGCAGTGACCCGGCAACGAATCAGCAAAAAGTAATCGCATATTTAAACGACCTGTGTGAGCAAGGGATCTATCAGCTTGAAAAGCATGATGATTTTCAAGTATATGTCAGAAAGGGGAAATAAAGCATGTCAGACACTCTGTACATCGTGATGCCGGCTTATAATGAGGAAGAGAACATCAAAACCACGCTGGATGCGTGGTATCCGATCATTGAAAAGTACAACGTCGACGGCAGTTCAAGGCTGGTGGTCGTCAACGACGGCAGCAAGGACAACACCTACCAGATGATGCTGGAATATGCCGAAACGCACCCGCTGTTCACGCCTTTGACCAAACCCAATGGCGGTCATGGGCCGACCGTGATCTATGCCTATGATTACGCGGTCAAACAAGGCGCCGACTGGATCTTTCAAACGGATTCCGACGGGCAGACCGATCCAAATGAATTTGACGCGTTTTGGAACGATCGGAACGATTACGACGCTCTGTTCGGAAACAGAACCGAACGCGGCGACGGACAATCGCGGGCTTTGGTTGAAAAAGTCGTCTGCCTGCTGGTCAGGTATTTCTTCGGCGTCAAGGTGCCTGATGCAAACGCGCCGTTCCGTTTAATGCGGGCGGAAAAAGTCAAACAGTATCTCACCAAGCTGAAACCCGACTATAACCTGCCGAACATTATGATGACAACTTACTTTGTTTATTACAAAAACAGAGTAGATTTCAGACCGATCACGTTCAAGCCCCGCGAAAAGGGAACGAACTCCATCAACGTTAAAAAGATCGTCAAAATCGGTCAGGCTGCGCTGAAAGATTTCAGAGAGCTGAAAAAAACGCTGTAATAATCGGGTGTGTGTGATATGAAGTATGATTATCTGATCGTCGGCGCAGGCTTATATGGCGCCGTGTTCGCGCAGCAGGCAATCGCGCGCGGCAAAAGGGTTCTGGTCATTGATAAGCGCAACCACATTGCCGGCAACATTTACACCGAAAAGACGGAGGGCGTCAACGTTCACAAATACGGCGCGCACATTTTTCACACCAATAACAAACAGGTCTGGCAATATATTACGCAGTTTGCCGACTTCAACCGGTATACGAATTCTCCCGTGGCCAACTACAAAGGGGAACTCTATTCACTTCCGTTTAATATGTACACATTCAACAAAATGTGGGGCGTGATCACACCCAGTGAAGCAAAGGCAAAGATTGAAGAACAGCGCAAGGCCGCGAACATAACAGAACCTCGGAATCTGGAAGAACAGGCCATTTCGCTGGTGGGAAAAGACATCTACGAAAAGCTGGTAAAAGACTACACCGAAAAGCAGTGGGGCAGGCCGTGCACGGAGCTGCCGAGCTTTATCATCAAGCGGCTTCCCGTTCGCTTTACTTTTGACAACAACTATTTCAACGCGCTGTATCAAGGCATCCCGATCGGCGGCTATACAAAGATGGTCGAAAAAATGCTGGCGGGGGCTGACGTTCGTCTCGGCGTTGATTATCTGGAAGCAAAGCAAGAGCTTGACGCTGTCGCGGAAAAAATCGTATACACAGGCTCTGTTGACGCCTATTTCGGCTATTGTTTAGGAGCTTTGGAGTATCGCTCGGTCAGCTTTGAAACCGAACTGATCGATACGGAGAATTATCAGGGCAACGCCGTCGTGAACTATACGGACAGAGAAACGCCGTTCACCCGCATCATCGAGCACAAATGGTTTGAATTCGGCAAAGACGAGGCCGGAAACGACCTGCCGAAAACGGTCATCAGCCGGGAATACAGCGCCGAATGGAAGCAGGGCGACGAGCCGTATTACCCCGTCAACAACGAAAAGAACAGCAAGCTGTACAGCGAATATAAAAAGCTGACCGATTCCGAAAGCAAGGTCGTTTTCGGCGGCAGATTAGGCGAATACAAGTATTATGATATGGACGCCGTGATTGCCGCCGCGCTGGAAAAAGCGAAGGCGGAATTCGGAGAGATCAAATAGAAATTACTGCTTTGCAGTTGAACGGAAGGAAAACCATGGCACGTGTGATCGTCGGAATGTCGGGCGGCGTGGACAGCGCCGTCGCCGCCTACCTGCTCAAGCAGGCGGGCTATGACGTCATCGGCGTCACACTGCGCACGTGGGAAGGCGCCGACGGGCAGGAGAGCCGCTGCTGCGAGATCGACGACGCACGGGAGACCGCGCGGAAGATCGGCATCCCCTATCACGCCTTCAACTGCATTTCGGACTTTCGGAACAAGGTGATCGAGCCGTTCATTCAGGATTATCTGCACGGACTGACGCCGAACCCCTGCGTGGTGTGCAACCGCGCGATCAAATGGGAGCGGCTGCTCTATCACGCCGACGTTCTGGAGGCGGATTATATCGCCACGGGGCATTATGCCGCCGTGATCCGGCTTGACAACGGGCGATACACCGTCCGTCAGGCGCAGCACGCGGAAAAGGATCAGACCTATATGCTGCACCGGCTCACGCAGGAGCAGCTCGCCAGAACGCTCATGCCGCTGGGCGATTATGCCAAGCAGGAAGTGCGCCGCATCGCGGAGGACGTCGGTCTGACCGTAGCGGGCAAACCCGATTCGCAAGAGATCTGCTTCGTCACCGACGGCGATTATGCCGACTTCATTCGGGCAAACGCCGGCGGCGCGATCCCGGGCGAAGGGAATTACGTGGACGAAGCGGGGAACATCCTCGGCACCCACAAGGGCATCATCCATTACACGGTCGGTCAGCGCAAAGGCTTGGGCATCGCGCTCGGACATCGGGCGTATATCAAAAAGATCTGCGCTGAACGCAACGAGATCGTGATCGGCTCGGGCGGCGCCGCACTCTGCCGGGCGCTTCACTGCCGCGACGTGAATTTCATGAGCATTCCGGCGCTGAAAGCGGGCGAATCGCTTCGCTGCAGCGTCAGGGTCAGATACCGCCACGGCGGTCAGAACGCCCGCGTGGAAGCGCTTGCCGACGGTCAGATCAGCGTGACCTTTGACGAGCCCGTTCGGTTCGCCGCCCCGGGGCAGTCCGCCGTTTTTTACGATGAAAACGGCTATGTGATCGGCGGCGGTTTCATCTCCGATCCGGTTTTTGACTGAGCGCCCGCAAAAATTGCAAAAAATCCAAAAAACCTCTTGACTTGTCAGCGCCTATTTGCTACAATGCCTGTGCTGAGCGAGAGTGGCGGAATCGGCAGACGCGCACGTTTGAGGGGCGTGTGGTAATCCCGTACGGGTTCAAGTCCCGTCTCTCGCACCAAAGAGCTACCCCCGACCGTTGGTCGGGGGTAGCTCTTTGGCTTTTGAAAAAGACGGGACTTGAGGACGAGCGGTGCAGAGCAAGTGTCCGGTGGACACTTGCGACCGCGAGTGACCAAGCGCCCGCAGGCGCGCGAGTCAAGTCCCGTCGTTTTTTTGCATATGGAATCATATGAAAAAGAACTGCATTCCCACATTTTGTGAGTTTGCAGTTCTTTTTGTCGGGGATTCGTCAGCCCGCGGTGGTGCTTTCGATCATGCCGTCGCTGGCGTCGGGCAGATCGATCAGATCGTCAACGTCCCGCGAAAAGTCGTCCGCGCGCGATTCGATATCCTCTTTGATCGTCGTCAGCGCGTCCGCCACGGTCGTTTCGGCTTCCTTCATCTTGTCGCTGCCGCAAGCCGTCAGCAGCGTCGAAAGGCAAACCAGACTCAAACCGATGATAGCGATCCTTGTTTTCATGTTCTCTCCTCCTTATCAGTCGTCCGCATCTTGTTCCGGCTCCGCTTCATCCGCGTCGTAGGGACGCCCCCGATAAGAGCCGGGCACGTCCATGGGGTTGAACTCTTCGCCGGTTTCCCACAGCGTGACCATGTTTTCAATTTTGCGGCTGCGGCGCGCCGCCTTGGCGCGCTTATCGCCCTTGTCGAATATCATACCGTTTCTCCTTTCAACGCAGCAGAAGGGTCAGCGCCGCCGTCACGGCTGACCCGATCGCCGCGGCGGATATCAGCCAGAGCGCCTTCACCAGACGGGAACGGTATACCTTGGTCGCCGGCGGTCTGCCGCCCGCCTCGGCAATGGCGTTGGCGCGTTCCCGCAGTTTGCCTTCGCTGACGCCGGCACATTCCGGCTTGACGAAGAACATCACTTTTTCAAAGTATTCCCCGTCCGCTTCGTTGATCTCAATGACCTGTCTGTTGATTCCTTTTATCATCATTCCGTTCCTTTCCCGCGCGTTTACTGCTTCAAACGCAACCATATTGTTGGCGGTTGACCGATCAATTATTCTCGACAAAACGACGGAAAGTTTTTGACATTTACCATCTGTATAGTGAAAAACATTTGTCCATGTGAAAAACCCTGTGGAAAATGTGAGTAACTCGCGATTTTTCGCCTGTTTTACGCCGTTTTGCCTGTGAAACGGCTTTTGGCGCCCGCTTGCGTGATAACAAACTGTAATAAAATTTTTGTCGAACGGTGTCAAAACACGGCTTCTTCCCCGCTTTTTACCGCTGATTTCCCCCGCGATCCGGCGAAAAGTATTCCGTCAAGATGTTTGCCTGCGGCTTAATCAGCGTTTACTTAATATTAAAGTTAAGAAAATATGAAAATCACGCTTTTCCGTTGACACGGCGGCGGCAGAAGAATATAATAAATAAAACTATGCGTTTTCATGCCGAAAGCGCAAGATCGGTCGCAAGACCGGATTAAAAGACACGGAGGTATGTGTTATGAGCAACGGTTACGCCATTTCAAAATGACAGGACGCCAAAACGATTTACAAACAGCTTGGTGAGCTGACATCAAAGCCCATCTACAGCATTTCGGACGAAGAACTGAAAAGCGTGCTCGCATATTTTGACACGAAGTGCGTCAAATCCAAAGAGATCACCACCGAGGCGAAAAATTACATCCCCGGCGGCGTGCAGCACAACCTGGCGTTCAACTATCCGTTCCCCATCTGTGTGGTGAAGGCTGACGGCGCCTATCTTTACGACCGCGACGGCAACCAATACATCGACTTTTTGCAGGCCGGCGGCCCGACGATCCTGGGCAGCAACTATCCCGCCGTGCGTGACAAGGCCATCGAGCTGATCAAAGAATGCGGTCCCGTCACCGGCTTGTTCCATGAGGCGGAGCTTTTGCTTGCCAAAGAAATCAACAAGCATATGCCGAACGTCGAAATGTTCCGTATGCTCGGTTCCGGCACGGAATCGGTCATGGCAGCCATCCGCGTGGCCCGCAACGCCACCAAAGCCAAGCGCATCATCAAGGTCGGCGGCGCGTATCACGGCTGGTCCGATCAGATGGTCTACGGTCTGAAAATCCCCGGCAGCCGTCAGTTCCTCGAATCGCACGGCATCCCGCACGGCTGCTACGGCACGACGGATGAAGTGCGCCCGAACGATCTGAACATGCTCGAAGCAATGCTCCGGCGCAACAAGCTCCGCGGCGGCACCGCGGCGGTGATCGTGGAGCCGGTCGGCCCCGAAAGCGGCACCCGTCCGATCGATTTTGAATACAACAAAGGCGTGCGTGAGCTTTGCAATAAATACGGCGCGCTGTTCATCATGGACGAAGTCGTCACCGGTTTCCGCATCGGTCTCGGCGGCGCGCAGGGCTTCTTCGGCGTTGTGCCCGATCTGACGATCTTCGGCAAGGTCGTTGCCGGCGGTTATCCGTCCGCGGGCGGCGTCGGCGGCAAGCGCGAATTCGTCAGCGGCATGGCGGCAGGCGTCGGCACGATGATGAAACGCGCCTATGTCGGCGGTACGCTGGCGGCGAACCCGCTTTCCGCGTTTGCGGGCTATTGCGCGATCCAGGAGATCGCCAAGACCGACGCTTGCTACAAAGCGGGTCAGGCGGGCGATCGTCTGACGGACGGTCTGAAGAAGCTGATCGAGCAGTACAAGCTGCCGTTCGTGGCCTACAACCAGGGCTCCATCGTCCACCTCGAATGCTCCGGCGCCATGAGCTTCGATTTCAGCTCCATGAACGTGCTCGGCTCGGTCATCCCCATGCTCAAGAAAAAGCCCGAAATGCTGCGCAGAAAGGTCGCCATGGAAGAAATGGGCGCCGCCTACATGGCGCACGGCATCATCACGCTGGCGGGCAGCCGTTTGTATACGTCGCTGGCGGATACGGACGAAGTCATCGACGAAGCGCTCAACCACTTTGAAGACGTGTTCAAGACCGTTCAGGTCTGCAACAGAAACCTCGATAAATAAAACAGTTCGCCAGTATAACACGACAAGCGGAAACGGAGCATATTTGCGCCTTCAAAGAAGGTTCAGATATGCTCCTTATTTCTTCTCTCCATCAAACGGAGATCCAAGCAAATGTGCATCCTGCGGATTGTTTTTTCGCTTTTGCAAGGCTTCTTCATATATTGATTCTTTACAACTCTTAATAAAAGGTGTATAATATTTATTATTCCCGAATAAAAAGAAGCTATCCCTAAGGCTTAAGGAAAACCGGCTGCTTTTTGGGTTGGAAAAATGAAACTATTATTTCTTCACGTCGGATAAGATCGCGTTGTGAAGATACAGGAGGCTTGTTATGAAGCAGGATATCGCCGAAAAAAAGTACCGCATAGGGTTCACTGCGGGAGTCTTTGATCTGCTGCATATAGGACATCTGAATCTGCTGGAACGCTGCAAAAGTATGTGTTCTTATTTGATTGTCGGTGTTTGCGACGACGATTATGTCAGAAATGTTAAGCACAAAGAACCGGTATATCCACTTATGGATCGAGTCAGACTGCTGAACGCTCTGAAATGTGTTGATGAAGTTGTTGTGATCAACACGGCGGAAACCGAAGACAAAATGCTTTGCATCAAAGAGTTGAAATTCGATGTGCTGTTTTCAGGTGATGATTGGAAGGGAACGCCTCGTTATCTGAAAACAGAAGAGCAATTCGCGGAATTCGGAGCAAAAATCGAATATTTTCCTTATACGCAGGGCATTTCAACGACCCAGATCAAAGAACGGACAAAGAGCGAAACGAAATAAAGCCCCAAGCGGATACCCCCGTTTTTAAATACCGCAGGAGAGAAGCCATGCTTCAGTGACCGAGAACAACGACCGTTATCTTTTCGTCGTTCAGTTAAAAAAAACGACATTCTTTTGCGAACGACGGCGGACATTTTCGCAAGGCTTTTGGATCAATACAACAGAGAATGAGTGGAGGACAAAAAATGGCTTGCACGCTGGAAGACCTTCAGAAAGCGGAATATGGTATGCTTTGTCAATTTGCCGATTTTTGTGATAAGTATCAAATTACTTACGGACTGGCTTGGGGTACGCTTTTGGGTGCCGTTCGGCATAACGGCTTCGTTCCATGGGACGATGATATCGATATTCATATGGAAGTGCACGAATTCAAAAAGCTGTTGCGTTGTTTGCGCAAGCATCCGATCCATGGATTGCACTTGTCATGGATGGATTCAGAGCCGGACAATCCATTTTTTATTGCGAAATTACGGAAGAACGGTACCTTTATGCCGGAACCCTTCTCGGGCTTGAAGAATATCGATATTCACAACGGGATATGGATCGATATCTTTTGTTATACCGGTATACCGAAAAGCAAAAAACTCGCCGCTTTGCAGAAAAAACTGCTTTTCTATTACCGCTCTGTGTCACACATTATCTTTTTTAAATATGACCCCGACATTGATCACCCGCTTACCAAAACAAAAGCGTATTCTTTGGGCATGAAAATGTCGAATAAAAATATCTTTCGTATACGCAAGCTGTTGTTTTGGCTATATACCAATATGGGCAGTCGCCATTCTGAGGAAGTGCTTTATAATTCGATCGACTTTATGCGCTCGGCACCGCGAAAATATGAACTGCCGCTCTGTCGGCATACGTTTGGCGACCGTGAATTTTCCATACCGCAGAATTATGATGAAGCACTGACAGATATGTACGGCGACTATATGACACCGAAGCAGTTTCCGTCACATGCCGATTATGCAAACGTTCAGCTTTGATCCTTCTTCTGAACTAAATCCGATCTTCCGACCCGCCGGTTTTCTGCCGGCGGGTCGGTTCTTTCTGCCTGTTCGTCTTGACGGATGAAAGAAAAAATGCTACCATGCAGTCAGTTCTTTTCGGGAGGAATCTCATATGAAAAAGAGGTTGTTATGTATGTTCCTGACGGTTGTGTTGGCGGCTGCGGGTATGACGCCCGCATTGGCGGCGAGCGACAAAACGCCCACCGTGGTCGTGTCCGGCTATTCCTCCTGCCAACTGTATTATCACTACGGCAAAGCCGATCAGGAACAGGTCTGGCCGTTTGCTGCGAAGGACGCCGTGACCGAGACGGTCAAGGACGCGCCGAACGCGGTCTACTCACTGGCCTGTCTTGCGCTCGGCAACGGCGAACCTGCCGGCAAGGCGATCTCGGGCGGCGGACAGCGGATTCTGAAAAAGATGTTCTGCGACCCGAACGGCAATTCACTTTATGATGTGACCACTTATCCCAACGATCCGGCGATCTCTAACTATGCCTATATGAAAGAGAACGCGCCCGACGATATTGAAGAGCCGGTGCTCTGTGAGGCTTTAGCGGAAAAGATCGGCGAAGAAAACGTGTTCGTGTTCCACTATGATTTCCGCATGAGCAGCTACGACTGCGCCGCCAATCTGAACAAGTTCATCAACGCCATCTGCCGCTACACCGGCAGCAAGAAGGTGAACGTGTTCGGGTTCAGCTACGGCGGTCTGGTGGTCGGCATTTACCTGAGCCGCTACAAGAAGACCGCGCCGGTCAACAACGTGGTGCTCAACGTGCCCGTGCTGGGCGGCACCTCGTTTGCGCGGCGGTTCATTGAAGGCGACGCGCAGTTCCCCGTGGGCAGTCTCGCCGGTCTGTTTGAGTTCGGGCTGGACAGTGAAAGCAATCTTTCCGGCGCGCTGCAGGGTGTGTCGCTGCGCAAGATCGAACAGATCGCCAACGCCTTCCTGACGGATATTTCCGTGCTGCCGCTCAATTGGGGCAGCTTTTGGGATCTGACCACGCCGGAGGATTACAACGAGCTTAAGCCGCAGTATCTGGACAGCCAGAAGAACGCGGAGCTCATCCGCAAAAGCGACATCGTGCACGGCTACATGAAAAACTACGTCGGCACGTTCCGCACGCTGAAAAACCGCGGCGCGAAAATTTCCATCATCTGCAACTATGTGGATTATTCCGCTTTCGGCGGCGACGTGCTCAACGACATGCTCGTGGACGCGCGCTCGGCGAGCGGCGCGGTGACGCCGAAGGTCGGCGAGCGGTTCGCGGATGATTACAAGCCCGTTTACAAAACCTGCAAAAACCATGCGCACAGCCACGTGGCGCCCTCGAGGAAGATCGACGCGACGAGCGCCTATCTGCCCGAAAACACCTGGTTTGTCGACGGGCAGTATCACGGCATGTATACCAAGGAGCCGTATTCCTTCAACCTCGTTCTGCTGCTGCTCACCACGAAAAAGGCGGTGGATATTTACACGGACAAAGCCTATCCGCAGTTCAACTATTCGCGCGCGGCTTACCGCGCCGTGACGGCGGATTTCAACGGCTGCAAGCCCTGCTACGTGGCGGCGGGCAGCAACCTGCTCACCATCACCAATCCTTCGACCGATAAAAATATCCTCATCACAGGGGTCGAAATGGATGGCTTTGCCTTCCGCCTGCCGAAAGACCGCCTTCTCAAACCCGGACAGAGCATGACGGTGCCGTGCAGCGGCAAGCTGCCCAAAGGGCACACGCTGCTCAAGGTCAGCTACATCAAGCCGACCGTCGGCAAGTCGGTGACGGCACGGGAATTTGACATTGTGCCTGCCAAATAAAAACAAGATGCAACAAAAAAACAGCTTCGTATCAAGTGTTCGATACGAAGCTGTTGCTTATTTGTGGAGTCAATTATTGCGCGCGGCCGATCTCGATGGCTTTGAGGTTGAAATCGACCATGGCGGCCTTCTTGGCGGGCACGCATTTGCGCACGCTCTTTTCGATGGATTCGTCGGTGGCGAAGCCGAGCTCTTTGAGCATCTTGCCCAGCAGCACGATGTTGGCGAGCCCTTTGATGCCGTTTTCTTCGGCGAGCTTCGTGGCGGGAACGTAATAGACGTTCACGTCCGTGCGTTCCACCTTCTTGTCGATGATGGCGCTGTCCAGGAAGATGGAGCCGCCCGGCACCACGGCGTCAACGAATTTGTCGAGCGAGGGCAGGTTCATCGCCACAAGCACGTCGGGGTTGACGACCAGCGGAGAACCGATCGCCTGATCGGACAGGCACACGCTGCAGTTGCAGGTGCCGCCGCGCATTTCGGGGCCGTAAGAGGGTAGCCAGGAAAGCTCCTTGCCGTCAAACAGTCCGGCGTAGGCCATCACCTTTCCCGCGAACAGGATGCCCTGACCGCCGAAGCCGGCGAACAATACGTTGAGGGAATTGCTCATTTGTTTTCTCCTCCCTCTTTGATGTCTTTGTAAACGCCCAGCGGGTAATAGGGCAGCATATTTTCCCGCAGCCAGCCGAGCGCTTCGATGGGGGAGAGGCCCCAGTTGGTCGGACAGGTGGAAACGACTTCCACGATGGTGTAGCCGAGCCCTTCCATCTGATACTGAAACGCCTTTTTGATCGCTTTTTTGGCGATGTTCACGTTTTTCACGCAATCCACGGTCACGCGCTGCGCCAGCGCCACGCCGTCGAGCGTGGAAAGCATTTCGCACACGCGCACGGGGTTGCCGGCGATCTTGACGTCGCGGCCGTAGGGCGTGGTCTGCGTGACCTGACCGGGCAGGCTGGTGGGCGCCATCTGACCGCCGGTCATGCCGTAAATGGCGTTGTTGATGAAGATGACGGTGATGTTCTCGCCTCTGGTCGCGGCGTGAACGGTTTCGGCGGTGCCGATGGCGGCCAGGTCGCCGTCGCCCTGATAGGTGAACACGACGCCGTCGGGCAGGCTGCGGCGCAGCCCCGTCGCCACGGCGGGGGCGCGACCGTGAGACGCCTCGACCATGTCGCAGTTGAAATAGTTATAAGCAAACACGGAGCAGCCGACCGGCGCGACGCCGACGGTTCTCTCTTCAATGCCGAGTTCGTCGATCACTTCGGCCACCAAACGGTGAACGATGCCGTGGGTGCAGCCCGGGCAGTAATGGAACGGCGCGTCGGTGAGCGCATGAGGCTTTTGGAACACAACAGCCATTATTCGGCACCTCCTGACTTTTTGATCTGGTCAAGCACTTCGGCGGGGGTGGGGATCACGCCGCCGGTGCGGCCGTAGAACGCAACGGGCTTCGCGCCGTTGACGGCGAGGCGAACGTCGTCCACCATCTGACCCATGCTCATTTCCACGCAGAGGAACTGCTTCGCGGTCGGCACGGCGGCTTTGATCGCCTTGTCGGGGAACGGCCACAGGGTGATCGGGCGGATGAGACCCGCCTTGATGCCCTGCTCGCGGGCGGTGTTCACGGCGCTGCGCGCGATGCGGGAGGACGCGCCGTAGGCGACGACCACGATCTCGGCGTCGTCGGTCAGATAGCATTCCGCTTTCTGATGCTTGTCCTTGATCTCGTCGTATTTCTTGAACCGCTCAAACACGAGCTGCTCCAGCTCGGTGGGCGTGATGTAAAGCGAGTTGATGATGTTGTGCGGCCGGCCGCCCTTGGTGCCGTTGGTCGCCCAGGGCTTTTCGGGCAGGGGCTTGTCGCTCGCTTCGGGCAGCACGACGGGCTCCATCATCTGACCGAGCATGCCGTCGCTCAGGATCATGGCGGGCATGCGGTACTGGTCGCCCAGATCGAACGCGTCGGAAACAAGATCGACCATCTCCTGCACGGTGGACGGCGCAAAGACCAGAATGTGGAAGTCGCCGTGACCGGTCGCGCGGGTCGCCTGCCAGTAGTCGGACTGGGAGGGCTGGATGCCGCCCAAGCCGGGACCGCCGCGCTGCACGTTGATGATCAGCGCGGGCAGGTCGGCGCCCGCCAGATAGGAAATACCCTCGGATTTCAGGCTGATGCCGGGGGAGGAAGACGAGGTCATCACGCGCATACCGGCAGAGGACGCGCCGTAGACCATGTTGATGGCGGCCACTTCGGATTCCGCCTGAAGATACGTGCCGCCGATCTTCGGCATCCGCTTGGACATATAAGCGGCGACCTCAGTCTGCGGGGTGATCGGGTAACCGAAGAAATGGCGGCAGCCGGCGGCGATGGCCGCTTCCGCTAACGCTTCGTTGCCCTTCATCAATACTTTTTCTGCCATTGTTTCACTCCCTTTATCTTTCAACCGTAATCGCAACGTCGGGGCACATGGTGGCGCAGGAAGCGCAGCCTACGCACTTTTCGGGCGCAATGCACTGCGCCGGATGATAGCCCTTGGCGTTGATCTTATCCTTCGCCAAAGCGATGATCTTTTTGGGGCAGGCGTTGACGCACATTTCACAGCCCTTGCAGACGTTTTCATCGATCGTGATTTTTCCCATATCTTTCTTCCTTTCTGTTCGGATAAATGGACTAACTTTCCCACGGGGTTCTGACAAACGGCTCCACGGGATAGAGGTTCGGAATTTCGCGCAGCTGCTCCGCCAGCGCCTTCGGCGCGGTGGTGTAACGCACCGGCAGACCGGTCAGGCGGCTGACTTCGGCGGCGAAGGGCAGGGAATCCCGCACCGTTTTCGGCTCGGTGAACTGCTTGAGGTGGGTGTTGTTGACCAACGCGGTCGTTTTCAGGCGGCTTGCCTGTTCAATTTCGCGCAGCAGCTCGGCGGCCTGTTCGGGTTCGGCGGTGAGGTTGCGGCGCGCGTTGATGACGCAGAGCATCTCATACCCGCGCTGTTCGATCTGGCGGGTAAAGCGCCCGAGCGCCGTCGCGCCCGCGTCGTCGCCGCCGACGTCGAGGATCACTTCGCCCGCGCGTTCAAACGCGCCGTAGATCTGTGCGGATAAACCGGGCAGGTCGAGGTTGGTGTTGGCGTAGGGCGGGGAGATGACGGTGACGCCGTGAGATTCGAGCATGGCGCGGTGATCCTCGGTGCGGAAATACGGGTTGACAATGTCAAGGTCAACGATGGTGACCGCTTTGCCCGCGGCGGCGAGATCGCACGCCAGATTCAGCGCAAAGGTCGTTTTGCCGCTGCCGTAATGACCGGTGATGATGGTCAGCCGTTCCACGCTCTTCCCCCTTATTCTTCAAACTATAAAAACAATAATAGCGCTTTCCGCCCGTGTAGTCAACTGTAAAATCTTCCGAAAAACGCCTTGACAAAGAGAGCTTTCTCATATAAAATAGGTAAAATAATAATCAATTAAGTTGGAATAGTGTTTATAATTCCCCAAAGAATTTGACTTTTTGAATAATCTTTCACAACTGAGGTGGATATGATGAAATCCGGCATTAAGGACATTGCGGAACGCATCTGCGCGCTGCGCGAGATCATGGGCTTTTCCCCCGAGGAAATGGCACAGGCGACGAAAACGACCGTCGAGGAATACGAAAGAATGGAGAAGGGCGAAAGCGATTTTTCCTTCATCTTTCTGCTCCTTTGCGCGCAGAAATTGGAGGTCGAACTGGTCGCGCTGCTCACCGGTGAAAACCCGCACCTGGCGCGCTGCGCCTACACCAAGGCGGGCACGGGGCTGCCGCATAAACGCGGCGCGGAAAACCTGAATTATTTCCACCTTGCCGCCAACCTGCGCCACAAGCTCGCCGAGCCGTTTCTGGTGCAGGCGCCCTATTCCGACGAGGCGCAGGGCATGCCCATCCACCTTTCCACCCACCCCGGTCAGGAATTTGACTATGTGCTCAAGGGCTCGCTGCTCTTCACGCACGAGGGGCACACCCGCGTGATCCACGAGGGCGATTCGGTCATGTACGATTCCGGCATGCCTCACGGCATGATCGCCACGGGCGGCGAAGATTGTCTGTTTTTGGCAGTCATCATCTCCAAGAAAATCGAGGACGAGGAAACAGAGGAAGCGTAAGCCATGAGAAACATCAACCTGCGATATATCACCGAAACCTACGACGCCAACGGCGTCATTCAAAAAATCGACATGACCAGTCCGGAGTATTTCAACTTCGGCTGCGATATTGTGGACGACATCGCCGTCAACGACCCCGACCGCCGCGCGCTGGTCTGGTGCAACGACAAGGGGGAGGAAAGAACCTTCACCTTCGCCGACATCAAGTATTATTCCGACAAAACCGCCAACTTCCTGCGCGCGCAGGGCATCGGCAAGGGCGACATGGTGCTCGTGGTGCTCAAGCGGCACTATCAGTTCTGGTTCACCGCCGTCGCGCTGAGCAAGCTCGGCGCCGTGATGATCCCCGCCACCTTCATGCTCAAAAAGCACGACGTGGAATACCGCATCCAGGTCAGCGGCGCGAAGGCCGCCATCGTCACGGCGGACGGCGACGTGGCGGAGCAGTTCGACGAATGTGAGGCGACCTGCCCGACGCTGAAAACGAAGATCATCGTTAACGGGCAGCGCGAGGGCTGGCTCGATTTCAACGCCGAGGTCGAAAAGGCGAGCGATCAATTCGAGCGCATCTACACCAAGAGCACCGACCCGATGCTCAGCTATTTTTCCTCCGGCACCTCCGGCTACCCAAAAATGATCATGCACTCCTGCGATTATCCCATCGGTCATATCCAGACCGCCAAGCACTGGCAGTGTGTCGTGCCGGACGGGCTGCATCTCACCATCGCCGATTCCGGCTGGGCGAAATGCGCCTGGGGCAAAATTTACGGGCAGTGGATCATGGAAGCGGGCCTGTTCGTTTATGACTTTGACAAATTCGACCCCGGCAAAATTCTGCCGAAGATCGAGCAATACAAGATCACCACGCTGTGCTGTCCGCCCACGATGTTCCGCTTCTTCCTCAACCACGGCATCGAGGGCTACGATCTTTCGAGCCTGACGCACACCAATATTGCGGGCGAGGCGCTCAGCCCCGACGTTTACAACACCTGGTACAAGGCGACGGATCTGAAGCTGTATGAGGGCTTCGGTCAGTCGGAATCGACCCCGATCGTGTGCAACACGCGCGGCATGGAACCCAAGCCCGGCTCCATGGGCAAGCCTTCTCCGCAGTATACGGTGGATATCGTGGACGCCGACGGCAATTCCTGCGAAACGGGCTTCACGGGCGAGATCGTGGTCAAGTACGATCCCGAGAACCATCCGCAGGGTCTGCTGACCTGCTATTACGGCGACAAGGAAAAGACCGACGAGGTCATTCACGACGGCTGGTACCACACGGGCGACACCGCATGGCGCGATGAGGACGGGTATTACTGGTACGTCGGGCGCAACGACGATATGATCAAATCCTCCGGCTACCGCATCGGGCCGTTCGAGATCGAAAGCGTGCTGCTGGAGCATCCCAGCGTGCTGGAATGTGCCGTCACCTCCGTGCCCGACCCCGTGCGCGGACAAGCCGTGAAGGCGACCATCGTGCTGCGCGCAGGCTACGCGGGCACCGACGAACTGACCAAAGAGCTGCAGACCTTTGTCAAAAAAGAGACTGCGCCGTATAAGTACCCCCGCGTCATCGAGTACGTGGACGCGCTGCCCAAGACCTCCAGCGGCAAAATCCGCCGCGTGGAAATTCGGGCAAACGATCTGAAAAAGTGGAGGGAGAAGCAATGAAAGAAGTAGAGTTATGGCACAAGACCATCGGCGCCCAGCTGGATGAGCTGGCCAGAGATTACCCCGACAACGACGCCGTGGTTTATAACGATATCGACTATCACCGCAGTTGGAAAGAATTCAACGAGGAGTGCAACACCGTCGCCCGCGGGCTCATGGATTTAGGCGTGGGCAAGGGCGATCACGTGGCCATCTGGGCGACAAACATCCCCGAATGGCTGCTCACCTTCTACGCGTCCGTCAAGATCGGCGCCGTGCTCGTCACGGTGAACACCGCCTACCGCGTGTTCGAGCTGGAATACCTGCTGCGCCAGTCCGACACAAAAGTGCTGGTCATGGGCGAAGGCTACCGCACGACCAAATACGCCGACATCGTCAACGAGCTGTGCCCCACCCTGCCCACGCAGAACCCCGAAAAGCTGATGCTGCCCATGCTGCCGTGCCTGAAAAACATCATCTGCACCCAGCCCGATACCCCGGCGGGTATGCTCAACTTTTCCGAACTGTATAAGCGCGCCGAAAACACGCCCGTTGAGGTGTTTCAGGCGCTGTCCGACAGTCTTGACGCCGACGAGGTCACCAACATGCAGTACACCTCCGGTACGACGGGCTTCCCCAAGGGCGTCATGCTCACCCACAAGGGTATTCTGAATAACGGCCGCTTCATCGGCGACAACATGAAGTTCAGCCCGACCGACCGCCTTTGCATCACCGTGCCGCTGTTCCACTGCTTCGGCATGGTGCTGGCGATGATGGCGTGCATCACCCACGCCACCACGATGGTACCCGTCGATTATTTCCAGGCGGAAAAGGTCATGCGCACGCTCGATAACCAGCGCTGCACCGCCATTCACGGCGTACCCACCATGTATATCGCCATGCTGGAGCACCCGAATTTCTCCACCTATCATTTCTATCTGCGCACCGGCATCATGGCGGGCTCTCCCTGCCCGATCAAGACCATGGAGGACGTGATCGAAAAAATGGGCATGCGCGATATCACCATCGTGTTCGGTCAGACCGAGGCGTCGCCCGGCTGCACCATGTCCTCTGCCGATGACACCATCGAGCGCAAGGTCAACACGGTGGGGCGCGACCTGCCCGGCTGCGAAAACAAGATCATCGATTTGCAGACCGGCGAGACCCTCGGTCCCAACCAGAAGGGCGAATTTTGCTCCCGCGGCTACCACATCATGAAGGGCTATTACAAAATGCCCGAGGCGACCCGCCAGGCGATCGATGCCGACGGCTGGCTGCACACGGGCGACATCTGCATGGTGGACGAACAGGGTTATTATAAGGTCACAGGCCGTACTAAGGATATGATCATCCGCGGCGGTGAAAACATTTACCCGAAGGAAATCGAGGATTTCCTCTATCATCTGCCCGAAGTCAGCGATGTTCAGGTCGTCGGTATCCCCAGCAAGAAATACGGCGAAGAAGTCATGGCGTTCATCGTCCTCAAAGAGGGCTGCACGCTCACCGAGGATCAGGTCAAGGACGCCGTGATGAAGAACATGGCGCGCCACAAAACGCCGTCCCACGTTGCGTTTATCGACGAATTTCCCATGACCGCCAGCGGCAAGATTCAAAAATTCAAACTGCGCGAGCTCGCCGTCAAGATCTATCATCTGGAAGACGCCGCCGGCATCGAAACGGCATAATGGAGGGAAACAACATGAAGTTATCTTTTACTACCGCCGGCTGCCCCGGCTGGAGCTGGAACGAGATTTTTGCGATCACCACGGATATCGGCTTTGACGGCATGGAGATCCGCGGCGTGGGCGACGAAATGTACGCGCCGTCCATCCCCGAATTCAGCGGCGATCAGCTTGAAAAAACCAAGGCGAGGCTCGCCGAAGCCAACCTGACCATCCCCGTGCTGGATTCCACCTGCGCGCTGGCGATCGACGCCGTGAAGGAAGCGGCGATGATCGAAGCCAAGGCTTATATCAATCTGGCGGCGAAGCTCGGCACGCCCTACGTGCGCGTCATGCCCACCGAAAAAGCGCATCCGACCCACGCCGATCTGGACTTGTGTCGGGAACAGTATGAAGCCGTCTGCGCATACGGCGCAGAAAAAAACGTCACGCCGATCATGGAGACCAACGGCGTGCTGGCGGATTCCGCTCTCATGCGCGCTTTCATGGACGGCATTGCGAGCGAAAACAAGGGCGTTCTTTGGGATGTGCATCACCCCTACCGTTTCTTTGATGAAACGCCCGAGACCACCTTTGCCAATCTCGGCTCGCTCATCAAGCACGTTCACGTGAAGGATTCGCTGAAGATCAACGGCGAGATCAAATACAAGATGATGGGCTACGGCGATGTGCCCGTAATGCAGGCGATGGACGAACTGAAAAAGAGCGGCTACGATGGCTTTATCTCGCTGGAATGGCTCAAACGCTGGAACCCCGATCTGCAGGAGCCCGGCATCGTCTTCGCCCATTACAAGAGCTACATGGATTTCATCCTTTCGCAAAGCCCGAACGCATAATTGAAAAATCACAAAAAAACTCCCCTGTGCATGAGATCGTGCACAGGGGAGAACTTTTTGATTCGATTATTCTTCTTCCGCGGCGAGCTTGGCTTCTTCGATGACCTTCTTCTGAACGTCCATCGGAGCGTCCTCATAGCGGGCGAACTCCAGCGTGAAGTAGCCGCGGCCGGCGGTGACGGAACGAAGGATGGTGGAGAAGTTGCCCATTTCAGCCATGGGAACTTCCGCGACCAGCTCCTGCATCTTGGGCTCATCGGCCGCGCCCATGCCGAGCACACGACCGCGGCGCTTGGTGATATCGCTCATGATGTCGCCGAGGTTGTCGTCGGGCATGTAGGCCTTGAGGGTGCCGATCGGTTCGAGAATGGTGGGCGCTGCTTCGGGGATGGCGGCCTTGAAGGCAAGGCTCGCGGCGGTCTTGAACGCCATTTCGGAGGAGTCGACCGGATGGTAAGAACCGTCATGCAGGGCGGCTTTGATGCCGACCATCGGATAACCGGCGATCAGACCCTTGGCGATGCAGTCGCGCAGACCTTTTTCAACGGCCGGGAAGAAGTTCTTCGGCACGGCGCCGCCGACGACTTCGTCAGACGTGAACACGAAATCTTCTTCGCCCGCGTACGGCTCGAAGCGGATCCACACGTCGCCGAACTGACCGTGACCACCGGACTGTTTCTTGTGACGACCCTGCTTGTCGACCGTCTTGCGGATGGTTTCGCGGTAAGCGACCTTCGGAACGGTCAGGTCGATCTCAACGCCGAACTTGGTCTTCAGCTTGGTCTTGATCACGTCAAGATGCTGTTCGCCCAAACCGCTGATGACCTGCTCGCGGGTCTCTTTGTTGGTGAAGAAGTCGATGGTGGGGTCTTCTTCCATCAGACGGGTCAGACCGGCAGCGACCTTTTCTTCCTCGCCCTTCTTGTGAACGCTGACCGCCATGGACAGGCAGGGTTTCGGCGAATCGACGGGAGCAAGCACGATGTCGGTCTTGGGGGCGCGGAGCGTGTCGCCGGTCTTGGTGTCGGCGAGCTTGGTCACAACGCCGATGTCGCCCGCGGGGATGCAGGCGGTGTCTTCCTGTTTGTTGCCCTTGACGAAGATCAGCTTGCCCATGCGTTCCTGCTCTTCGGTCGTGGCGTTGATCGCCTGAACGTCGGGCGTGAGCTTGCCGGAAACGACCTTGAAGAAGGACATCTTGCCGACGAACGGGTCGGCGACGGTCTTGAAGCAGATGGCGGCAAGCGGGCCGTTTTCGTCGCATTTGAGGTCGCCTTCGCCGGCATAGGTCGCGGCGTCGGGCGCGTAGTTGGCGATGGCGTCAAGCAGCATATCCACCGCGTCGGTCGTGTAGCCGGAGCAGGCGAACACGGGGTCGATCGCGCCGGAGGTGATGCCGGCTTTCAGACCGTTGACGATTTCTTCATGGGTGAATTCTTCGCCCTCGAAGAATTTTTCCATCAGCTCATCGTCAGCGGAAGCAACGGCTTCGTTGAACGCGTCTTTCATTTCGGCGATGGTGTCGTCGTCGGGCACGGCGACTTCTTCGGCCTTGCCGTTTTTGTAGGCGAACGCCTTGCCGGTGGCGAAGTTGACGAAGCAGTCGACCTTGTCGCCGCTCATGTGCGGCACGATGACCGGGCAGATGCTCGGGCCGATGGCGTCTTTCAGCGCCTTGAGGGTCTTATAGAAATCGGCGTTTTCGGCGTCGACTCTGGTGATGGCGAACATCTTGGCGATGCCGCGTTTTGTGGCAGCTTTATAGGCTTTTTCCGCGCCCACGTCAAAGCTCTCGGTGCCGGCTGCCAGCACGATCAGAGCAGCCTCGGCTGCGCGGATGCCTTCCGCGACGCCGCCGGCAAAGTCGAACATGCCGGGCGTGTCAAGCAGGTTGATCTTGGTGTTTTTCCATTCGATCGGAGCCATCGCCGTGGAAACGGAAGCGACTCTTCTCTTTTCTTCGGCGTCAAAGTCCAGCGTGGTGTTGCCGTCGGCAACGCGGCCAAGGCGTTCGGTCGCCTTGCCGATGTAGAGCATGGCTTCCGCGAGGGTGGTCTTGCCCCTGCCGCCGTGACCCGCCAGCGCGATGTTGCGGATATCCTTTGCGTTATATTGTTTCATCTTGGTTCCTCCTTGCGTTTTGTCCGCTTTGCGGGGATAAGCCCCACTGCGACACATTAGTTGAAGTATAACACATCGCCTTTCTGATTTCAACTGTTTTTGTAGAAAATGTCAATGCCTTTCGGCGGGTTTTGCCGATCGGCGGCGGGCGCGCTGTTCCGCAAATTTCATTTGTATTTTTTTGCCTGTGATGGTATAATATAATTTATTATAAACGAACTGCCGAAAGAGAGAACGGAAATGGGAAAAACACTGGTACTGGCGGAAAAGCCGTCGGTCGCGCGCGATCTGGCGCGGGTGCTGGGCTGTAAAAAGAGCGGAAACGGCTGCCTGATCGGCGACAAATACATCGTGACGTGGGCGCTGGGTCATCTGGTGACGCTGGCGGACCCTGAGCTTTACGACAAAAAATACAGCACGTGGCGGCTGGAAGACCTGCCGATGCTGCCGCAGAAAATGCAGCTGGTGGTCATCAAACAGACCGCCAAGCAGTTCGGCGCGGTCAGCCAGCTGATGCGCAGCCCCGAGGTCGACAGCCTCGTCATCGCGACCGACGCGGGGCGCGAGGGCGAACTGGTGGCGCGGTGGATCATGCAGAAAGCGGGCTGGCGCAAGCCGACCAAGCGCCTGTGGATCTCCTCCCAGACCGACAAGGCGATCAAAGAGGGCTTCGCCGCGCTCAAACCCGCGGTGCAGTACGATAATCTTTACCGTTCGGCGCAGGCAAGGGCGCAGGCGGACTGGCTCGTGGGGCTGAACGTGACCCGCGCGCTCACCTGCAAGCATAACGCCCAGCTTTCCGCCGGCCGCGTGCAGACGCCGACGCTGGCGCTGATCGTCAAACGCGAAGAGGAGATCGCCAAATTCGTGCCGAAGGATTATTACACCGTGACGGCGCAGTTTGACGGCTTCAGCGGCTTATACAAAAACAGCAAGCTGCAGAGCGCATTCAGCGACAAAGCGCAGGCGGAACAGCTCGCCGCCGCCGTCAAAGGCAAGCGCGCCACGCTCACGCAGGTCAAAAAGGAATATCGCCACGTTGCGCCGCCCGCCGCCTACGACCTGACCGAGCTGCAGCGGGACGCCAACAAGAAATACGCCTATTCCGCCAAGCAGACGCTTTCCCTGATGCAGAGCCTGTACGAAACGCATAAGATTCTGACCTATCCCCGCACGGATTCCCGCTACATCACCAAAGACGTTGCCGCCACCCTCGGCGAGCGGCTGAAAGCCATCGCCATCGGTCCCTACAAAACGGCGGCGGGCGAACTGCTGCGCAAGCGCCCGCTCAACACGAAATATATCGTCAACGACGCGAAGGTGACGGATCACCATGCCATCATCCCGACCGAGCAGTACGTCGACCTTTCCGCGTTATCTCACGAGGAACGCAACATTTACGATTTGGTCGTCAAGCGCTTTCTGGCGGTGCTGAGCGACCCGTTTGAATATGAGGAAGTGAAGCTCACCGTTTCGGTGGACGGCAAGAATTTTTACGCCAAGGGCAAGACCGTGAAAAACGCCGGCTGGAAAGCGATCTACGGCATGGCGGAGGACGACGAGGGCGAAGAAGAACGCAGCCAGACCCTGCCGCCGCTGCGGCAGGGCATGACGATGGCGGTGCAGAACGCCGCCGTCAAATCGGGCAAGACCAAGCCACCCGCGCGCTACACCGAGGCGACGCTCCTCACCGCGATGGAGAATCCTTCCGGTCAGATCACCGACGACCGGCTGAAATCCGTGATGGAAACGACGAGCGGGCTCGGCACGCCTGCGACGCGGGCGGACATCATCGAAAAGCTGTTCGATACGTTTTATGTGGAACGCCGCGGCAAGGAACTGGTGCCGACCTCCAAGGGCAAGCAGCTCATCGGTCTGGTGCCGCCCGATCTGAAATCGGCGGAGCTGACGGCGAAATGGGAACTGGAGCTGCAAAGAATCGCTAAAGGGCAGGCGAAGAGCGAAGCCTTTGTAGAGGATATGCGCCGCTACGCCGCCCATCTGGTCTCGGGTGTGATCGCCTCCGACGCCACTTATCGGCACGACAACGTCACGCACGAAAGATGTCCCGACTGCGGCAAAAACCTGCTGGACGTGACGGGCAAAAACGGGCGCATGCTCATCTGCCCCGATCGGGAATGCGGTTACCGCAAGAGTATCAGCCGCATCACCAACGCCCGCTGCCCCAACTGCCACAAAAAGCTGGAAATGCGCGGCGAGGGCGAAAAGAAATCCTTCTACTGCGTGTGCGGCTACCGCGAAAAACTCAGCGACTTTGAAAAGCGAAAAGAGAGCCAGGGCGCGGGCAAGCGCGACGTGGCCAACTATATGCGCAATCAGGCGAAAAATGAGCCGAAGGGCAACAGCGCTTTGGCTGACCAGCTTGCCAAATGGATGGAGAACAACAAATAGAAACAGACAGGCGGACGATTTATGAAAAAAATCATTCGGATCA
This sequence comes from Clostridia bacterium, assembly GCA_017453685.1. Lineage (GTDB taxonomy): Bacteria > Bacillota > Clostridia > Oscillospirales > Acutalibacteraceae > UBA8612. The sequence continues at coordinate 35,458 of JAFTEL010000031.1, forward strand.
CGGCGCTTTTTTTGATCGCGCTTTTGTGCGCGAATCTTTGCGCCTGCTCCAAAACCGTGAAGGACGCCACCGTGCGTCTGCCTCTGTCGGAAGAGCCGCATACGCTCGACCCGCAGATCGTGACGACCGACAGCGAGAGCTGCGTGGTCGCCAACTGCTTTGAAGGGCTGATGAAGGCGGACGCGAACGGCAAGATCGTGCCCGCCGCCGCCGAGCAGGTGACGGTGAGCAGCGACGGGCTGACCTATCTTTTTACCTTGAAGTGCGACGCCAAATGGCACATCAACTCGAACCATGAGGATTTGTTCGGCGAGGGGTATGAGACCGCGCTCGATCTGAACGTGACCTCGGCGGATTTCGCCTTCGGGCTGCAGCACGCCCTTGACCCGACCCCGCAGGCGCCTGCCGCGAGCAAGCTTTATATGATCAAAAACGCCGCGGCGGTCAGTCAGGGCAAAAAGCCGATGAAAGACCTCGGCGTGAAAGCGCTTGACCGTTACCGGCTGGAGATCACGCTGGAATACCCCAGCGCGAGCTTCCTGCAGGCGCTGACCGAACCCGTCGCCATGCCGTGCCACCGCCTGTTTTTCGAGGCGACCAAGGGGCGCTACGGGCTCAACGCCGCGTGCATGCTGTGCAACGGACCGTTCTATCTCTCGCGCTGGTACGCGGGCGATTCCATCGTTCTGCGCCGCAACCCGGATAACGGGCATTTTTCCGCGAAGGTCTATCAGGTGAACCTGCCGTTTGCCGTGTCGAACGACGTGCTGGTCAAGAACCTGACGAACGGCGTTTACTGTTCCGCTCTGGTGCAGCCCGATCAGATCAAAGAGCTGGAAAGCAAGGGCGTGACGGTGCAGACCGTGCAGAACGGGCTGCTGGCGCTGTTCTTCAACTGCGGCGACGCGCTGACCAAAAACGCCGCGCTGCGCTTTGCGCTGGTGAAGGCGACGGATTTTTCCGCCCTCGGGTTTGCGCAGCAGATGAAAGGCATGGTGCCGCCCTCCTGCATGGTGGCGGGACGCAGCTATGCCGAGATCGCGCCCGCCATCGGACGGCTGGCTTACGATGAAAAAAAGGCCGCCGAGTATTATAAAAAAGTCGCCGGAGAGAACGGCGTATCGCTGCGGGTTTTGTGCCCGCAGGAATATGAAAACGGCGTGCGCGCCGTGATGCAGAACTGGCAGAAGGTGTTCGGCATTTCGTTTGCCGTTGAGGTGGAGGCGCTCGAGGAAAAAGAATTGCAGGCGCGGTTTGAAAGCGGCGATTATCAGTGCATCCTCACCACGGTGGAGACCGCCGCGCAGACGCCGCTCGGCTTTTTGGAGGAATTTCAGGCCGACAATTTCTGCCGCTTCAATTCAAAGAAAATGACCTCTCTGCTGGAGGACGTCCGCCGCGCCGCCAGCGACAAGCTGCAGGCGGAAGCCGCAACGGCGGCGCAGGCCTATCTCATCCAGAACGCGGTCGTCTGCCCGCTGCAGTATACCGCCTGTTACCGCGCGGTGGCGGAAAAAGCGCAGGGTCTGATCGTGAATCATTCCGGCAAGACCGTGCTGATGGCGGAAATGGAGATTTTGAAGTGATGCAGCAGAAAAAAATATTATGCGCCGCAAGCTGGGTGCTCACGGCGCTTTGCATGGCGCTGATCTTTTTCTTTTCTCATCAGACGTCGGATGATTCGGCTGAGATCAGCATGGGGTTTTATTCCAAAATCCTTGAATGGCTCGGTCAGATCGTGGAGAAGATCGGGCACGACGGCATCCGCACCCTCGCGCATTTTGCCGAATACACGGGGCTCGGCTTTTTGATGAGTACGTCGCTGATGTTCACCTTTTCACGCCGCCGACCGTGGCTCACGCTCATTTTCTGCGCGGCGTATGCCGTGACGGATGAGATCCATCAGATCTTCGTGCCGGGGCGTGCCTTTCAGGTGACGGATATCCTGGTGGATTCCGCCGGGGCGCTGCTGGGCATCGGCGTGTTCTGCCTGCTGACGTTGATCGTTGTCAAACTTCGCAAAACGAAAGCAGATTAATCCGACAGCTGCGGCCGCCATTGGTATTGTTTCAAATCGACGCAGCCGTCCGTGACCGTGACGCCGTCGGCTTCCAGCAGCGCGATCTGCCGGTTTTCGCCGCCGAAGGCGAACGCGGGCGAAACGCGCCCGTCGCGGTTGACCACGCGGTAGCAGGGGATGCCGTCGGGGTCGGGATTAACGTGCAGCGCGTAACCCACTACACGCGCCCAGCGCGGATTGCCCGCGAGCAGGGCGACCTGCCCGTAGGTGGCGACAGCGCCGCGCGGGATGCGGCGCACGACTTCATAGATTTTTTCAAACGTATTCTCCAAATCGATCACCACGATTAGTATACCAAAAACAACACACTTTACAAGGGCGGGGCGCTTTTTTTGAAAAAGAACGACAGAATCGAACTGGATATCACCGGCATGACATCCGAGGGCAGCGGCGTCGGCCATGCGGAAGGCATGGCGGTTTTTGTGCCGCTGACCGCCGTGGGCGACCGTATTGCGGCGCATATCCTCAAAACCAAAAAGACCTACGCCTATGCCAAAATCGACGAGATCATTACGCCGTCCGCCGATCGTGTGGCGGCGGATTGTCCCGTGTTCGCGCCGTGCGGCGGCTGCGTTTACCGCCATATCAAGTATGAAGCGGAACTGAGAATCAAGCAGGATTATGTCGAAAGCTGTTTTCAGCGCATCGCCAAGCTGCCGCTCAGGCTCTGCCCGATCGTCGGGGCTGAGCAGACCGTCGGCTACCGCAATAAGGCGCAATTGCCCGTGCGGGAGGAAAACGGCGAGATCAAAATCGGCTTTTTTTCGCGCCACAGTCATCGCGTGGTGAACAGCGCTGCCTGCCGTCTGCAGCCCGAAGCGTTCAGCCGCGTCACCGAAGCGGTACGCGACTGGATCAAGGAAAACCACATTTCCGTCTATGACGAAACGGCTCATACGGGGCTGCTGCGCCATATTTTCATGCGCGCGTCAAAGGATTGCCGAGAACTCGTGCTCTGCCTTGTCATCAACGGCGCGGCGCTGCCCCATGCCGATGCGCTTGTTGAGCGCTGCGTGCCGCTGGGCGTAACAGGGATTCTGCTCAACGTCAACCGTGAGCGCACCAACGTCATTCTGGGGGATGAGTGCCAAACGCTTTACGGCAAGCCGTATATTACTGATACACTGTGCGGCAGGGAATTTGATATTTCGCCGCTTTCGTTTTATCAGGTCAACCGCGCCCAGGCCGAGCGGCTTTACGAAAAGGCGGCGGAATACGCCGGGTGCGATGAGAACACCGTGCTGCTCGATCTCTACTGCGGCGTGGGCACCATCGGGCTGACCATGGCGGACAAAGTCAAACAGCTCATCGGCGTGGAGATCGTGCCGCAGGCGGTGGAGGACGCCGCCCACAACGCGGAAAAGAACGGGATCACCAACGCGCGCTTTCTGTGCGGCGACGCCGCCGAAGCGGCGCGGCAGCTGGAGCGGGAAAACCTTCGCCCGACCGCCGTCATCCTCGACCCGCCGCGCAAGGGCTGCGACGAGTCGCTGATCCAAACCGTGGCCGGCATGCGGCCGGAACGCGTCGTCTACGTTTCCTGCGACCCCGCCACCCTCGCCCGCGATTACGCTCGCTTCGCCGCGCTGGGCTACGTTTGCCCCGAGGAAAACGGGTTTCATTGCATTACGCCGTTTGATTTGTTTCCACGAACGCAGCATGTGGAGACGGTGTGTTTATTGTCCAAACTTTCAGAGGCGAGTGAATTTTAATCTTTAAAATCCTTTTATATGTGATATAATCGTAGCATATTTTTGAGGGGAGCGATATATGTGAGCTTTGCAGATGAGTTGCTTAAAAAAAACAAACCATCCAAAATAAAGTACAGCGATGATTTGTATGTAAACTGTATTATAGGTGCGATTAAGAATCAATGTAGTTATGCAAGCGCAAATGGAAAGAAAGGCATTAAAGGATATTTGTGGAAACATTTAGATACAGAATACGTTGCCGATTATAGTTGCCATATAGTGCCGTCTGTGCAAAGTAAGAAGGAACTATCTTCTTACGCAAGGCAACATATTGGTGTCAATACAGTATACTATCCTTTTGATTCAAGTAGAGATTGGGATGGCCCATTGTTTGATTTGAAGAATAGCACTATTGATATGATTAAATCCAAATTTGATGAACTTGGGTTTAAAAATTCTATAATTCGTTTTGATAGGGTGGAAGTTGAAAAGGGAACAAAGGGGTTAATGCACATAGTGACATTTACAAAAACAGGTGAAGTAGGATATTTGATTTATGTTGAAATAAATTGGTAAGAGCTATAAAAGAGGATCGGAATTCCCGACCTTTTTTCATGCCGTGGAGGAGGTGATGATTTGTACCCGGTAACAGATAATAAAGACAGCTTTTGAGTATGTGATGATTCAAAAAGATTAATAGCCACTGGGTGGTAAACCATACATACTGCCGTCATTGGCGGCGAGAGTCCGAAAACATGAAAAAACAAATAGACAAGCTTGTCCGGCGTCAAAAACACGGCATTTCTCGCTTTGTGTCGTGTTCAAAGATGCTTGGGGATGATACGCTGGCATGGAAAGGAGGTCGCCCGCATGGATCAGGCGAAGATCGGTTCCTTCTTAAAGGAACTGCGAAAAGAAAAACAACTGACGCAGGAAAATCTGGCGGAACGGCTCAACGTTTCCAACAGGACCGTATCCCGATGGGAGACCGGAAGCAACATGCCGGATATCGGGATGCTGGTCGAGCTGGCGGATTTTTATGACGTCAGCATACCCGAAATCATCAACGGAGAAAGGAAAAGCGAGAAAATGAATCAGGAAACAAGGCAGACGGCTGTCGCGATGGCGGAATACAGCCGCAACGAGGTCAAAAGCGGAAAGAAAAAAGTTATCGGCATTCTATTGGCGGTCTTCGGCGTCTTTGTCATCATATCGGCGCTGATGATGTTCCCGAACGAAAGCAGCTGGGGCAGCGTTTACGCGGTGCTCGGCAGTATTTTCTTAGTGGTCGGAATATCCGTCCTCATCAAGCCTTTGGTGGCAAAACGGAGCCTGCGCATCCTGACCGTCGTCGGCTGCATCCTCTTGCTGTTCGGCGCTTTTACGGTCTCGGATTATATGGCGGTGAAAGAGTTCCATCAGGTGCCGCGGTTCCGTTATGAAACCATCTATGACTCGGGAGAACCGAAGCAGATCGTGCATAAGACCTTGTTTTTCACGGTCGTTCAGGAAAACCCCGGCACGGAAAACGAGAAGGTCTATATCGTCAAATAGAGTTGCAGGCTGAGCCGAAAAAACGAATGGACGGAGGGCTCGAAATGGAATACGGATATTCGATCCTGATGGGCTGCTTTTCGGCGGCGCTGCTGCTGTACGCGGGCTTGATGGCGCTGACAAAGGATTACAAGCTGCTGCCGCTTCGGGCAAGAGTCTCGGTGAAGCCGAAGAATGAAAAACGGTATATGACGCAGTTGGCGAAATCGGTCGCGCTCGCGGCGCTCGCTCCCGCCCTGAGCGCAGCGGTCGGGCTTTGGAACGTGTTTGCCGCGCTGATCGTCTGGGTCGCCGCGGAAGCGATCCTCATCCGGCTGGGTACGAAATTCATGAAAAACGCGGAATAAATGAGAACCAAGGGTCAAACCAACAGATTTTGGAGGTTAATGATATGAACAATCCATCACAGCAGGCAGTCATTTACATCGGGCTGAACGATTCCGAAACGGGCGTTCAGAAGTTTGTTTCGGAAAAATACCTTTCGGTTTTGAAAAACGTCTGCCGAAGCTACAGGATCGCCTTTTCCGTGCAGATGATCAACGGGGGCTATTTCCACGAGGACGGCCGTTATACGGAAGAAAACACGCTGATGCTCAGCCTTTTGAACGTTTCGGAGCAGACCGTCACCGAGATCGCGAAGGATCTTTGCGCCTTTTTCCATCAGGAAAGCGTCATGGTCACTTTTTCCCCGGTTTCGGTGATTTTTATTCAGGAAGCGCTGTAACGCTCATAGGGTGATTTCCTGTTTGCAAAAACATATTCCTTTTTGAAACAGAGAACGACAACCACCCGCCTGGATTGCATTATAGTTTTTTTCCTTTTATTCGTAAGAAGGGCTTTAATTTCGCAATAATGCTTGATTATCCTTAATCCACGTTATAAAATAATACTACTAAACAAAAAGGAGCGGAAAAATGTATTGTTCAAAGTGTGGTAGCGAAATAAAAGATTCCGATAGCATTTGTTCAAATTGTGGTGAGAGAATTGATGGACATACAGATGTGATAAAAGAAAAGAGCAAAAACATAGGAGTTGTCATTCTGCTCATTTCGTTAGTCATGCAAGTGATTATTCTGTTGTTTGGTGGAACTTTAGGTAACGCGTTACGCTTTGCTTTATTAGGAACTATTTGCTTAACTTTTATTTCAAGCCTCTTTTGTGTTATTATGTCTAAGAGCGTTCATAAACACAAGGGAAGGATAATAGGTATAATATTCGCTATCCTAAGTGGTATCACTATTATTGTCATGTCTTGTATAATGCTCTTCGGTTTTGACGAAAGCCCAAATAGTATAAACAAAGAGGGTGCTTCTGAGAGTGCTTCTGGTTATGAGATTAATGATAATGCTGAATTGCAACAAGAAATTGACCAAGGATTAACAACATCTATCAAACTAAATTCTCCGTTTAATGTTGGAAATATAATGACGATTACATTAACATCTGCTGAGTGGTGTGATAAAATACTGCCTTCAAATCCTCATGGAGTTTATTCATACATAGCTGACACTGAAGGCGAAAAATATTTTGTTGTTCATGGAAACTTAAAGAATTATGCAAGCAAAGAAATTGATATTGAATACTCTGGCGAAGCAAAATTGCTTATTGACAACAAATATCATATTGCCGCAAACATGGAGCTTGAAGAGAGTGATGGGACTTCTTTCTATGGTAATGCAAAACCGCTTCAAACGCTCCCAGTTATTATATATGCTTCTGTGTCGGACGAGTTGTATAATAGTTGCAAGAACATTGATTTAACTTTAGATTTAATTACAAATGATGAAAATGTTGGCTATTTTTACGATGAAGAGTTTCCGCACAATACATACTGTATTTCATTCAAAAAATAACTGAAAAAGAACGACGGTCACCCGCTTGGATGACCGTCGCTTTTCGTTTTTATCCGTTCAAGATGTCGATGATCTCATCCTGCGCCCGCTTGGCTTCGGGGATGGGGTAGAGCACGAACACGTGGTTCATCTCTTCCCATTCGCGGTAGTCGAGGTCGGCGCCTTTCTGCTCGCACAGGTCGCGGAACTTCCTCGCCTCGGGCAGGATCGCCTCGTGCGTGCCGATATAGAGCGTGATAGGGGCAAGGTTGGTCACGTCGCCGTAAATCGGGCTGAGGCGGTAATCGTGCACGTCCGTGCCGCCCGCCCAGTTCTTGCCCGCCTGCGTGAGGTATTCGCGCTGCAGCGACGGGTCGAGCTTGTCCAGCTCCTCGGGGAACGGTTCGTCCATGCTGACGTCCAGCCACGGGGAGAGCACGACGATCTTCGCGGGCTGGGGCAGACCGATCTCGTTGAGATATTCGGCGAACGAGAGCGCGAGCCCGCCGCCCGACGAGTCGCCCATGAAGACGATATCCTTCGGGTCGGTGCTTTCCAGCAGCTCTTTATAGTAAGTCTCTAAGAATTCATAGGTCGTTTCAAAGGTCGATTTCGGCGCCCGCTTGTAGATCGGGAAAATGATCTCGTAATCCGTGTGGGTCGAGACCCGATCGCAGAAGACGAAATGCACCACGCGCGCCGGTTCGCAGAAAGCGCCGCCGTGCAGATAGATGATCTTTTTCTTCCTGCCGCGGTTCAGGTGGAACACCTCAAAGCCGTGTTCGATGCGCTTTTCCATGCGGCTGCGGTAGGGGTACGGCGCCGGGTGGTAGGGCTTGTCGCACAGTCTGCCGAGCTTGTCGAGAAACTGTTCGCGTTTGACGGGGTCTGCCACCTTTTTCTTGAAGCCGCTGCTCTTGATCGCGAAGGCGGCGAATTTGCTCATGAAACTGCTCATCCAATCACCTCAGTTTTCGTTCTTCGTTTATGATACATGAATTCGCGGCGGACTGCAAGAATTATTCTGAAAATATGCGCCTTTATCCGTTGTTGAATCGAGGCGCGAAGTGTGCTATGATGGAGCCGTCAAGAAAAACGAGAAAAGGAAAAGGATCGATGATCGAGATCAAAACCGTTATAACTGAGACCTTCGCCATGCGTTTTTTTCAGTTCGGAACGGGCGCAAAGCAAATGGTCATCCTGCCCGGGCTGAGTGTGCAGAGCGTGATGGACGCCGCAGACGCGGTGGCAAGCGCTTACGAATCGCTGACAGATGATTTTACGATCTTTGTTTTTGATCGCCGCGAGGCGCTGCCCGAAACATATTCGATTCGGGAAATGGCGCGGGACACGGCCGAGGCGATCAAGACGCTCGGTCTGCGGGACGTATCTTTGTTCGGTGCGTCGCAGGGCGGCATGATTGCGCTGGAGATCGCGCTCGAACAGCCCGAACTCGTGCGCAGGCTGGCGCTCGGTTCGGCGGGTGCCCGCGTGGACGAAGAACGATACCGTGAGATCAGCAAATGGATCGGGTATGCCGAACAAAAAGACGCGGTCGGGCTGTATCTTGCTTTCGGCGAAACGGTTTATCCGCCCGCCGTGTTCCGGCTTTGCCGCCCTTCGCTGATCGCCGCCGCGCGGACGGTGACCGAAGCGGACTTAAAGCGCTTTGTGACCCTCGCCGAGGGGACAAAGGGCTTTGACGTGACCGACCGGCTGAACGACATTTCCTGCCCCGTTCTGGTGCTCGGCGCGGCGGACGATGCGGTGCTCGGCTCATCTGCTTCGCGGGAACTGATCGAAAGCCGGACGAAAGAACCGCCGTTTGCCTGTCATTTCTATGATGGGTACGGACACGCCGCTTTTGACACGGCGCCGGATTACAAAGAAAGGTTAATGCAATTCTTTTTGAAATAAAAGCGAGGTGCCAACATGAAAAAATTCACCTTCGGAACGCCGGAACCGCTCGTTCCCTCTGTGTACTGCGACGGGTTCCGCTATGAAGAAACGCCGGTTTCGTTTCAGCCCTCCGATTTTTCGTGCCGCCAGACGGCGCGGGGCTTCGTGCTCGAATTTGAAATGGAGGAGGGCACGCAGGTGTTCGGCTTCGGGCTGCAGCTCAAGCAGCTGAACCACACCGGCGCGAAGCTGACCCTGAGCTGCAACGCCGACCCGAAGACGCCCAACGGCGATTCGCACGCGCCCGTGCCGTTCTTCGTGACCAACAAGGGCTACGGCATGTATTTCGACACCGCCCGCACCGCCGAATTCTATTGCGGCGTGGCCAAGACCGAACGGGCGGAACGGAAGGGCTACGAGGTGAAGCTCAGCGAGCAGGAGCTTTACGCCGCCGAGACCGACGGCAAGCGCGTCATGTCTGTGTTCATCCCCGTCGCGCAGGGCGTGGACGTCTACGTCATTGAGGGCAAAACCATCCTCGATATCACCGCGCAGTATAACAGGCTCGCCGGCGGCGGGTGCGATGCGCCGGATTGGGCGCTGGGTGTGCTCTACCGCACAAAAGGCACGTATAACGCGCAGGAGGTGATGGACACCGCCCTGTATATGCGTGAAAACAACATCCCCTGTGACATCATCGGTCTGGAGCCCGGCTGGCAGACGCACGCCTATTCCTGCACCTACGTCTGGAACAAGGAGCGCTTCCCCGACCCGAAGGGCTTTATCGAAAAGCTCAAAGGCATGGGCTTCCACGTGAGCTTGTGGGAGCACGCGTTCGTCAACCCCGCCAGCCCCGTCTACCGCGACCTGCTGCCGTACAGCGGCGATTACCGCGTCTGGAACGGCTTAGTGCCCGATTTCGCCCTGCCGGAAGCAAGAAGAATCTTTGCCGATTATCAGCGCGAAGCCCTCACGGCGCTGGGGGTGGACGGCTTCAAGGCTGACGAGTGCGACGGCAGCGACAACACCGGTGGCTGGTCGTTCCCCAACCACAGCGCGTTCCCCTCGGGGCTGGACGGCGAACAGTACCACCATCTGTTCGGCACGCTCTACGCCAAAACCATGTGGCAGGCGCTCGATCACGGTCCGACGCTGTCCGAGTCGCGCAGCATGGGCGCGCTCGCGGCGCCCTATCCCTTCGTGCTTTACAGCGACTTGTATGACATCAAAGATTTTGTCCGCGGCGTGGTCAATTCCGGCTTTTCCGGTCTGCTCTGGGCGCCCGAGCTTCGCTACGCCAATTCCAGAAAGGAAGTGCTGCGGCGGCTGCAGGTGGTCACGTTCAGCGCGCAGTGCCTGATCAACGCGTGGTCGAACGAGGGAATCCCGTGGGTGAAATTCGACTGTGTGGACGAAGTCCGAGCCATTCTGGAGACCCGCAAAAAGCTGCTGCCCAAGCTGAAAGCGGCGTTTGAAAAATACAAGGCGACGGGCATCCCGCCCGTCCGCGCGCTGGTGATGGAATACACCGATGACCCCGAGACCTACAAAATCGACGACGAATACCTGTTCTGCGACGATCTGCTCGTCGCACCCATCACCGATTTTGAAAGCGACAGCCGCGAGGTCTACCTGCCCGCGGGCGAATGGTTCGATTATTACACGGGCGAGACCGTGCCGAGCGGCAAATTCACCGTGACCAATGAGAATATCCCCGTGTTCGTCAGAAAGAAATAAAAAGGAGAAAGAAAATGGAATTCAGAGAATTGATCCACGCGCGCTATTCCTGCAAAAAATATGACGGGCGCCCCGTGCCGCCCGAGAAGCTCACCGCCATTTTAGAGGCGGGCCGCACCGCGCCTACCGCCAAGAACGGGCAGGAGCAGCGCATCTACGTGCTGCAGTCCGCCGAAGCGCTCGCGGCGTTCGACACCACCACGCCCTGCCGCTACGGCGCGCCCACCGTGCTGGTGGTGGCCTATAATAAAGACACCGTCTATTCCTACCCCGGCGGGAAGTATTTTTCCGGCGCGGAGGACGCGACCATCGTCGCCACCCACCTAACGCTG
>JAFTEL010000032.1 GCA_017453685.1 Clostridia bacterium
TGAAAACTATCAACCCTATTTGGATGAATACTGTTTTCGCTTTAATCGCAGGTTTTGTCCTGAACAACTCTTTTCAAGATTGTCAAGGGCTGTTGCTACTTCTTGTATCCGGCTAAGCTAAATCTATACGTATAATATATCATATTAAATATCAAGTGATTTTTCAAGTATCAAGTGATTTTTCAAGCGATGCGAAGTGATTTTTCAAGCGATGCGAAGCGCTCCAAGCGAGCAGCGCGACTATGTTTCTGACGGGCTTTCCATTCTCCCCTTCTCCGCCAGAAAAAAGCACGCTTCGGCGTGCTTTTTTCAACGAAATCCATCCTGCGGGGGTGGGTGAAATATCGCTTCGCAAAACAATTAAAATCCGTTTATCCTGTTAATCTGTCTGATACCATTTAAAAAGAGCGGCGCAAACGGCCTGGTTTTCAGCGTGCGATTTGCGGGACACAAAAGGCATCTCCGACCAGCGATCGGGGATGCCTTTATCAAACAGAACGCCGATTCAATCCGGGCGACGCACCCGAAAGCGAATCAATGGGGAGCAAAAACGCTCTTACTCGTTCTTCCCTCCGAAGACGATGTCGAAGAACCTCACGTCCAGACCGAGCTCTTTATAATCGGAATATTTGCCCATGTTGTTGAACACCGCGTAGATCGTGCCGATGACGCGGATGAAAGGGTTATACCACTGCGCCGTGCGGTAAACGTGGCCGCCCGCCGCGCTCGTTTTTTGAATGGTGAACTCGTTAAACAGTTCGTCGCCCTCCAGCGTGTAGGAGCGGATGGTCAGCGCCGAATCGCTGAAAGAAAGAAGGTTATAGATGACGTCCTCGGTGTCGTAATATTTCCCGACCCGATCGCCCACGGGCGTGTCTTCGCTGATCTCGCGCGGGCGGTTGATCGAGCCCGAGACCATGTAGAGCGTGCCCTTCGGGTCGGTCACGCCGTTCAAATCATGAATATCCGTCACGGTTTTTTGATTGTAGAGAACGTTGGAAAGCGTGTAATAGTGGCTGTGCCCGAGCAGGCAGAGGTCGACGCCGAATTCGTCGCAGATGGGCGCCCAGACCTGCCGGAGCAGCTCGTTTTCCGACTCGCGGTGGGGGATGCGCTGCCCGTAGAGGTCGTGGTGAAACATTGCCACGCGCCACTTGACCGAGGGGTTGAGGCGGCAGGCTTTGCGAGCGAAATTGCGGTGGTCGATCGCGGAGCCGTTGTTGGAATCGAACACCAGAAACAGCGCGTCGCCCTTGACGAACCAGTAATCGCCCCCGATATACTGGCTGACGAGCATGTTATAGGCGTTGGGCTGCCACTTGAAAAAGCGGTAATCCACGTGCTTGCGGTCGTGGTTGCCGATGGTCATGGCGAAGGGCACGGTCTTGAGCGCGGGGGAAGCCGCCAGCGCCGTGTATTCGCTGCGCAGCCCGCTGCTCGCCTGATCGCCCGCGGACAGGATGAGGTCGAGCGAGCCCGCCTTTTCCGCGGCGGCTTCGACCGTTTCGTGGAAGCGGTAAGCGTACTGCGAAAGGGGCTTAGCGATCACACCGTCCTCGTTCGGCTCTTCCTCGGTGACGTGGATATCCGTGACATAAAGCGCGGTGAAATCGCCGCCCGAAAGCGTGGTGAACGAATAGGGACCGTAGGTCTCGCCGTCGCCGCTTTTGACAGTGTAGCTGTATGCGGTTCCCGCTTTCAGATCGCGGAAAGCGAGCCGCGCGCGGTAATCCCCCTGCAGCGTTTGCACCGTGTCGGCTTTGACAACAGTCTCGTTCGCGCCGTTTTCGGTCAGTACGGCCTCGTTGCCGTCGACCGAATCGGTGTACCAGGAAAGATAGCGTTCGCTCTCGTCGCTCCCGGGCGTGAGCACCAGACCGGCGCCCGCCGCGGGGTCGGCGGCATAGTATTCATCCCACGCCGCCTGCATTGTCCGCGCCGCGGACGGAACGACCGCCGCGCCGAACAGCAGCGCCAGCGCAACAAAAACAGATATTGATTTTTTGATTCGGGTCATCAGAGGGTCACCTCCAAAAAGATTTCAGTCGTTTCCCTTTCAATCGTTCGGCAGGATCGTGATCTCGTCGTTTTTCTTCACCGTTCCGCCGGTGAGGACGACGCCGAACACGCCCTCTTTGGGCATGATGCACTGCCCGACCAGTTCGCGGATGGCGCAGCCGTCGTGACATTCCTTGCCGATCTGCGTGATCTCAACGATCGCGGTTTCGCCGATCTTCAGCCTTGTGCCGACGGGGAGCGTATGCAGCACGATGCCCTCGGTGGTGATGTTTTCGGCGAACATGCCGTGGCACAGCCCGTCGGTGCGCATACCCTGCGCCCGCTCGATGCTCTCCTTCGCCAGCAGGCTCACCTGCCGGTGCCATTTGCCCGCGTGCGCGTCGCCTTCAAAGCCGAAATCTTCGATCAGTTTTCCTTCGGGGATCGATTTTTTCGGCGTTTTCTTTTGTTCGCTGATGTTGATCGCAACGACTCTTGCCATGGTTCATCCTCCTGTTTGGTTCAGCCCGTGCGCGGCGCTCTGGCTGCCGAAGCTGTGCCCCGCGGGCTTTTTCATGATGATTTTTTCGATTTCTTTTCGGAGTGTCTCTTCGTCGTTCAAAAACGGCGTGACGTCATACGCCGCGTCGTAGCCGAGGCAGGGCTTCACTCTGCCGTCGCACAGCAGGCGGACGCGGTTGCACGCCGAGCAAAACTTATGGCTGACGGGGCTGATGAGTCCGACTCTGCCGCGGAAACCCTCCGCCGAATAACAGGTTGCCGTGCCGTCCTCACTCGCGACGGGCTTTAGGAACGGGAACCGGCGCAGAATTTCGTCGCCCGTGACGATGCGCGAACGATCCTCGCCCTCGTTTGAAAACGGCATGAGTTCAATAAAGCGAACGTCGATCTTCCGCTCCCTCGCGAGGTCGATGAGCTGCCCCGCGCCGTCGCTGTTGACGCCTTTCATCAGCACGGCGTTGATCTTGATGGGCGAGAGCCCGACGTGCTCGGCTTCGTCGATGCCCGCGAGCACCTTTTCCAGCACGTCCGCGCCCGTCATGTGGCGGTAGGTGCTGCCGTCCGTGCTGTCAAGGCTGATGTTCACGCTGTCCAGCCCGGCGGCTTTCAATTCTTTTGCGGTCTGTTTCAGGTAAACGCCGTTCGTCGTCAGCGCCAGCGTTTCGATCTGAGGAATCGAGCGGAGCAGGCGAACGATCTCACAAACGTCCCGCCGAACGAGCGGCTCACCGCCTGTGACGCGGATCTTTTTAATGCCGCATTCGGCGAACGCTTTGGCGATTTTGTAATAGCTTTCGGGCGGGAGCTCCGCCGCCTTTTTGGCGCAGTCAGTCTTTCCGCAATAAACGCAGTTGAGGTTGCACCGCTGCGTTACGGAGATGCGAAGATATGAAATTTCCCGACCGAACCTATCCTTCATAACGGTAATCACTCTTGCCGCCGGTCTTTTCCAGCAGCTTGATCTCTTCGATGACCATGCCGCGGTCGATGGCTTTGCACATGTCGTAAATCGTCAGCGCCACGACGGACGCGCCCGTGAGCGCTTCCATTTCGATGCCGGTCTTATAGGTGCATTTGGCGCTGACGGTAATGCCGAGCGCCGTGTCTCTTAATCGTTCAAAATCGACGGTGATCTTGTCGATCGGAATATTGTGACAAAGCGGAATGAGCTCGCTCGTTTTTTTCGCGCCCATGATGCCCGCGATGCGCGCGGCGCCGAGCCCGTCGCCCTTTTTCAGGTCGGCGTTCAGCAGCGCTTCCAGCGTTTCCTTCTTCATGCGGATGCGGGCATAGGCGGCCGCCGTGCGGACGGTCACGTCCTTACCGCCGACGTCGACCATGACCGCTTCGCCGTTTTCGTTCAGATGCGTCAACATGCTCCGTAACCTCCCATTTCGGCGAGCCGTTTTTGGAACTCCTCCGAATACAGTACGTCTGAAAATGCCCGCACCATCGGGTCGTCGAGATAATCTTTATTAACTAAAAACTCATAGGTCTCATTACAGATGGGGATAAAGTCGAGATCGTACATTTTGGCGGCGGAATAAATGCCGAGCCCCGCGTCCGCGTTGCCCGCGGCGATGAGGGCGGCGACGGCGGTGTGGGTGAATTCCTCGTTGCGGTAGCCGTTGATCGCCTCGGGCTTCAGCCCGTTTTGTTCCAGCAGATAATCGCAGAGGATGCGCGTGCCCGCGCCCCGCTGGCGGTTGACGTAACGAACCCGTTGAATGTTTTTGAATTCTCTGATCCCGAGCGGGTTGCCTTTGGCGACCATCAGCCCCTGCACGCGGCTCACGCCTTTGACCGTCACGGCGCTGCCGTCGGGAATGTATTTTTCAACGTAAGATTTGTTGTATTCGCCCGTGGCTGTGTCGAGCAGGTGGACGCCGCCCATGTGGGCAAGCCCGTCGCGCACGGCGTAGATCGCGCCCATGCTGCCCACGTGGGTGGAGCAGACACGGAACGGCGCGCCCTGTTTGGCGAGGAAATCCGCGGCCTCGTCGATGAGCGGGTCGTGGCTGCCGGTGACGATGAGCGTGTTCTCAATTTGAGAGATCGGTCTGTTCAGCCGGATCGTCACTTCTTCGCCCGCTTCGACGCCTTCACAGTTTTGCGGCACGATCAGAACGCCGTCCGCCTTGGTGAAGCTGGTGATCACGCCCGCGCCGCGCGGCAGAGGCGAGGCGATGAGCCTGCCGCCGATCCGGCCGAGGGACACGCGGACGTATTCGCTGTATTTCAGGGAAGAAACGAGTTTTTTGGCGAGCGTCGCCTTCACGGTTTCGCGGGTCAGCTTCGCCTTGCCGTAATACTGCCCGATGACGTCGGAAACGATCTCGTCCATGATGACGATCGCCGAAACGGGGTAGCCGGGCAGCCCGATCACGGGTTTGCCTTTTGCTTCGCCGAGCACCGCGGGCTTGCCGGGCTTGACGGCGATGCCGTGCACCAGAACCGTGCCGAGCGAAGCGATGATCTCGCTGGTGTAATCGTCGCGCCCCGCCGACGAACCCGCGGAAACGAGCACGATATCGCACTCGTCCAGCGCGGTCTCCAGAACGGCTTTGATCTGCTCCTTTTTGTCGGGCGTGATGGGGTATACCTTCGCCTTCGCGCCGAAGCCGTCCAGCATGCCTTTGAACACCGTGGAGTTAAATTCAATGATGTCGCCCTTGTTCGGATGGGACGTCGGCGGCACGATCTCGTCGCCCGTGGGAATGACCCCGACGAGGGGCGTTTTGACGACCTCGATTTCCGTGATCCCGCCCGCCAGCAGCGCGCCGCAGAGCGCAGGTGTGAGCGTCGTACCCGACGGCGCGATCATATCGCCCATGCAGATATCCTCGCCGACCTGCCGCACGTTCTGCCACGGGTAGACCGCGGAAATGATCTGATATTTTCCGCCGCCGCGGTCGATCAGGTCTTCCACCATGATCACCGCGTCGCAGCCGTCGGGCAGGGGGTCGCCCGTGTCCACCGTGACGGTATCGCGTTCGGTCAGCGTCACGGGCGCGCGTTCGCTCGCCGCAAAAGTTTTTTCCGCCTTCACGGCAACGCCGTCCATGGCGGAAGCGTTATAGTGCGGCGAGCAGATGCGCGCGTAGACCGCGTTTTTTATCACGCGACCGCAGGCGTCGGTCACGGCGACGGTCTCGGTCTTCGCCCCGAAGCCGACCGCCGTCAAATGCGCCGCATAGGTTTTCTTCGCCTCGTCAAGAGGCAGATTGTTCAGATAATTGTGTTTCATAGCTTGTATATATCCACCGTGGTTCCTTTGAAAAGTCCTTCGGTATTGCGTTCGATTTTGATAAAGCCCTCCGCCTTGGACAGCACGGACACGACGCCCGATTTGGTGTGCAGCGGAACGACCTCGTTATTTTCATTCATGGTGACGCAGAGGTATTCCTCTCTGCCGTGGTTGGAGGGAATGTTGACCGCCAGTTTGCCGCTTCGTTTCGGCTTGTCGTTTCCCCATGCGAAAACGCTTCGGATATATTCCGTGACGATCAGACGGAACACGAACCAGGCCGCCAGCGGGTGCCCCGGCAGCCCGAACACGGGCTTGTGATCGATCGCGCCGAAAATGGTCGGTTTGCCGGGCTTCATGGCAACGCCGTGAAAATACGCTTTGCCGAGCGAATCGATGATCTGCACGGTCATGTCGCGCGTGCCCGCCGAGGAGCCGCCCGAGATCAGCACGGCGTCGGCTTGGGCGACACAGTCTTTCACAGCTTGTTCGATGGCGTCGCGGTCGTCCTTCACGACGCCGTAAACGAGCGCTTCGCAGCCGTATTCTTTCACGGCGGAAGCGAGCAGATAAGTGTTGATATCGCGGATCTGACCAAGCTGCGGCGTGCCGCTGACGATCTCGTCGCCCGTGGAGATCACGGCGATGACAGGCTTTTTGACGACGGGCACGGCGTCGACGCCCAGCGCCGCCAGCACCCCGATCTCGGCGGCGGTGACGACCGTTCCCTTTTTTAACGCGGTCTCGCCCGCGGCAACGTCGTCACCCTTTTTCGTCACGTTTTCATACGGCGCGACGGAACGGTAAACGAGGCACAGCCCGTCCTCGCTGTCGGTGTGTTCCACCATCACGGCGGCGTTCGCGCCCGCGGGCAGCATGCCGCCCGTGGCGATTCTGGCGCACTGACCGCGCTCAAGAGAAAACGCGGGCTGTTCGCCCATGAGGATCTCGCCGATCACGTCCAGCTGCGCGGGGATCGCCGCGCCCGCGCCGAACGTGTCCGCGGCGCAGACCGCGTAGCCGTCCACCGTCGAACGGTCAAAGGCGGGGATGTTTTCCGCCGAAACGACGTTTTCGGCGAGCGTTCTGCCCGACGCGGCAAGCAGCGGGATTTGTTCTGTTTTCACGGCAAGACCGGCGGCAAACTCTTTGACGATTTTGACCGCCTCGTCTTTGGTCACGACGTTGAGCATCAGATTTTCCACCCCGCAATAAAGTGTTCCGCCCATTCGTTTTCGGGATTCATGAGGATTCTTTTCGGTTCTCCGTCCGCCTCGATCCTGCCGCCGTTGAGGATGATGAGCCGATCGGCGGCCTTGGCGGCGAGAACGGGGGAATGGGTACTCATCAGAACGGTGCAGCCGGTTTCTTTTTGATATGCTTTGATCGCTTCGATCACCAGCGCGGCGCCCTTCGCGTCGCAGGCGCTGGTCGGTTCGTCGAGCAGCAGCAATTCACAGGGAACGGACAGCACGCGGCACAGCGAAAGCCGCTGCAGTTCGCCGCCCGAAAGCGAGGCGGCTTTTTTCTCCGCCAGATGGGAAAGCTCCAGCTTTTCCAGCAAGCGTTTCGCTTCGCTCTTTTCACAGCCCGTGACGGTGATGTTCCGCACGAGATCGCCCTTGAAGGCGTAGGACTGCTGCGGCATATACAGCGCCTTGTCGGGCTTTTTGACCGTGCCGCCGCTGCTTTTGAGCAGCTCGGCGAGCAGGCGCAGCAGCGTCGTCTTGCCGCTGCCGTTCGGACCGGCGAAGGCGAGGGCTTCCCCGTCGCCGACGGTCAGTTCGGGGAGATCCAGCACGGTGCGTTCCCCGTAGCATTTTTTCAAATCTCTGATCTCAATCATCGGCAGGCTCCTTCACAATGAACGAGGCGAGCGCGTTGACCGCAAAGCCGATGAGCAGCAGAATGATGCCCAGCGCCAGCGCGAACGAAAACTTGCCCTTGTTGGTCTCCAGCATGATGGCGGTGGTCATCACTCTGGTCTTCCATTGGATGTTGCCGCCGACGATGCTCACCGCGCCGACCTCGGCGATGGAACGCCCGAACGCGCTGAGCACGACGGAAAGCAAAGACGAGCGCCCTTCGGAAAGGCACAGCCCGACGGTTTTGGCTTTTGACAGCCCGAGCCCGCGCGCCGTGTCGATCACGGGCTTCGACGTGCCCTCGATAAACGAGGACGACAGCCCGATGACGATGGGCGTGATCAGAATCACCTGCGCGATGACCATGACCTTGACCGTGAACAGCAGGTTCAGGCTGCCGAACGGTCCGTAATGGGTGAAAAGAACATACACAAACAGGCCTGCCACCACCGGCGGCAAGCCCATGAGCGTATGGATCAGCTTTTTGAGAAAGCTCTTTCCCCTGAAGCTGCGCGTACCGATCAGCGCGCCGAGCGGCAGCCCAAGCAGGCACGAGATCGTCGTGCTGAAAAAGGACATGCGCAGCGTGACGCCGATGATCTGCAGCAGCTCTTTGTCAAGGGAAATGAGCAAATCAAACGCTTGCTGAAAGCTTTCCATGAAACTTATTTGTCAAGCAGCGTGAACAGCGCAACGCCGTATTCCGCTTCGCCGTATTTGGCGATGAGGGCGCTCGCTTCGTCGCCGAGCATCCAGTCGATGAACGCCTTGGCGCCGTCGGTGTTCAGCCCGTCGATCTTTTCGGGGTTGACGGCGATGAGCGAATAGGTGTTCTTCATGTCGTCGCCTTCGGCGAGGACGATATCCAGATTGAGCTCGTCCTTCATTGAAAGGAAGGTCGCCTTATCGGTCAGGCAGTAGGCCTGCATTTCGCTGGCCATGGTCAGGCAGGCGCCCATGCCCTGACCGGCGCTGACGTACCAATCGTCCGCCGCCGCGTCGGGCGCGTTGTCGCCCCAGATCTTGAGCTCGGCCTTGTGCGTGCCGCTCTCGTCACCGCGGGAAACGAACTTGCTCTTGCTGTCTCTGATTTTGGCGAAGGCTGCCGCCGCGTCCGCGCTGCCGCTGACGCCCGCGGGATCGTCCTTCGGACCGACGATCACGAAATAGTTATACATGAAGGGCAGGCGCTCCACGCCGTAGCCGTCGGCAATGAATTCCTCTTCGGAAGCCTTGGCGTGAACGAGAATGACGTCCGCGTTGCCGTCTTTGGCTTTCTGGATCGCGGCGCCCGTGCCGGCGGACTGCACTTCGACCTTGTAGCCCGTTGCCGCTTCAAACGTGGGCAGCAGGTAGGGCAGCAGACCGGAATCGTTGACCGAGGTCGTGGTGGACAGGCGAATGACTGCGTTTTCGGGGGTCGCGGCCGCGGTGGTTTCGGCGGGCGCCGCGGTGGCCGCGGGTTCGTCGGTTTTCGCGCCGCAGGCGGCGAAGGAAAGCGCTACGATCGCCGCGAGGATGAGGGCAAACACTTTTTTCATGATGACGTCTCCTTTTCAAACACGGAAGGCACGGCCGTTTCCCGCCATACCCTTTAGCCGATGGATGGTATTTCGGCTACGCTCTGCGCCGCGTATGGAAACCACTTAGCCGCGCAGAGTCGGATTGGATCATCGTTTTTATCATATCACATCGTCTTGGAAAATAAAAGTAATTTTTCTTGAAAATGAACAGAATGCATGATAATATAACATTGGGTGATTGGAATGAAATTTGGGATCATCAGCGTCAGCGACCGCTGTTATCGCGGCGAACGGGAAGACCAAAGCGGTCCCGCGATCGCCGAAAGCGTTGAACCGCTCTCGGAGGCAAACGAATACCGCCTTGTGCCCGATGAAAAAGCGCTGATCGAAAAAGCTCTGATCGAACTATGCGACGACGCTCGCTGCGACGTGATCTTCACCACGGGCGGCACGGGCTTCGCCCCGCGCGACGTCACGCCCGAAGCGACCAAGGCGGTGATCGAAAAAGAGGCGCCGGGGATCAGCGAAGCGATCCGCGCAAGGAGCCTTGAGATCACGCCCCGCGCCATGCTCTCCCGCGCCGTCAGCGGCATCCGCGGCGGCACGCTCATCATCAACCTGCCCGGCAGCCCGAAAGCTGTGAGAGAGAGCATTGAGATCGTGCTCCCGATTTTGCCGCACGCGGTCGAAACGCTGAGCGGCAATACGCAAAGCTGCGGGGGGAATTACGGAAAATGAGCTTAAAAGCGGACATACAGGGCTTTGATATTTCCGATAAAAGCGCCGTGATCGTCGGCTGCGGCGGACTGGGCACGAACGCGTCCGTCCATCTGGCGGGAGCGGGGATCGGGCGGCTGCTGCTCATTGATTTTGACACGGTCGAAGCGCGCAACCTCAACCGGCAGTTTTTCTACACCCCCGCCGATATCGGTCAACCCAAATGCGCGCTTCTCAAAGAAAAACTGAGCGCCTATTCCCCCGAAACGGTGGTCGACTGTTATTGCGGCCGGTTTGAAGAATCGCTGATCGCGGGCTATGATCTCGTCATCCTCGCGGTCGACAACATTCAAACCAGACGGCAGGTCAGCGACTGCTGCGTGAAAACCAAAACGCCCTGCGTCAACGGCAGCATCAACGGCTTTTTCGGCACGGCGTATCTGTTCACGCCCGACCAAGCGCCCGACCTTGAAGCGGCGGGCTGCCTGAACGACACGGGCGTTCGGAACCTTTCGCCGAGCACGACCGCCGCCGTCATCGGCGCGCTGGAAGCGCAGCTGGCCGTCGATTATTTCCTCGGCAAAACCGAAAGCGCCGGCAAACTGTATATTTACGACAACAATGAAATTCATACTCTGGATATAAAGGAGTGACGGGTTTGACGAATTATTGCGGCTACATGGGCAGAGTTCTGTTCGTTGACTTAACGGAACAGACGTGGAAGGAGTTCCCGTGGACGGATGAAGACCGCGAGCGCACGCTCGGCGGCAAGATCATGGCGGGCGACATTCTGCTGCACCACATTCATCCGGGCATGAAAGCCTTCGACGCGGACAACTGGCTGGTGGTCTCCACCGGCCCGCTAACGGGCTGCGGCTGCCCGAACACGTCACGGTTCAACATTTCGACCATTTCTCCTTTGACCAATATCGTCACCTCGTCGAACTGCGGCGGGGATTTCGGGCTTTCCCTCAAACGCGCCGGCTATGACGCGGTCATTTTCAGCGGCAAGAGCGAAAAACCCGTAACGGTGCACATCACCGCGGACGACGTGACCTTTGAAAGCGCGGAAGAACTGTGGGGGCTCACCACGGGCGAAACGCAGGAAAAACTCCTCGCTTATCCGGGCAGACTCGTTATCGGTCCCGCGGGCGAAAACAAAGTGCTTTACGCCTGCGTGTTCAGCAACGAGAGAACCGCGGGGCGCGGCGGTGTCGGCGCGGTATTCGGCGACAAAAAGCTCAAGGCGGTCACGGCCGCCGGCACCAAGCTCCCCAAAATCAAGAACGAAGAAAAGCTCAAAGCGCTCAACGTCAAATGGACGAAGCTGCTGCATACCCACCCGCTCACCGGCCGCCAGCTGCCCAAGCTCGGCAGCGCGGGTCTGGTCGCGCCGATGCAGGCGCACTCCATCCTCGCCACCAAGAATTTCTCCGCCGGCCGGTTTGACGGCTTTGAAAAGGTGTCGGGCGAAGAGCTCGCCGAAAACCACCTTGTTTCCAACGGCGCCTGCACGGGCTGCGTCATTCGCTGCGCGCGCCGCGTGATGGTCGACGGCAAGGTCGTCAAGGGTCCCGAGCTCGAAACGCTCGGTCTGCTGGGCCCCAACATTCTCAACGACGATATTGAAAAAATCCTGCAATGGAACTATGAGCTCGACGAACTGGGCATGGACTCCATTTCCTGCGCCGGTTCCGTCGCGTTCGCCATGGAGCTGGCCGAAAAAGGCGTGCACGATTTCGGCGTGCATTTCGGTCAGACCGACAACCTTTCCGCCATGTTTGAGGATATTGCCTACCGCCGCGGCGAGGGCGCCTATCTGGCGGACGGCTCCAAGCGCATGAGCGATATTTTCGGCGGCAAGGAATACGCCATCCACGCCAAGGGCATGGAGCTGGCGGCCTACGAACCGCGCCACGCCGTCGGTCAGGGTCTCGGCTACGCCACGTCCAACCGCGGCGGCTGCCACCTCAACGCGGGCTACATGGTCGTGGTCGAGGGGCTCGGGCTTGACGTCAATTCCCTCACGCCGCACGGCAAGGCCGCGATCGGCATCATGTTCCAGAACCTGATGGAGAGCGTTTCGGCGGGCGGCAGCTGTATGTTCACAAGCTACGCGGTGCTGCCGGGCTTTTTGATCGGCAAGCCGAACATGCTTCTGACCAAGATCGTTCTCGCGGCTTTCCCCTACGTCGGCCCCGTCGTCAACCTGCTCAGCCATTTCACCAAGGTGCCGCAGATCAACATTCCGCTTCTGCCGCACGCCATCGCCGTCAAGCACGCCACGGGCATGAAATCGAACATGGCAAAGTATTTGACCTGGGGCGCTTACGGCTATAACTGCGAACGCATCGCGAACGTCATCCTCGGTCAGAAGGCGGGCGCGGATAAGCTGCCCAAACGGCTGACGGATGAGCTGCAGGACCCGAACGATCCGCGCACCAAGGTGCCGCTGGAGCAGATGAAAAAGGTCTTCTACCGCGCAAGAGGCTGGAAGGACGGCATCCCCACCTGGCACCGGCTCAAGACGCTCGGGATCAAGATCGACAAATCGCTGTATGACGAAGCGGTCGCTGCCGCGAAAAAACCGGATTGAGGAGGCGCAGCATGGCAAAGGTAACAGTCAAGCTCTTCGGCGTGTATCGGGTCGATACGCACATTGCCAACACGCAGCTCGAAGCCGAAAAGCTGTCGGATCTTTTAGAAGCACTCAACAAGATCGCAACGGGCGAACACAAAAGCAGCCTTTCCTTTACAGACGCGACCGTGTTCATCAACGGCGAGCACTGCAAAAAGAAAAGGCAGAAATTATCGGACGGGGACGAGGTCTGGCTCCTGTCTCCGGCTTCGGGAGGTTGAACCATGGCTTTCAAAATCGATGAAACCAGATGTGTCGGCTGCGGCGGCTGCGCTTTCACCTGCCTGTTCGGCGCGATCAGCGCGGCGAATAACGACGCTTCGCTCTACGCCATTGACGAAACCAAGTGCGTAGAGTGCTCCCAGTGTTCGCACGTCTGCCCGAACGACGCCATCCGCGCCCCCGAGGGCTATAAAAGAATCAAAAAGGTCACGATCGTCCCCGAAAAATGCAAGGGCTGCTCGCTCTGCTCCAGAGTCTGCAAGGCAGGCGCGCCCACAGGCAAGATCAAGGAACCGTTCACGATCGACCAGAACAAATGCTTCCGCTGCGGCGTCTGCGCTTCCAAATGCAAATTCGACGCCATCGAAGTGGAATACGAATAAGAAAAGAACGCAAAAGAGAGCACGCAGAAGCGTGCTCTCTTTGCATTTATAAAGTGTTCAAAAACGGCTTCACGCATAAAGCAGCTTCAGAACGGCGTTGACCAGCGGATAGGCTTTGAAATACAGATACTGGAAGATCGAAACGAAGAACGACCGTGTTTCCCCGACCTCGAACCACCGCACGCCGCTCGCGTTGAGCTCGTCGGTCAGCTTCGTCTGTTCGGCTTTGTAATTGAACGGATTTGAAAACTCGCCCGCACGGTTCTTCATTTTCCAATAGCGCCAGCTGAGCTGAGAATCGACCACGTGAACGCGCTCGTCTCCTTCTGTTTCCGCCAGCGCCTTTTGCCACAGTTCGTCGCAGATCGCGATCTGCTTTTTGCTCAATGACAGCGTGTTGCTCTGGAATTCATAAATGCCGAGGTGCTTCTGCCCGGCGCTTTCGGTGATGAGATCGAGAAATTCACCGATATGTTCGCCGCCCGCGCCGTAATAGGCGCTGAGGAACGCGTCGCGCTCTTTTTGAAAATCCATATATGGGTCCGTCATCAGCCGCGCGATCAGGTAGGCGCGCAGCTCGCCGAACTCGGTGTCGCGGGTCATGGTGTAGTTGCCCTCTTCATAGACGCCCTTGACGTTGTTTTCGGCAAAGATCTGCATGTTCCGCTGCAGCACGCCGAAATCGGGGAACAGCCCGACGAACGCGCAGTAATTCGTGCAGTAATCCCAGATGTACAGGCGGTCGCAGATCTTCGACCAGCCCGCAAGGTCTTTCATGAATTCCTTGTTCGTTTTGCAGGTTTCGTCGTCGAACGGGTGGGAAAAGCAGCACTCGATCGAGCACAGGCGGATGATCACGTTCTCCTCGGGAACGAGGTCTTTCGGCGGCGTTCTGGTGTAGCGGTAGGCAAAGGTGTCGATCGCCACGTTGTCATACCCCGCCGCTTTCACCTCGCGGGCAATGCCGTTGACGAAGGCAAGCAGCGAGCCCATGTGCGAGCCGTACTGCTTATCAACTTTTCTGCAGTTTTCGCAGGTGCAGAAAAAGATATTGTCCGCCTGCGAGAGCGAAACGATCTGCAGCGGCGCGGTCGGGTCGTGCTTTTTTTCGAGCAGGTCGAACACTTCCCTCTTCACGATCTCGTAGACCTCGGGATTCGTCAGACAAAGCTGGCTGCGGGTGCGGATGCCGTGATAGAGCGCGAAATATTCGGGATGGCTCTCGTAATACTTGTCCGAATCGCAGAACTGATTCGTCAGCGAATGACCGAACGAAGAAATATAGGCCACACCGCCGCCGAGCTCGGCGGGAACTTCGCGATATTGCGTGCAGTTCAGACCGTTGAACAGGGAATACTCCGTGTCCCGCGGGCTGAGCCAGTCCGTATCCGTACATTCAAATACGGGCGTGTATTCATATCGTTCGCCGCGCGGAACGAGGATACGGTCACAGGAATAACAAATGAGCTGCGAGGTGTAGCAGTGAACGCCCGCATAGCGTTCGAGGAAGGCGTAAACCCCGTGCACGGTCTGCGCGAGGGACGCGCCCGCGATCGTCACGCTGCCGTTCTGCTCCGCAATGACGTACCCATCGGCACGGGCGGGATCGACGGACAAAACGACCGCGTTTTCCCGCGGGGAATCCACAACAGGCGGCTGGGCGCCGCAGACCCGACCGATATAATACGCCAGTTTTTGCGCGGCGGGCTCAAGATCGGCGCTTGTGATCACGATCGGCACAGCACCGTCAATCACAGTGAAATCGCCGCTTTGGGCAAGGGCTGCCGCGCCGGTCGAGCCGAGCAGCAGCGCCGCGGAAAGGATCATGCCGATCACTCTTTTCCAGGTTGTTTTCATTGCCGTTCCTCCGTTTCGGTTTTCCTGTTTGCCGACGGTCGGCGGTATATCGGAATTATAGCACAGTTTCACGACCGTTTCCACCCCATAAAGAATTGAAAGTTAAGCGGTGTGTTTTTCGGTGAAGTTCCCGCGCCTGACACGCCCTTCCTCATTCCCGAAAACGGGAACATCCTATGGGCGGGCTTCGCAAAATGATTGAAATCGGTGGAAAAATATGGTACATTGAAAGCAGCAAAACTTATATCCGAACCATAGGATACTTCAGGGAGGTTTTTTCATGAAAAAGATTAGCTGCCGCGTAATCTCCGCTTTGCTGGCTCTGGTCGTGCTGCTCGGCTGCGTCAGCGCGGCCGCCGCGGTTGAGAAGAAGCCGCTTTACGTGGTGCTGGGCGATTCCATCGCGTTCGGTATGGGGCTCACCAACCCGAAGAACGCCGTCTATGGCAAAATCGTGGCGGACACCGACGGGTACGATTATGAAAACTACGCCATTCCGGGTCACACGACCGCCAATTTGCTGCAGCGAATGCAGGAACCGACCGTCAAAGCGGCGATCCGATCCGCCGATATCATCAGCATCTCGATCGGCGGCAACAACTTCCTGCTCGGCAATCTGGCAATGATTTTGTATGACGGGATCGTGAAAAACAATTTTTCCCGCATTGACGCGATCATCGAAACCTTCACCGCCGATCTGGACGAGATCGTCAGCGAGATCAAGGCGCTGAATCCCGACGTCGTCATTCTGCTCCAGACTCTCTACAACCCGCAAAAGGGGTATTCCGAAGAGGTTTACGGGCAGGGTGCCGCCATGCTGAACCAAGCAATCAAGGATTATGTGCGCAAGTACGATGATTCCGTGCTGCTCGTTGACGTCGGCGCGGCCTTAACGGACAAGGAGACGGATTTTGCCAGAGACGGCGTGCATCCGAGCGCGGTCGGCAACGAAAAGATCGCTCAGGCCGTTCTGGACACGCTGTATAAAAACGGCCTCGGCGACAAAACCGAGCCGGTCATCGCCGTAAAGGGCAGGAACCTCGTCGGCACCGATTTCATTGCCGGCTCCGTTCAGATCTACTGCTGGATACTGCGCCTGTTCGCGCCGGTGCTCAAAACGCTGCCGATCTGACACCCCAAAAAGATTTCGGCTCTGCGGGTCTAATCTGACTGCAGAGCCGTTTTTCTGTTTTAGTATCGGAGAAAATCGAATTCCGCCTTGAATCAAAGCCCTTTCGGGTTCTTTTCCTGCCAATTCCAGCTGTCGCGGCACATCTGCTCGATGTCGAACGCCGCTTCCCAGCCGAGCTCTTTTTTCGCTTTGGTCGGGTCGGAATAGCAAACGGCAACGTCGCCGCTGCGGCGGGGCGCGAAGCGGTAATTCACCTTTTTGCCGCTCGCCTTTTCAAACGCTTTGATCACGTCGAGCACGCTGTACCCCTTGCTGGTGCCGAGGTTGTAAATGTTCAGCCCCGTGCCGCTCAGTGCTTTATCGACGGCGCAGAGGTGCCCCTTCGCCAGATCGACCACGTGGATATAATCGCGCACGCCGGTGCCATCGGGCGTGGGGTAATCGTTGCCGAACACGTTCAGGCAGTCCAGCTTGCCGATGGCGACCTGCGTGATATAGGGCATGAGGTTGTTGGGGATGCCGTTCGGGTCCTCGCCGATCAGACCGCTCTCGTGCGCGCCGATGGGGTTGAAATAGCGCAGCAGCACGATGCTCCACTCGTTGTCGGCGGCGTAAACGTCCTTGAGGATATTTTCAATGTAAAACTTGGTCGTGCCGTAGGGGTTGGTGGTGCCGCCCGCCGGCATATCCTCACGCAGCGGCGAGGGGTTGTTGGAACCGTAAACGGTGGCGGAGGAGGAAAACACGATTTTTTTCACGCCTGCGTCGCGCATGGCTTCGCAGAGCGTCACCGTGCCGCCCACGTTGTTCTCATAGTATTCCAGCGGCTTGCGGCAGCTTTCACTCACCGCCTTGAGCCCGGCGAAATGGATGACCGCGTCGACCTTGTTTTCGGCAAAGATTTTGTCCAGCCCCGCGCGGTCGCGGATGTCACATTCGCAGAACGTGAAGTCGCCGCCGGAAATTTTCCGGATGCGATTGAGCGCTTCCGGCTTGCTGTTATAGAAATTATCGAGTATAATGACCTCATAACCCTTTTGGATGAGTTCGATGCAGGTGTGCGAGCCGATGTAACCGGCGCCGCCCGTGACAAGAATCGCCATAGTTCATTCCTCATTTCTTCCAAGTTTTCTGAAAAGATTATATAGCCTTTTTGTAAATAAGTAAAGATTATTTTTTGAAGGTGGATCATGAACACATTATCCGACGTCGCAACGATCAAAGAGCTGCTTGCCCGCCACGGGTTCCGGTTTTCCAAATCGCTCGGGCAGAACTTCATCATCGACCCCACCGTGTGCCCCCGCATGGCGCAGTCCTGCGGCGCGGGGCAGGGCGTGGGCGTGCTGGAGATCGGCCCCGGCATCGGGGTGCTGACCGAACAGTTGGCGCAATTCGCCGAAAAGGTGGTCGCCATCGAGCTGGACGAACGGCTGCTGCCCGTGCTGGATGAGACGCTCGGCGCATTCGACAACGTGCGCGTCATTCACGGCGACGTGCTCAAAACCGACCTGCACAAGCTGCTGGAAGAAAACTTTTTCGGCATGAAAGCGGCGGTCTGCGCCAATCTGCCGTATTATATCACGTCGCCCGTGCTGATGTATTTGCTTGAAAGCCGCCTGCCGGTGGAGAGCATCACCGTGATGGTGCAGAAGGAGGCGGCGGATCGCCTGTGCGCCAAGGTGGGCAGCCGCGACGCGGGTGCCGTGACCGTGGCGGTGAATTACTATGCCGAGGCGGAAAAACTGTTCGACGTGCCCGCCGGTTCGTTTCTGCCCGCTCCCAAGGTGAACAGCAGCGTCATCCGCCTGACCGTGCGCCCCGCGCCGCCCGTGGCGCTTGAAGACGAAGCGTTGTTTTTCCGCATGGTCAAGGCGATCTTCGCCCAGCGGCGCAAGACGGCCGCCAATTCGGTCAGCGCGGGACTGGGCATTCCAAAGAGCGACGTGATCGCCGCGCTCGCCGCCATCGGGCAGGAGGAGAACGCCCGCGCCGAGCGGTTCGATTTAGAGCAGCTCGCCGCGTTCGCCAACGCGCTGAAAATATAATGCGGAAGGCGAAAGGCGAACACGCAGTTAGGATCGCCTTTGGCGAGTTAGCAGTTATGATTGGCTGAACGCCAAGTTATGAATTGCCTTCGGCAATGTTTTCGTTGCAAAGGTGATTCTATCATAATTTTTGCGAAGCAAAATCATAACTGTAAACTCTAAACTCAAATGGGTCGCTTCGCTCCGAATTTTATCGCGGCACGGAAGAATCCGTGCCCTGCTCCGCGGATTGAACCATGAGGAAAAATATCATTATTCATTCTTCATTATTCATCAACGTCGTTATCCATACCATCAAAATGAGGGAAACGTCTTCTAATGAATAATGAAGAATGAAATCGCTTTGCTAATGAATAATGAAGAATTATAATCCGGAGCAAAGCGACCCTTCCTTCCGCCTTCCGCACTCCGCCTTCCGCATTAAAAAAACAGAGCATATCTCACGATATGCTCTGTTTTTTTCATAATGTCAAGAGCCGAACGCGTCATTCAGCGCCCACCCGTACAGATTCTGCGCGGAGATCTGCGCGAAATCGAACGAGGAATCGTCCGCCGCAACCGCGTCCGCGCAGGCTTCCAGACACAGGCTCAGCACTTCGACGCCGCTGGACGGCAGACTGACGCAGGCATCCGTTTCGGTTCCGCGCGCTGCGGCCGGATCAAGCGCCGCGCCAAAGGTTCGCTGCTCCCACGCGCCGGTTTCGGAGGGGCAGGCGCCGTCGAACCAAATGGCGTCGTCGTTCGTGCGTTCCGCCGCCCATGTCGGGAAGCGGACGGAAGTCTGATTGGCTGCAGGGTCGTTTTCATCGAAAACGGGTTTGATCGAAACGTTGATATCGTCGGACTTTTTGTTGCCCGCCTTGTCATAGGCGTAGCAGCGCGCGACGTATTGACCGCGGTAATCGTTGAAGCTCGAAAGGGGGATGCGGCACGTCCAGCCACCGTTCTCGGAGCGCGATGCGTCGAACCAGACGCCGTCCTGCCAATCCTGATCGGCTGTGCGAACCTTGAATTTGACGGCGGTGACGCCGACGTTATCTTTCGCTCTGGCCGCCAGCGCAAAGTCCTCTTCGGTCTTTTCGGCAACCTTCAGCGCGGTGATCGTCGGGGCGGTCTTGTCCGCGGGCTTGGAATCGATCACATAGATGTATCCCAGCACCTTGTGGGCGCGGCCTCTTCTTTCCCCGGCAGAGAGCTGTTTGATGACCTGCGTGGAAAAGCCGCTGCGAACGCCGTAATTGTATTCGGAAATGAGCATCGTGCCGTCTTTGTAGAGCTCTTCCACAAACGCAACGTGACCGTGCTTGCCGTCTTTCACCGTGACCATGATCGAGCCGGCCTTGGGCTTCGTATCGTAAGGACAGGCCTTCTGGCTGGTGTTATACCGATACCAGCAATGGGCTGCCGCGGTGGACAGATTCGGCTTGAAGCCCAGCGCTTCATAGGCTCTGCCCCAGGCGTACCAGGTACATTCGTTCAGGTAGCCGCCCGCGTAAAACGGGTTGGCGCCGGAGTAATAATGTGAATCCTTCGACGACGGCTTCGTCGTCCGCACGGCAAAGGCCTGCGCCGTCAATATGTTCAGCGGTACCGCCGACAAAAGCAAAAGCAGCGTCAGCAGAAAAGCAAGTTTTCGTTTCAATCCCTGTTTCAAACCGTTTCCTCCGAAAAAAAGCAAAAGCGCAGCACGAAGCCGCGCGCAAAAAACATAGCTCCGAAATGCGTCGAACCGCCTCTTTTTCCCGCCGAAAACGAACGGGAAGGAAAAAGACAAGGGCAGACGACTTGGTTATTATAACACAAACCATCCGCCATTGCAACCCTTTTGTAACACTTTTGTCATTTGTTTTGTTACCGTTTTGTTACCATTCTGTTAAGGCGCATCTCACCCCACCATCACCGCGACGACGGTGATATCGTCGCAATGCGCGGCGGGGGAGCTTTCCTTCGCGATCTTCACGACCCGTTCCGCCAGCTCGGACGGGTCTTTTTTTCGGTAGCGGACCAGTTCGCTTTTGACCTGCTCCAGACACTCCGTGCCCACGCCGTCGGACATCACCAGCACGATATCACCCGCGCCGATGGGCAGGGTCGTTTCATCCGGCTTTGTCTCGCGCAGGATGCCCAGCGGCATGGAGCTTTTGCCCACCGTCGCCACGCGATGACCGCGGCGCACCAGACTGTAATTCGCGCCCGCTTTGAAAAACGCCGCGCTTTTGGCGTGCAGGTCGAACCGCACGGCGTCGATCGTCGCCAGCGTTTCCTCGGCGGATTTGGCGATGAGCGCCGAATTGGTCAGCTGAAACGTGCTGGCGGGGTTCAGCCCCGCCGCCAGCAAACGGGCAAAGAGCCACGACGCCACCGCGCCGTCGATCGCCGCGCGGGCGCCCGTTCCCATGCCGTCGCTCACCAGCACCACCTGCCGCCCCTCGCGGTCGGTGAACCGCTCAAACCGGTCGCCGCACAGACCCGACGCGTCGCTGATATGCCGCGCGTGACCGATGCGCAGACTCAGCGCGGGCTTTTCATCGAACACGAGGCTTGTCCCGTCCTCCCGCTCGGTCACGGTGGGGCTGTTGAGCAGAAAGCCGCACGCCTTTTCCAGCGCCTCGATCAGCGCCCGACGGCTGACGCCGCCCTTGATCGGGTCGGCGCTGATCTCCACGCGCCCCCGTCCGTCGGTGCGGGTGCAGACCACCTGCTTCGGTGTGATGCCGAACGAGAGCAGCGCGGTCTGTACCCGCTGCGCCGCCGCCGTGTCAAAGGTGGTGTCCTCCGCCAGCCGCAGCGCCACGTCGTCCAGCACGCCCGCCATATGGCGGAACTGGTCGAACACCAGCGCGCCCTTTTCATCCTGCTTTTCCGTTTGGTCGTAGCGACCGATCTCATCCGTGATCTTTTCCATCGCCGTCGACACTTCGCCCATGGCCTTTTTGACGCGGCCGACCCGCATGAGCAGCAGGTGCTTCATCGCTTCCGCCTGCGGCATCGCGTCGCCCCGCCGCAGCAGCTCTTCCCCTTTTTCCAGAACGGGCTCGGGCAGCAGCAGAAAAATAAGGCTCGCCAGCGTAAGCTCCAGCAGGAGCGGTATTTTGAGCGCGGCTTCGCTTTCGCCGAACAGCAGCGAAACGCCGCCCGCCGCCAGAAAGCCGAACGCCTTCTGGAACCGCGCCTTGCCTTTGGGCAGCGACGCGACCAGCGCGCCGAAGGTGTAAGCGCCGCCGAGCGACGCAAGCGGCTCGAACACGTCCAGCGTGAACCCCAGCGCGCAGCCGCTCACCGCCGCCGCGCCGAGGCTGCCGAGCCGAACGGCGAGCAGCACGACCACCGCCGCCGCGCACCGCGCGAACGAAAGCCCCGCCGCGTTCAAGAATTCGATCGAGCCCAGAAACGCGCAGCCGAAAAAGAGCAGCCCCGCCCGCTGTTCGTCATCGAGCGGACGTTTATCCCGCAGGGCGCTTGGCACACCGACCGCGCTGCTGAACAGATAACCGCCCGCCCCGCCAAGCGCGGCTTCGCAGACGCCGAACAGCACGCCGTCCACCGAAAAGCCCTGCGCCGCCATCACCGTGAGGCTCGTGAACAGCAGGCTCGCCGCCGCGGTGATGCCGCGCACCAAAGCGCTCTGCCGCACGAACGCCGCCTTGCCCAGCAGGGTGTTGACAAAGCAGACCGTGACCAGCGCCGCCGCCTTCTGCACCGCCGCCGCGCCGCGAAAACGCAGGAAACAGCCCAGACAGCCGCCGAGCAGCAGCGCCGGAATCCGGCGGTAATCGACCGCCGCGGCAAACGCGCAGGCAAAGGGCGAGACCGCTCCGAACAGCTTGGCCGCCGAAAAACCGAGCGAAAGCGCAAAGTCCGCCGCGTGCTGCGCGATCAGCCGTTTGCCCTGAGGCGAAAGGCGCAGAGCCTGTCCGATTTTTTTGATTTTTTCTGCCATAGGTCATTTCTCCATTGATTTTTTCGTTTTATCATCATAGCACCGCGCCCGCCAAAAAAATGTCACTATCTCTTGTATTTTTTTGAAAAACGATTGGCTTTTTCAACTAAATATGGTATAATAAATCGAATTATCATTTTGGAGATCACAACCATGGATGAACAAAAGCCTGACCTCATCATCGGGCGCAACGCCGTTGGCGAAGCGCTGCGCAGCGGCCGCGAGATCGACAGCCTCCTCGTCGCCCGCGGCGAACGCAGCGGCAGCATCGGCAAGCTCATCGCCCAATGCCGCGAAAAGGGCGTTGTGGTGAAGGAAGTCGACAAAAAGAAGCTCGATTTTATGTGCGGCGAGGGCAACCATCAGGGGGTCGCCGCCTACGTCGCCGCCCATGAATACGCGAGCGTGGACGATATTTTCCGCGCCGCCGAAGAAAAGAACGAAAAGCCGTTCATCATCGTCTGCGACGAGATCGAGGACCCGCACAATCTGGGCGCCATCATCCGCAGCGCGGACGCGGCAGGCGCGCACGGCGTGATCATTCCCAAACGGCGCAATGCGGGACTGAGCTACGCCGTGGGCAAGACCTCTGCCGGCGCCATCGAATATGTGCCCGTGGCGCGCGTTGCCAACCTGCCGAGCCTGCTCGAAGAACTCAAACAGCGCGGCGTCTGGGTCTACGGCGCGGATATGGACGGGCAGAGCTGGCACCAGACCGATTTCAGCGGCGGCGTCGCCCTTGTCATCGGCTCCGAAGGCCGGGGACTGGGTCGTCTGGTCAAAGAAAAATGTGACGTGATCGTTTCCCTGCCCATGAAGGGGCAGGTCAATTCTCTCAACGCCTCGGTCGCCGCGGGCATCCTCATGTTTGAAGTCGCCCGCCAAAGGCTGTAAACCCGAAAGGAGCTGACAAAATTGGAACCGAATTTTGACCTTTCCTTTGATGATTTGCTGGCGCAGATCCAGGATGCGCTGCCTGAAATAACGCCGCCGGAACCGGTCGTTTTCGACCCGATGCCGACGGCGGAGAACACGGAACCCGCAACGGTGGAAGAAGCGGTCGCGTATGAACCCGTGGTGGCGGAAGAACCCGCCGAGCCCGAAGCGGTGGAAGAACTCGTCGAGGAAGAAACGACCGAGGCGGAAGAAGCGGTCGAATACGAGCCTGCACCGATAGAAGAACCCGCCGAACCCGAAGCGGTCGAAGAACCCGTTGAGGAAGAAACGACCGAGGCGGAAGAAGCGGTCGAATACGAGCCCGCGCCGGTCGAAGAACCCGCCGAACCCGAAGCGGTCGAAGAACCCATTGAGGAAGAACCGATCGAAGCGGAAGAAGCGGTCGAATACGAGTCCGCGCCGGTCGAAGAACTCGCCGAGCCCGAAGCGGTGGAAGAACTCGTCGAAGAAGAGCCGACCGAAGCGGAAGAAGAAGCGGTCGCGTATGAACCTGCGCCGATAGAAAATCCCGCCGAGCCCGAAGCAGTCGAAGAATCCGTTGAAGAAGAACCGATCGAAGCGGAAGAAGCGGTCGAATACGAGCCCGCGCCGGTCGAAGAA